>DAHVRJ010000025.1:0-10145 GCA_027322505.1 Demequinaceae bacterium
ATCGGTTTGAGCGCAATCACCGTGGGCGTATACGGGATTTTAGACGGAACAACCCCCGCCTGGCTGGGGTTACCGATGTTGCTGGTCGGGGTGGCAATTGCGGTGCTTTCGCTGTGGCTGACCGGAAAGGCGGTCCAGCGCACCCGCTACCGGCCCGATACCTGGAGCGGGCCGGCGCTTTTGATTTCCGCATCTGGACTCCTGGCGGCAAGTAGCGCTTTCATTGCGCAAAAAGTTGATCCGAGCACCGTGACGGCGCCCGCGGGCCCTCCGTGGTGGCCCGAACCCGCCTGGATCGCGCTGGGCGGAGTTGCCCTTGCCCTAGTTCCCCTCCTGTTTTACCGGCAGCCACGCGAATCGGCCCGTTCCGCAGCCCCAGAACCCGCAATAAAACAAACCGTGAGCGCCGGTGATTCCGCATGATTTCCTTTCAAAATGTGACCATCTCCTATCCACGGGCTTTGGAACCAACGCTGCGCGGCGTGAATCTAGAAATCGAAGAAGGCGCCTTTGCGCTTGTAACTGGCCCAACCGGCAGCGGAAAAACTACGTTTTTGTCAGCAATTTCCGGTCTCGTGCCCCACTTCACCGGGGGCCATCTAGCGGGCCAAGTCCGCGTAGCTGGTCGCAGCACGGCGGATCACCCGCCCCGCGATTTGGCCGATGTGGTGGGTTATGTCAGCCAAGACCCCCGTGCCGGTTTCGTAACGGACACGGTCGAAGAAGAGCTCGCGTTCGCGATGGAACAGCTTGCGGTACCGCCCGATGTTATGCGCAAGCGGGTGGAAGAAACCCTTGATCTACTAGGAATCGCAGAACTACGCGACCGGCCGTTGAGCACGTTATCGGGTGGGCAGGCGCAGCGCGTGGCAATAGGTTCGGTCCTCACCGCGGGCCCGCGCATCCTGGTGCTCGATGAGCCGACTTCGGCGCTGGATCCAACCGCCGCCGAAGAGGTGCTGGCCACGCTGGTGCGCCTCGTCCACGATCTGGGTATTACCGCCGTTGTTGCGGAGCATCGCTTAGAGCGCATCATCCAGTTCGCCGACGAAATCATCACCGTGCAAGACGGCGAAGTGACGGTCGGATCGCCAGGGGATCAACTGGCAAACTCGCCCCTGGCTCCGCCAATAATTCAACTCGGAAAGCGCGCAGGTTGGACACCGCTGCCCCTGTCTATTCGCGATGCGCGCCGGGCCGCCAAGCAACTGCGCTCCCAACTGATGACTGCTCGCCCGGCGGATACGCGCGCCGAGGACTCGCCTGGCGCCGCCTCGGATGCGGCCGCGAACTCGGCCGGCCCACAATCCCAACCGCGACCCTGGGGTGAGGTAGTCCTGCAAGGACGAGACGTCGTCGTTAATTACCCGCAAACTCGCGCCGTGCGGGGCGTTAACACCGACCTACATTTCGGCGAAATCACCGCGCTCATGGGACGCAATGGATCTGGAAAATCTTCACTGCTGTGGGCATGGCAGGGTTCGGGGCGCCGAACCGGCGGAATCGTGCAAGTCGGTGGGCAGGACACGAAAAAGCTTGCTCCCGCTGCCGCTCGCGCCGTTGTCGGGTTAGTGCCGCAAACACCCGGTGACCTGCTGTACTACGAAACCGTCGCTACCGAATGCGACCAAGCCGATCGCGATGCGGACGCCCCCGCGGGCACCTGCCTTAATCTGCTGTGCCAGTTCACACCCGGCATCGACCCCGCAAACCACCCGCGCGACCTCTCCGAGGGGCAGCGCCTCAGCCTCGTCCTAGCGATTCAACTCACCGCCCGCCCGCGCGTGTTATTGCTCGATGAACCCACCCGCGGCCTCGACCTACCCGCCAAGAACACGCTGATTGCCATTTTGCGATCAATTGCGGACGACGGCACTGCAGTTGTTCTGGCCACGCACGATGTCGAGGTGGTCGCCCGGGTCGCAGACCGTGTGGTGGTCATGGCAGAAGGTGAGATTGTCGCGGACGGGCCCGCGCCCGCAGTCATAGGCGCCTCACCCGCCTTCGCACCGCAAATAGCCAAGATCATCGGACCACAGTGGCTGACTGTCGAACAGGTTTACACACACCTAGAACCAGCCACAGTATCCGGTAAGGAGGGGGCATGAAAGCCGATCACGCGGTGACTATTCCAGTCGGGCGCCGCACTGCGCTGGTCCTAACTTTTGCCTCTCTTGCAGGCCTGGCGGTGATTTTATGGCCCCTAATTGCCACTCCTGGTGACAGTGAAGTAAGCGATGTCATCGAAGCACCACTGTTGTTCATCGCCATTTTGCCCGTTGTGGTGTTCACGGTTTTAGCCCAAATGTCCGAGGGCGGGATGGACTCCAAAGCGCTGGCAATGCTGGGAGTTTTAGCAGCCGTTAACGCCGCCCTGCGCCCGCTGGGAGCTGGCCTAGGGGGCGTTGAAACCGTGTTCTTCTTACTCATTTTGGCGGGCCGGGTTTACGGAGCAGGATTTGGCTTTGCGCTGGGCAGCATCTCGCTATTCGCCTCCGCGCTGCTGACGGCCGGGGTTGGTCCCTGGCTGCCCTTCCAAATGCTCACCTCCGCCTGGATCGGGCTGGGGGCGGGGCTGCTGCCCAAGCGCGTTACGGGCCGGGCAGAAGTCATCATGCTCGCCGCCTACGGCGCGATTTCGGCTTACGCTTTTGGCGCGCTAATGAACATGTGGTTTTGGCCCATGATGGCCGGGAGTTCCGGCGCGGACAGCTCCTTAGCCTTCATCCCCGGGGACTCCGTTTTGGCTAATCTAAAGCGATTTACCGTCTTTACTCTCGTGACTTCAACCGGTGGTTGGGACACCGGCCGGGCGATCACCAATGTTGTGGCGATACTCGTTTTAGGCCCAGCAATCTTGGCAGTATTGCGCCGCGCGGTCCGCAAAGCATCATTTGGCGCGCCCGTTGACTTTAGCCCGGTCACGAACTCGACGACTGGGAGCGATGGTGGAACGAAAAACTACTCGCTGGCTTCGCTCGAGTCATCACTTGATTCTTCATCAGCGTCTGCATCAGAGCCATCTTCTGACCCGCCATCTTCATCAGCCGGATCTTCCGGGTCCGCATCTGGAACTGTCACCGGCACACAGTCGGGCAGCGGGTCCAGTGGCTCATCGGGCACCAGTTCGATCACTTCGGTGGGCTGCAACTCGTCATAGCTTTCGCCCAGTAGTACATCGACTACGGTGTCGGTGCGATCTTCGTCAAGCCGCAGCAGCGCGCCATCTAATTGGGCTTCAACGGTGTAGGCCTCGGCGATCGCGTGCGGGCCAAAGCGCAGTTCGGCCGTACCTGTTACCGGTATGTCTTCGTTGGAAACTTCAAGAACTTCAAATCCGCGTTCGTGAAATGCGTCGCTCGCGGCAGCGGCAAGCCCGGAAACGTCGGTCGTGTTGTAGATATTTAATTCCACATCGCTGTAGGTAACGGGCGTGTCTTCCGGCCCCGGGCACGGCGGGGGTGCGGGGGCTTGCGCGTCCTCCTTATCGGAGGTGAATGCAATATCAAACGGACCGTCGATGGTCCCGCTATATATGGAGTAAGAAAAAAGCAGCGCCAAGAGCATGGCACCACAAATCGAACCAAAAATTACTGTTTGGCGCACGCGCCGATTTTGCTTGCGCTTGGAACGGGCGCGGTATGCGCTGCTATTTGGTTCGTTCGGGCTGCTCACAGCATCAGAGCCTACCGCTGATGACTTAACTATTTAGTTCCAATACCCGGGCATGTAAAAAAGCGCGCTGTTGCAACGCGGCGCGGACCGCTCGATGGAGCCCGTCTTCCAGGTATAGCTCACCATTCCAACTCACAACATGGGCGAAAAGATCGCCATAAAAGGTGGAGTCTTCCGCCAGCAGTGAGGTGAGATCTAAAGTTGCTTTGGTAGTGACGAGTTCATCTAGGCGGACCTGGCGCGGTGGTATATCGGCCCACTGGGTGTTCGTTTCCAAGCCATGGTCGGGGTAGGGGCGCCCGTCGCCAACTCCTTTAAAAATCACGGCACCAGCATATGTTTTTTCGCGCTGAGAATGAAACCACAATTTGCATAGGGCCCCAAAAGCATCCGCGGCGCGTAGTTGCTGTCTAGCTGCGGATTAGCGCCAACTAGCATCTAAGACCATGAAACCTTTCTTACTCCTCGCGTCTCGGCCCGAGGACGTTGCCGCGCGGGAAGAGCGGGAGGGTTTCTTGCGTGCGGGAGGGCTAAGTGATGGGGAACTGCACACCATTCGCATGGAAAGCGAGCCCCTGCCGCCGATTAAGTTAGACGACTATTCCGGCGTTATTTTGGGCGGCGGACCGTTCAACGCCTCCGATGCCGAAGCAGAAAAGCCGGCCGTGCAATTGCGGTTTGAAGCGGAATTAGTGCCGCTGCTGGATGAAATTGTCGATCGTGATTTCCCATTTTTTGGCGCTTGCTTTGGAATCGGAATCCTGGGCGGCTTTCTAGGGGGAACGATCGACCGCCAGTACGGTGAAGAACCCGGCGCGGTAGAGGTGCGGCTAACTGACGCGGGCCAAAAAGATGCCCTCTTCAATCAGTTGCCGGCCCGCTTCGATGGCTTGGTCGGGCACAAGGAAGCTTGCAGCATCTTGCCGCCACAGGCCGTGTTACTGGCCACCTCTGAAGCCTGCCCCGTCCAGGCGTTTCGCGTGCGCGAGAACTTATATGTCACCCAGTTTCACCCAGAATTAGACGTTGACGGCGTAATCAGCCGGGTCATGGTTTACCGCGACGCCGGCTATTTTCCACCAGAAGACTTTGACCGGATTGTGGCTAATTTACGTGCCTCAAATCCAATTGAGCCCGCACGCCTGATGCGCGCATTTGTGGAGCGTTATAGGCGGTAAAGACTTCCGACTAGTTCGAAGTCGTGTGGCTACCAACCTTGCGAGCAATCGCTAAATGACCGCCCAAAAATCCCGATACGGCCAAAACAGCGCCACCGGCAAGTCCGAGAACCCGACCTCGACCTACCCGTCCGCGCCGGCGGCAAAGATAGGAAGCGCTGAAGGCAGCGAGAGCCGCGGTATTTCCCATCGCGTGCACTGCACCAAGGCGGGAATCTTCGGGCGCGGTCTCGCTCCACTCCACCAGCCCGGCCGCGGCAGTCGGGAGTGCGGACAAAATTCCCAAACCGATAAGGCGCTGACTGGCGCGCTTGCTGGCTCGGGGAGATACAAAATCCAGGGTGAGGGCCGACATCCAAAATCCCATCGGTAAGTCCGTCAATAGCGGGTGGAGGGCGTGCCCCATGAAGTTGCCCTTTAAAACATTCCGCACCGAACTATTGTGGGTGAAGATTTTGGCAAGCGGACGCAGTGGGGCGGAAACCGTGTCAAGCGCTTGGTTTTTTCCTAACTCATCGGCCCAGCGCGAAACGGTAGGCGGCGATGCGCTGCTTTGGTGTGTCTCAGATGACGTGAAGTGTGTCACGACAGGTCCCTTCAATGAGTTGCCATAGGTTGTGTTGGCCTTTCATTGTTGGCCGCCCCGGACGCGGGCGCATTTTTAGCCGCGCATCAGACGGTCCTGTCAAGGGTTTTCAGCTGCCTGCGCACCGCTGCCTAGATAGAGCCAGCCCGTTACGCCCCAACGCCCAGGTATAACGCGCTAAGGCCGACGCTAATAATCAGTGCAGTGCTCGTTAGGCCCAGTAGCAACGGGCGGGCGCCCAGTTTCTTCAGCGATTTAAAATGGACGCCCAATCCGAGTGCAAACATGGCGGTGGCGAGCAAGAACTGCTGCACCAAGCTCGCGGCATCCAGCACCGGGGCCGGAACAAAGTCGAGCGTCGCCACGACCATCATCGCGATAAAACCGACTACGAAAAGCGGCAGCAGTGGTGGGCGTTTTTGATTGGCGGACACCGGGGCGCTGCGCTGGCGAACCAGTGCAACTCCAGCGACCACGGGCGCTAAAAGCGCGACGCGGGCCAGCTTCACCGTCACAGCAATAGCCAGCACCGCTCCACCTCCGGCGATGCCGGCCGCCGCAACAACCTGCGCCACCTCGTGGGTAGTGGCCCCGATAAAGACTCCGGTTTGATCTCCGCCAAAACCCAGCGCGGCCATGAGGGCCACGGTGGTTGGAATCATTAGCGTGCCAAATAAGACGACTAGCGCGATGGCGGCGGCAACTTTTTCTTCCGCCGCGCGTAGTGTTCCTTGCACCCCAGCTACGGCCGCGGCCCCGCAGATGGAAAACCCGGAAGCAATCAGCAGGGTTAGCTCCGAGTCGACCTTCAAAAGCCGCCCCAGTCCCAAGGTGCCCAAAAATGTAATTCCCACCGCGCTGACGATCAGAACTAGCACTTGTGGTCCCAGATCCAGCACGGTCTTCAAAGAAATCTGTAAGCCCAGCAGCACCACGCCCCAGCGCAAGATGCGCTTGGCCGCGAACTGGATACCCGGTTCCCATGATTCGGGTAGCCGAATAATGTTTCGCAAAACCGCGCCCAAGATGATGGCGATCAATAGCGGGCTGAGGCCGGGAGCCGCCGTCCCTAATAAAACCGTTCCCAGGCCCACGGCCGCGCAAAAGGTGACGCCCGAACCGGTGCGTTGGAGGATTTTGTCATAGACCCCATTTGTATCGCGTGGGCGGAAGGTGCTCGAGCGGTTTTTGTATCAGGTCATACAATTTAGGCATGACCACCCAGGCCGGCGGGCGCGATGTGGATGCGCAAAGTTTTTCAAGCGACGCCGATGACGTGTTAGAGCGGCTGCTAGCGCCGCGAGTTCTTCGCTTTTTGCTCGAATTAGAAGAACGCGGGGGAGTGGGAGCAGCCGCGCGCGTGGTCGGAATGACCCAGCCCACGGCGTCGCGGGCGCTTGCGAGTATTGAACGTGAACTTGGCTATGCGCTGGTGCGGCGTACGCCGCTGGGATCCACTTTGACGTCCCAGGGCGCGGCAGTTGTTGGGCAGGCCCGCGCGGTGCTGGCTGAGTATGGCCAGTTGCATAAATTGGCGCGCAGTTTCGATGGCCAGGCGACAACGGATTTGCACTTGGCGGCAAGTCGGACGGTCGGGGAACATCTGGTTCCGCAGTGGCTGGGGGCCTTCGCGCGTGAGCTACCGGAGCTGCGGGTGTCGTTTCATGTGGACAATTCCGAGGCGGTCATTGCCGATGTTGTTTCGGGGCAGGCGCCGCTGGGGTTTGTGGAAACCCCGGACCTGCCCGCAACCGTGCACAGCGAAGTGTTGACGCACGACCGGCTGGTCGTGATTGCGCCTCCCGGCGCTGTTAAGGGCACGGGGTCTGTAGATGGCGGGACCGCGCCGCTCAAGGCTGACAGGTTCACCTCGCCTACGGATGATGAGCCGAGCGAAACCCCGGTCGCAGCGGCCAGGGCCAATGTAATAACACTGGCTGGCCTGGGTGAAGTGGCGCTGGTGGAGCGTGAACCTGGCTCGGGAACCCGCGCGATGTTGGATCAGCTTTTACCGCAGCGGCCCAGCGCGATCGCGCAATTCGATTCCAATACGGCCATCGTGCAGGCCGTTGCCGCCGGAGTCGGACCGGCCGTTTTGAGCGAACTGGCAGTGCAAGAGGCGGTGCGGACCGGAAAAGTGCGCGAAATGGAATGGCTTGAGGCGCCGCCACCGCGGCCCCTACACGCGATTTGGGCAGCGAGTGGAAACTTCCCCCAAATCCGCGAGGCAGGCCAGCTGCCGCAACCCGCAGCAAAGATTTTGGACGTCATCCGGCGAGCGATGGCGCCTTTGGCGTAATAATCCGTGGCGGAGGATGAGGGATTCGAACCCTCGAGGGCTTTCACCCAACACGCTTTCCAAGCGTGCGCACTAGGCCGCTATGCGAATCCTCCTGGTCGACAGTGAATTTCGCTAGAAACTCACAGTCGCGGGAAACATGCTAGCCCATCGGATTCAGGGCTTTAAATTGTGGCCCATGCCCCCGGTTCTCTAGGTGACTTTTCTGCTGGCCAATAGGCACTCCGGCATCAGATTGGGACACCTCATGAGTGGTCAGACCGGGACCGCCTCGGCGCCAGACCCGCTGGGTATCGGGCATGCCCACGGCGTCACTTTTGCATCGCGTGAGTTATCCTAGGGTGCGACCCCTCGTGCGGCGTTATCTCGCTCAACTCCCCCAGGGCCGGAAGGCAGCAAGGGCAGGCGGGCTCTAGCGGGTGTGCGAGGGGTCCTTTCTTTTCCACACTGTCAGTCGGGGGCGTTAGAGTCATAGAGTGACCACCGCGCTGTATCGCCGCTATCGGCCTGAGACTTTTGCCGATGTCATCGGCCAAGAACACGTAACTGACCCGCTGCGCCAAGCCCTGCGCGCGGACCGTGTCACCCATGCCTACCTGTTTTCCGGACCGCGCGGGTGCGGAAAGACCACTTCAGCGCGCATCCTGGCACGCTGCTTAAACTGCGTGGAGGGACCCACCGACACCCCGTGCGGTACTTGTGATTCCTGCGTGGATTTGGCACGCGAGGGGTCGGGCTCGCTTGACGTGGTCGAGATTGATGCCGCGAGCCATAACGGTGTCGATGATGCGCGCGAATTGCGCGAGCGTGCCCTATTCGCCCCTGCCCGGGATCGCTACAAGATCTTCATTCTTGACGAAGCGCACATGGTGACCTCGCAGGGGTTTAACGCGCTTCTAAAACTGGTGGAAGAACCACCCCCACACGTGAAATTCGTCTTCGCGACGACCGAGCCCGAAAAAGTCATAGGAACCATTCGTTCCCGCACGCACCACTATCCTTTCCGGCTCGTTCCGCCCGAGGCACTCATTAATTACCTCGAGTTTTTGTGCGAAAAGGAAAACGTGCAGGTTGGCAGCGGCGTGCTGCCGCTCGTTGTGCGCGCCGGTGGCGGCTCCGTCCGCGACACCCTGTCGGTCTTAGATCAACTCATCGCCGGCGCAGGTGAGGCCGGGGTCGACTATGACTTGGCCGCCACCCTGTTGGGATACACACCTGATTCGTTTTTGGACGACGTCGTGTCGGCTATTGCGGCCCGTGACGGTGCCAGCGTGTTCCAGATCGTTGATCGCGTCATCGAGTCGGGGCATGATCCGCGCCGGTTCGTCGAAGACTTACTCGAGCGGTTGCGGGACCTGGTCGTTATCGCGGCGGCCGGTGAGCACGCCGAAGCGGTTATGCGGGGCGTGCCGGGTGATCAATTGCAGCGGATGCGTTCGCAGAGCTCCTTGTTCAGCCCAGCTGACCTTTCGCGATCGGCCGACATTACCAATGAGGCGCTCAGCGACATGACTGGTGCAACCTCACCTCGGTTACACCTGGAGTTGCTGTGCGCGCGCCTCTTGCTGGTTTCGGGTCAGCCGGCATCTTCGGCCCCGGCTGATCCCACCACTACCGTTGCGCCTAGTGATCGAGGTGCCGCTGCTGCGCCGGCTGAGCGTGCCGCGGCCCCCGTGCAGACTGAAGACTCCGAGCCCGCCCCACCGCAGAAACAGGATGATGCTTCTGAGCCTGCGCGCCCGGCTGATTCTAATGCTTCTTCCCTGACTGAGTCCGCCTCTACCACCAACCTGTCTTCGCAGGAATCTGCGCCTGCTGAAGCGCCGCCCGCTGGTGAAGAAGAGCCTGGCACTGCTGAAGAAGCGACCTCTGCGGGCAAACCCGCCTCGGAAGAGACAGCCCGTGCTGCGCGCCCGGCTAATAAACAGCAGCCCGAAAGTGCATCGCCCACTCGTCCCGCTCCGCAACGCGCTGCCGGTATCGACGCCAATACGCTGCGCCAGCGCTGGCCCGAGGTCTTGGAAACCCTCAGCCGACTGCGCCGCGTCACCTGGGTACTGGTGAGCCAAAATGCGCAGGTTGTTGATGTGACAGAAACCTCGGTGCGCCTGGGATTCACCACCCCGGCCCTGGCCAACACATTTGTGAACGGGCCACACCCAGACCATGTGCGCGAAGCGATTGGGCAAACGCTGGGTGTCGATCTGGTAGTTGAGCCAGTTACCGGGTCGGGTTCGAATCCCTCATCCTCCGCCGGTGGGAAAACATCTGGGATCGCATCCTCTTCGACTCCGCCCGACTCCCGCCCCACGAGCTGGGATTCCCCCTCAACCGGTAACGATCCGGTACCGGCGTCAAGCCCTCAGTCCGGCCCCACCCCATCGAGCCCAACCCAGCCGGGTCACCA
>DAHVRJ010000018.1:0-10071 GCA_027322505.1 Demequinaceae bacterium
TTCCACCACGGCGGTCGGGCGCTGATCCGCCGGTAATGAATAGATGAGATCTCCCAAAGTGAAGTTAATTTCCGCCAAGCTAGCGCGCACTTCATCGCGCAGGGCTTCGACATCATCGGCAAACTCGCCCGATAACTTAGGCGAGCTATAACTCACAAGCCGCGGGTCGTCGTCCCCACCTGCAACAGCGAGCGCCCGCGCCCACTGGTCGGCCCGGTCTCGAAAGGCAAGGGCCTGTTTGCGCAGCGCATCTTGGTTCTCAGAACTGCGCGCTGCGGTGATTTCTAACAGGTATCCCACCCGATCAAAAGCGCCGATGACCGAAATCCAGTCGGTAGCGGGATCGTTTAGATCCACAAGCCGCGGGATTGCCGCCCAAGCGGCTTCCTGGGGTGTTACCGCACCCGCATCAGCGGCTGCCGCTTCGCTATCGGAATCGGCTGCGGGCACCATCATCGCAATATCTGTGTCCCACGAGTTCAATGCCACCGCAATCGAGCCCAGCAATCGTGCCAGCTGTCCCTCAGCTTCGGTGGTGGCCTTGGTTAGATCCAAAGCGGTTGAACCAATAGCCGCTCGCAGGGCGCGCGGGGTAACGGAACTGGGACCTTGCTCGGCTGCAGCTTCGGCCCCTAAAAGCTCTAGATGGAGATCTGTTTGTACACCAATATCTCCCAGCAGCGTCTTAAACTCGCCCGGGTCATCGACCTGGACCGAATTTTCATCGGCTTCGACCTCGTTCAGCAGACCGTGGGCGAGCTCTTTGACCTGACGAAGATCTGCGATCGCGTCGGTGCGGATTACCTCCTGCGCATCCAATTCGGGTTCGCTGGATGGGTCGATATCTAGCCGCAGACCACAAGCTGTGAGAAAGAAAAGGCTGCCTAGACCCAAGACGAGACCGATTTTGCGATGCACGTGCTCGATACTGTCACAAAACACTTACCTTCCCCGGCTCCGGGCACGCCCAAAATGGCGTAGGTAGGTAGACTCTCGCTCCAGAAGTCACAACAGCACAAGAGGTAGGAGACCCAGGGCAATGTCGGCTCCAGTAGAAGTTATTCGGCAGGTGATTGCACCGGCGGTCCAGTCAGCCGGAATGGTTCTAGAAAACCTCGAGGTGCGGGGCCGGAAAAATGCCCTCGTTCGCGTCATCGTCGATTTGCCTGAAGACACCACTGAGAACGTGGGATTTGATCAACTAGATGATGTCACCGCGGTTTTATCGCAGGTACTAGATGACAATCCGGATGCAACCAACGCACTGCCTAGTTACACGCTGGAAGTGATGAGCCCGGGCGCGGAGCGAAAGTTGACCGCGCCGCGGCACTGGAAACGTTCAGTGGGCCGACTAGTTGCCGTCGTGTTAGAAGACGGTAAAAATTTAGAGGGCCGCATTACTGCTGCATTTGATGACGGTGTCGAACTGGACATTAAATCCGGCGGCAAGAAGCGAGTGGACTACGCCGACATTGCGCAGGCCAAGGTGCGGTTGGAGTTCAACAAATCGAAAAAGGCTGACGCGCAGGCGCAGCGAGGACGGGAGTCGAAATGAATATCGATATGGCCCAGCTGCGATTGCTTGAACGTGAACGCGATATTCCCTTGGACGTACTCGTCAGCGCCATTGAGCAGGCGCTGGTTAGTGCCTATCACCACACCCCGGGTGCGGAGCCCAATGCGCGCGTGGAAATAGATCGCCGCAGTGGAGCAATTGCCGTATGGGCCCAAGAGCTTGACGAAGAGGGCTCGGTCGTGCACGAGTGGGAAGATACTCCGGATAATTTCGGTCGCGTTGCCGCTGCTACCGCCCGCCAGGTAATTATCCAGCGGATGCGCCAGGCTGAAGATGCCCAGGTGCTGGGCCAATTTTACGGCCGGGAGGGGCAATTGGTAGCTGGAACCATTCAGCAGGGAATGGATCCACGCATGGTGCGCGTTGACATAGATGGATACGAAGCGCTCTTACCCCCCGAGGAGCAAACGCCGGGGGAGGAATACCCCCACGGCGAGCGGCTTCGCGCCTACGTAGTTGAGGTGCGGCGCGGTATGAAGGGCCAAGCCCAAGTACGGCTATCGCGAACTCACCCCGAACTGGTGCGTCGGTTATTTGAACACGAGGTTCCCGAGGTGGCAGACGGCACGGTCGAAATTGTCGGTTTGGCCCGCGAAGCCGGCTATCGCACTAAAATTGCCGTCCGCTCCACGGTGCCGGGTCTAAACCCCAAGGGCGCCTGCATCGGGCCGATGGGCCAGCGCGTTCGAGCGGTAGTGTCCGAACTGCGTGATGAAAAAATTGACATCGTTGATTGGGATGAGGACTTAGCAGCTTTCGTCTCGAATGCCCTCTCGCCCGCGAAGGTGGTCTCGGCCGAAGTGGTTGACGCGGAAGTTGGGGCGGTGCGCGTGATTGTTCCCGACTACCAATTGTCGCTGGCAATTGGTAAGGAAGGGCAAAACGCACGCTTGGCAGCGCGTTTAACCGGTGCCCGCATCGATATTCGCCCCGATACTGAGGTTTAAACCCGCCATTAAGGCGCTTTAAACTTCTCGGCACTCCGGGCTAAACCCGCAGACATTTGCGTTATGAACCCGGGGTGCTGACGCACTTTAGGGTAAAGAGGGGGTAGAGTCTTGGAGGTTGTGCGAGAATTTCGGTCTAGTAAACAGTCAATGCGCACCTGCATTGGCTGTCGCCAGACTGCACCTCAATCAACTCTGATCAGAATGGTTGCCACCAACCACGCCGGTCAGTGGCGCATATTGATTGATGAAAAGCGTCGCTTGCCCGGGCGGGGAGCCTGGCTCCATCTCGATCAAAACTGCATAAACCAAGCAATAAAGCGCCGCGCATTTAATCGCGCGCTGCGAATACCCGGCCCGGTAGCGACGGCCGAGTTACTTGAGTGGTTTAGCAATGTCCACACAAACGTTTCGGTAAATCGGACGAGAAAGCGGGAAGAAAAGCCGATGGATCCCCGATGAGTACCCAGCGATGAACACGCTTTAGCGACGGTCCGACCCTGTTTGGGCGGGCCCAGACAGGAGAGTTGTGGCAAAGAAGGTCCGCGTCTACGAACTCGCGCGCGAACTTGGAATCGAAAGTAAGGTCGTACTTGCCAAATTAAACGACCTCGGTGAATTCGTTAAATCACCATCTTCGACCATTGAGGCGCCCGTGGTGCGTAAACTTCGGGAGGCTTTCCCTGCCCCCGAGGTAGAGAAGTCGGATGAAAAATCCGACGCCAAAAAGGATTCGGCAGCAAAGTCTGCCGCGAAGAAGACCGCCAAGAAGGCGGCCCAAAAGACAGAACCTGCTAAGAAGGCTGCTGCCAAAAAGGCAGCACCGGCCCAAGAAGCGGGTCCCAAGCCCGCCAAGCCGGCCGCGCCGACCCCTAAGACGGTCAAACCAGCAGCAAAGAGCGCGCCGGAAACTAAGGAAGAAGCCGCCAAACCAGCCGCTGGCGCCGGTACAGGGCCAGAAAAAGCGGCTAGGCCTGCTGCGGAACAAAATGGCGCTAAGCCGAGCAAACCCGCCAAGCCTGCCAAACCCGCTGCTGGCGCATCTGCCGGCGCAGATCGCCCCCGCCCCACGCCCGGTCCGCGCCCCGGCCCCCGGCCCGGTCCACGCGCCGGTGGAGGTGGCCCCCGCCCCGGAAATAACCCCTTCAGCACGACCCAGGGAATGGGGCGTGGCGGTGGACGAGGTGGGTCGCGCCGTCCAGAATCAGCTGGAAGCGGTGGCCCGCGTCCCGGTAATAACCCATTCGCTTCCAGCCAGGGCATGCCCCGGCCCAGTGATCGCCGCGGCGGTGCGGGAACGCGCCCCGGTGGCGATACGCGCTCCGGTGGCGGCCCCCGTCCCAACCCCGGCATGATGCCGGGCCGCTCCGCTGTGCCTCGTCCGGGCGCACCTGCCCGGGATGGACGCGGTGGCGGTCGGGGAGGGCGCCGCGGTGGCGGACCAGGTGGTCCCGGTGGGTTTGGACCGCGCCCCGGTGGTGGCGGTCGTCCCGGTCCCGGCCGCGGTGGTCGCGGTGGTACCCAGGGTGCTTTCGGGCGCGCTGGTGGTCGCCCCGTTCGCGGAAGAAAGTCCAAGCGCGCGAAGCGCCAGGAATTTGAACAGATGCAGGCGCCGTCGCTCGGCGGTGTCCAGGTCCCACGTGGCGACGGTTCTACTCCGGTCCGTCTGCGGCACGGAGCCACGCTGAGCGACTTTGCTGACAAGATCGATGCCAACCCCGCAGCGCTGGTAACGGTGCTCTTCCACCTCGGCGAGATGGCCACGGCCACGCAGTCGCTCGATGAAGACACTTTCGGTACTTTGGGCGCCGAATTGGGTTATGTCATTGAGATGGTTTCGGCCGAAGACGAAGACCGTGAGTTGCTGGCTGACTTCGATATTGACCTGGCAGCTGAAGAGGAAGCAGACGAAGAAAATCAGCTTCCGCGCCCGCCGGTAGTAACCGTTATGGGTCACGTTGACCACGGTAAAACCCGCTTGCTGGATACGATCCGTAAAGCCAACGTCGCCAGTGGCGAAGCCGGCGGTATTACCCAGCACATCGGTGCCTACCAGGTCCATGTGGAACACGAGAACCAAGATCGAGCACTCACGATTGTTGACACCCCGGGCCACGAGGCGTTTACCGCTATGCGTGCTCGCGGTGCTGAGGCTACCGACATCGCGATTCTCGTGGTCGCGGCCGATGACGGCGTGATGCCGCAGACCATTGAGGCGTTAAACCACGCCCAAGCTGCTGGCGTCCCCATTGTGGTCGCGGTTAACAAGATCGATAAGGAAGCGGCAAATCCGGCCAAGATTCGTCAGCAGCTGACCGAGTACAACCTGGTGGCGGAGGAATATGGCGGCGATACCATGTTTGTCGACATCTCGGCCCTCAAATCGATCGGTATTGATGATCTTCTCGAGGCCGTCCTCCTTACCGCTGATGCCGCACTGGAATTGACCGCCAATCCCGATCGGGATGCCCGCGGCATCGCGATCGAAGCGAACCTGGACAAGGGGCGCGGTGCCGTGGCAACCGTGCTCGTCCAATCCGGAACGCTGCACGTGGGTGAGGCGATCGTTGCCGGCACAGCTTTTGGGCGCGTGCGCGCGATGTTTGATGAGCACGGCAACTCGGTGGAAGAAGCCGGTCCGGCTCGTCCCGTTCAGGTACTGGGTATGACCTCGGTTCCCAACGCTGGCGATACGTTCCTAGTGGCCCCCGATGACCGCACAGCTCGTCAAATTGCCGAGCGGCGGGAGACCGCCGAGCGCGCGGCCCTTCTCGCGCGTCGACGCAAGCGCATCAGCCTGGAAGACTTCACTGAAGCGCTGCAGCAGGGCAAGGTTGAAACCCTCAACCTCGTGCTCAAGGGCGATGTGTCGGGTGCGGTTGAGGCGCTGGAAGACGCACTGCTCAAGGTGGACGTGGGCGATGAAGTTGACCTGCGCATCATCCACCGCGGCGTTGGTGCGATCACGCAAAATGACGTCAACCTAGCGACCGTCGATAACGCGATCATCTTGGGCTTTAACGTTCGTCCCGCGGAGCGCGTGAATGAACTGGCCGAACGCGAGGGTGTTGACATTCGCTACTACTCGGTCATCTACCAGGCGATCGAAGACGTCGAAGCGGCGTTGAAGGGCATGCTGAAACCCGAGTACGAAGAGGTGCAGACCGGTACCGCGGAAATCCGCGAGGTGTTCCGCTCCTCCAAGTTCGGGAACATTGCCGGTTCCATCGTGCGCTCGGGCGAGATCCGTCGCAATTCCAAGGCACGCGTGCTGCGAGATAGCGTCGTGGTCGGCGATAATCTCTCCGTGGAATCGCTGCGGCGCTTTAAGGATGACGTCACTGAGGTTCGCGAGGGATACGAGTGCGGTATTGGGCTCGGCTCCTTTAACGACCTGCAGGTCGGTGACACCATCGAGGTGCTCGAAATGCGTGAAAAGCCGCGGGACTAGCATCCGCGTATTGCCGTAGGTCACGGGCGAATATCACGTGACTCCTTGGCCAAAAAGTGGGTGCCGGTGGGGAAGGAAACCCCGCCGGCACCCGGCTTCTTCCCGCTAGGATGTTGGCATGTTCGTTGGATTAGGACGCTTCGACATTTTGGTCGGCCCGCTCACGTCACTGAAATCTAAACGGTCAGTGGTTCGGCGTCTAACCGCCGAGCTGCATCAAAAGTTCGCCGTAGCGGTAGCGGAGACGGATCACCAAGATCTTTTGCAGCGAACTGAGGTTTCAATTGCGGTTGTCTCCGCAGACCATGCACATTGCCAGCGGGTATTGCAAAGATGTGAAGATTTCCTCGCGCAGCGGCCCGAGCACGAATTATTGGCCGCGCGAATTCGCATCATCAGTGATAACGATGTATGAGTTTTTAAACGGACTCACCAGGAAGGGTGAACATCATGACACCGTCCCCGCGTGCGGCTCGCTTGGCGGATCGGATCAAGGTACTGGTAGCCCAGCAGCTCGATCGAAAAGTTAAGGATCCCCGCCTGGGCTACGTGACGATCACTGATGTGCGCGTAACCAACGATCTGCAGCAAGCAACGGTTTTTTGGACCGTATTGGGCGATGAAGAAGAACGGGTTGCGACGGCGCAGGCGCTGGAAAGCGCCAAGGGCATGCTGCGCAGCGAGGTGGGGCGCGGTTTAAGCGTTCGACTTATTCCCACGCTCGATTTCGTCATGGACGCCATTCCCGAAACCACTGCGAACTTAGCCAAGGCGCTTTCTGAAGCAGCCGCCCGCGATGCGGAATTGGCAGCAAATCGCGCCCAGGCCCAGTACGCCGGTGAAGCTGACCCTTATAAATCTCCCGCGCCGGGTGATTCCAATGAGCTGGGGGCCGCAGATGTGGACACCGAGCGGAACTACCCCGCCCAAGAGGACTAGCCCGATCTTGTGAAAACTGAAACGGACGGGCTGGTCATCGTTGATAAACCGGCAGGCATTACGAGTCATGACGTGGTTAGCCGGGCGCGTCGAATTTTCGGTACTCGGCGCATTGGGCACGCGGGCACGCTGGATCCGATGGCCACTGGCGTGCTGGTCTTGGGAGTTAATCGAGGCACCCGTTTTTTGCACTACTTAACAGGGGCCGACAAGACATATGAGGCCACCATTCGCCTGGGAGTTGCCACCACAACAGAAGATGCTGACGGTGAGATTGTGGCCCGAGCAGGCGCGACTAATATTGCACCGGCCGACCTGGAAGCTGGAATTGCGGCACTTACGGGACAAATCATGCAGGTCCCCTCCGCCGTCAGCGCAATTAAGGTGGAAGGCAAACGCGCTTATGAACGCGTGCGGGCTGGGGAGGACGTCAAACTGTCACCGCGTCCGGTAACGGTTGAGTCATTTGATCACTTAAGTCAGCGCGCGGATCAGTTGGCGGACGGGACGCCCGTTATTGATGTCGACGTGGCGGTTACCTGTTCATCTGGCACCTACGTTCGGGCACTGGCCCGGGACCTGGGGCAATACTTGCGCACCGGCGGTCATTTAACCCGGCTGCGGCGCACCCGTGTTGGGCAATACCGCATCGATCAGGCGCATTGCCTGCAAGACTTACAGTCTCAACCCGCGCTTTTAGAGTTGGCGCAAGCAGCGCAACAACTTTTTCCCGCGCGTAGTTTGAGTTCGACCGAGGCAGCGGATTTGGGGTACGGCAAGTGGATCGCCCATCGCAGGGAAGATCCCACAGGGACTGAAGAATTACCCGTGGCGGGATATGCACCGTCCGGTCTTTTAATTGCGCTGTTGATTACAGTGGGGGAAAAGTATCGGCCCGTAGTTGTCTTTGCCCCCGCTTCCTAATCACTAGGGGCGGAGCGCTAAATTCTTAGACCGAGTAAGCGCTTGAAAAAGAAATCGTCGTAGGAGTGCGCGTGGAGCGCTGGAGTGAACTAGATCAGGTTCCAAAAGATTTTGGCGAGACAGTCGTCGTAATTGGAAACTTTGATGGTGTCCACCGCGGGCATGAAATGCTCTTGGACACACTCATGGAGCGGGCGCGCGCGACCAATCGAAAAGCGGTGGCCGTAACGTTTTGGCCCCATCCGCTCCACGTCCATTTGCCAGGTGCCGGACCCCAGCTCATAACCGGCCTGGATCAGCGACTTGACCAACTCCAAGCCTGGGGCCTGGATGCCATCTTGATTGTGGACTACACCTTGGAATTTGCCCGGCAAAGCCCGCAAGAATTCGTTGAGAATTATTTGCTAGAGGGCTTAAACGCCAAAGAAGTGGTGGCCGGCCAGGGAATTCGCTTTGGTTGGCAAAACGTCGGGAACCTCGAAACCATGCAGGAACTGGGCGAGGAACTCGGTTTTAAAGTCACGGTCCAAAAGTTGATCACTGAGCCGACGGGGCGACGCTGGTCATCGTCGTGGGCGCGCGAACTGCTCTCCCGGGGTGAGGTGGCAAATGTGAGTGAGATTTTAGGGCGCTCGCACACCGTTTCAGGCACCGTGGTGGAGGGTTTCAAGCGGGGCCGGGAGCTGGGTTTTCCTACCGCGAACCTCGGTGCGGACATTGACGGTTTTGTGCCCGGCGATGGCGTTTATGCCGGTTGGTTGATTCGAGCCGATGGGCAGCGGCTTCCAGCAGCTATTTCTGTGGGAACCAATCCCACCTTTGCCAATGCGACGCGCAGCGTAGAAGCGCACGTACTGGATCGAGACGATTTAGAACTTTATGGTGAATTGGTGACGTTTGAGTTTGTGCGACGTTTGCGCGGCAACATTAAGTTCGACAACGCCGATGACCTGATTGCCCAAATGAAAACTGATGTGGACCAGACGCGTTCCAAGTTGGGTCTAGCCGATTAATACTGATAGCCTTGCCGATGCCGTAAGAACGGCCGCGGGCTAGATAGAGCCCGGGTGAACATGCCCCGGAGCGCCGCGCAACAACCCAGAAGGAGAATCGTGGCCCTCGATGCCGCTGTAAAGCAGAAGATCATTTCCGAGTACGCGACCCATGAGGGCGATACCGGTTCCCCCGAAGTGCAGATCGCGCTTCTTAGCCAGCGTATTAACGACCTCACCGAGCATCTAAAAGAACACGAGCATGACCACCACTCTCGTCGTGGCCTGCTGTTAATCGTCGGTCAGCGTCGTCGACTTCTCGGATACCTTGAGAAGCTCGACATTCAACGCTACCGCGCACTCTTGGAGCGGCTTGGTCTGCGTCGATAGTTTTTAAGTAATGGCCCGCTAGGTTTCCCAGCGGGCCATTACTGCATGTAATACCGAAAGCAGCGCCGCATGCTGCGGTCCTCGGTAGTGGCCTCCGCCTCTGAAGTAAGTGAATCAGAGCGTGGGCCTCGATCGAAGACCGCTTCCAGCCCCGGCGCCTAAATTTAAAGGAGGGGCCCTTCATGGAAGGTCCTGATATTCAATCTGTAGAAGCGACCATTGATAACGGTCGCTTTGGTGAGCGGACGATCCGCTTTGAAACAGGTGGCCTAGCCCGCCAGGCTGATGGTTCAGTGGCGGCCTACCTTGACGGCGACACAATGTTGTTGTCCACCACGACCGCCTCAAAGACGCCGAAGGATCACTTTGATTTCTTCCCGTTGACCGTCGATGTCGAAGAGCGCATGTATGCCGCCGGGCGGATTCCCGGCTCGTTCTTCCGCCGCGAGGGTCGCCCATCAACCGATGCGATCCTTACCTGCCGGTTGATTGATAGGCCGCTGCGCCCGTCATTTGTTTCGGGCTTACGCAATGAGGTCCAAGTAGTAATCACCGTTATGGCCCAGCAGCCCGACGAGCGCTACGACGTCCTAGCGATCAATGCGGCGTCCCTATCAACCCAGCTTTCCGGTCTTCCGTTTACCGGTCCCATTGGTAGCGTGCGCATCTCGCTGATCGATGGCCAATGGGTTGCTTTCCCGAAGTTCTCTGATGCGGAAAACGCCGTCTTCGAGATGGTCGTTGCCGGCCGTGTTGTCGGCGACGATGTCGCGATCATGATGGTCGAAGCAGGTGGCACCGAGCGAGCCTTCGAGTATTACATGGACGGCGCTCCAAAGGTCACTGAGGCAG
>DAHVRJ010000020.1:0-3242 GCA_027322505.1 Demequinaceae bacterium
GATAGGGCGGGCAACACACCAGAGGAAGCCCCCGGAACAATGGTACCAAAAACAAGGAAAAGGATTTGTCTGGATCAATGCCGTACTCTTCCCAATAAAGAACATTGATCACAGCGAATATTTAGCGAGGGGACAAACGTAGTTGAAATTTAGAGATTTTTTGGTATGGATGAAAGAACGAGGGCTGCTTGCCGACGTTACCGATATTGAGGTCTGGGCCGACGATGACGACGGGCAGCGTGAACTCAGCGAGGAACAAACAGACGGGATCATAGGGGACCCCATTATTTGTTTTCTCGCACCAGACCCGCAACATCACACCCAACTGCTCGTCGTCGAAGCATACGACCCGAGCGACATTACCGCCGGCATCGACTATCGCGTCTGGGTGCCCATTACCATCATCGAACTGTCCCATCGGCACGCAGTCCGTCTGATCTGTCATCAACCGTATTGGGGAGACAGTGGCAACTTCGCATACTGGTTGGCGACCTACGACCTCCATGTCGAAAATCTGGCGATCATTTAGTGCCCCGCGAACGGGCTAATGCGCACTTTGATCCTCCGCCACCAGTTCGTCCTGCGTGAGTCCTGGCGGCGCGTCCATGATTTGCTCCACGACGGCCCGCACATCCATGGGAATAGCGGCCCAGTTGATGATCTCCGGCGGCCGCTGCAAGTAATACCGGACCCAGCCGGGACGGTCTGTGGTATGGGCCGCATAGACAGCGGTGGCCCACTCGAGCGGGGCAGCTGGATGGTCCATGTCCAACAGCAATTGCAAGTAGTCGCAGAGCAAGTCACGGCGCGCCCCGTCTCCGGCCACCTCATCAATATTCCGCAACTGCAAAACCTGTTCAAAGCGTTCGAGAGCGCCGTCAGCCCCTTGATGAACCCGCAAGACGGCCGTGAGTCCTTCCATCAAGAGATCATCCCGCCCATCGGGCCAAATGAAGGTCTCCTGCGCCTGCTGCAAGACACGCGACAGGTCCGCCCAATCATGGCGTCGCCATGCGTCGAGCCCGCGCAAATGCCAATAACCGCGCCAGAGCATCCGACTTTCCGTCACGTGGAGCTCAAGCCCCGTGAGATCCGGCATCGGCAGCCCGCCATGCAAACAGCTTTCGGCGGCCGACAAGAGGGTGGCGTGGAACAGCATCGCGGTTTGACGGTGTTTAGCAAGCTCCTGGGCCCGCTGGTACCACGCCACCGCGTCCGCGAAGTTGCCCACTTCCATGTGGATGCGACCACGGTTACGAATGATACGGCCATAGTCTTCTTCGTTGAACGCCGCGCCCTCATGGATGAGGCGCCATTCAGCCTCGTTGATCAACAGTGCCCATTGCCAATGCCCCGAATGGAATGCCTTCGTTACAAGTTTCCGCAAGGTCACGAGATCCCGGGTGCTGCGGAGCACTCCCAAAACCAACGCGTCCTCGTCAATATGCGGTGTGATGTTGGCGAATAAGATGTGGCTCTGGTCAATGAGGTTGGAATCGCCCAGGCGAAACGCCAACCGCGAGAAATCTTGCGCCGCTTGAAAGGCCGCATCCCAGTCACCGCAGTTCATCGCGTCGATGGCGCGGGAATAGGACCGGTGGCGCGTCATGGACAACGCTTGCGCGCTCGGGGGAACGAGATCGTCCGGATGAACCTTTAGAACCTCCGCCAGATCCCACAAGCGGCGTCCACGTGGCATGGCTTTGCCGTTTTCATACCGTGCGATCATTGTGTGACTGAACTTTGGCAGAAAATCACGCTGCGTCAGCCCCAACTGTTTACGATACATTTTTACTTTCTCACCAAAGGCTTTCATTTCGGCCTGTGTGCGGTTCATCGCTGTTTTCACTCCCGTTCGCGTCCGCTCGACGCCGGCACTAAAGTCTCAAATTTCCAAAACCTCTCCGAAAACGATTGTCAGCCAAATCACATAACAATTAAAAGGGTTCGGTTTAGGGCACGGAACTCCTTTTTTCGATGGCGACTTTTTCCACGACCGATACATTTTCCGTTATCATACTCGAACGATGTGTTAAGATAGTCGCAAAACTGGAAGGGGGGGGATCTCATGCTACGGCGTTTGCTGGCGTTTGCTCCTGCCGGGGCGGCTTTGGTGCTCATCCTATTGTCCCATGGCGCGGCGCAGCACACATTGGCGTTCGGACACTGGTTTAGCACGTCTTCTTCATTTACAGGACTGCCGTTCGAGGGGTAACTCACACGTCGCTGACCTGGCTTGCCGGCAGATAAGTGGTAATGATCACTTCGGGTGCGCCTGCCCGGCGCGCTGGGTCTGCGTTGACGGAACGTCGCGCCATCACCGGATGAATGTGCCACTCGCGATACAGATCGCGAACCGCTGGCGTGTCCGCGTTGGAGGCCATTACAAAACAACCGCGGTGCGCAAGGGTCGCCATGAGCTCGGCCACCCGGATTTGGTCCGCCCACCCAAACCCCTGGGCCGTGTACGCCGTGAAATTAGCGGTATTGGAAACCTTCTGGTATGGAGGATCGAGGTAGAGCCAATCGCCGGGCCGGGCAAAATCGACAACCCGGGAAAAGTCCGCGTGGTGGATTTCGGTTGTTTGAAGCACCGAATGCGCGGCACGAAGTTTGGCTGCCCGAACGAGATCCGGATGGGGATAGTGCCCAAAAGGAACGTTAAATTGTCCCAGACGATTAACACGGTAGACGCCCGAATAACACATGCGCAACAGCGCGAGAATCCGCGACGCCCGTTCCACGGGTGACAACTCCGCCGGGTCTTGGGCCCGCAAAGCATAAAAGTAGTCTTCTTCATTCACATGCCGTTGCAAGTCCGCCAACAGGGCATCCAAATGATCTCGCACAACCTGATACACGGTAATCACATCCAGATTCTGATCGCTTAGATAGGCACGCTCCGGCGCCACACGAAAGTACAGCGCCGCGCCGCCAGCGAAGGGTTCCGCATAGCGATGCCAGCGGTCAGGCCGCGCGGCCCAGAGTTGCGGGAGCAATTGGCGTTTGCCGCCCGGGTACTTGAAAATGGGCTGCGCGTAATCAACCTGTTTGACGGTATCTATAGCCATCGTTGACATCCTTTCGGCATTTGCCGTCAGGATACCGGGCATGACGGGTGACCACAAATTTGGTAGCCCAAAACGAAAGATGTAGCAAGCAAAAAAATATCACCAGACCGCGAACGCAAATCTGGCCACTGCGGTTAAGGTTTGCGGATAAGGCAGGTATACTGGAGACGA
>DAHVRJ010000034.1:0-5298 GCA_027322505.1 Demequinaceae bacterium
AGGGGGCATTGCGGTATTAGTTAGGGGTGCACGCGCGCAACCCAGCGTTCGGGCTGGCGCAATTCTTCAATGGTGGGCAGCATTTCGGCGGACTCCCACACGCGGTTTAGACCCGCCCGTCCGACGCTTTTTTCCACCGAGCGCACGAAGTGGGCGCCCTCCCGGTACTGGGCGATCTTGGTGTCCAACCCCAAAATTCTGCGCACGATTTGATCCCAGGTGTTCTTGCGGTCCTTGCTCTTGCCGGCGCGGCGCTGATCGAAAGCTTTACGGATTGCCGTGACCCCCGGAACAATTTCCTCGCCAACATCGTCCATGATCACGTCGGCATGGCCCTCCAGCAGCGACATGACCGCCGTGATGCGGTCCAGCATTTCCAACTCGGCATCGGAGGCGGTTACCTCTAAGAGTGAGGGACTCTTGGGGTCACGCAGCGATTCGACCAGTCCGTGCAGCAGCGTGGATAGCCGCTCGCGGGCTGCCTCGCGGTTCATCAGTGACGAAGTTAGTTCTTGGGCGCTGGTGGAAATATATTCACTGAGCCACGGCGCATTGGCGAACTGCGTGACGTGCGTTTGTTCGTGCAGGCACACCCACATGCGAAATGCCTGCGGGTTCGCATCCAGGGCCTTTTCGGCGGCCAGCACGTTGGGCGCCACCAAAGAGAGCCGGCCCGGTTCGGTCCCGGCCCACGGGTCATATTGCCCCAGCACCCGCGAGGCCAAAATCGCGACCAGCGCCCCAACTTCGAATCCGGCGCCGCGGGCGGTTCCCGGCGTTGTTTTCGGGACAGCTGGACCGATCATGGTCGATAGGCCCGCGATCACGCTGCGCGACCAGTTTGCCCGGTCCAAAACGAGCACCTGTGCCTCATTGGCCGGGGCTAATTCGGTGGTGTCGGCAACTACTGCGACGGCATCACTGGCGCTGCGGCGCAAATCTGCGATGAGTTCGCGCCGTTCCATCAGGCTTGCTTTCGGGCCCGGGCGCGCCAGGCGAGCGGCAGTGTCTTGAGCGAGTTTCCAGTCCAGCGGCGTTGTCGTCACAGTTCAACCGTAGTCATGAACAATTCCGGGCGCCTAATCACCTGCGGGTTCCTGACAGCCGCAGGCGGCGATGTCCTGAGCGATCGCATCGATGTTGCGCTGGGCGATCCAACCGCCGTCCGGAAAGTTGGGATCAGCCATGATCGAAAAAATCAGAAGTCGTTGATCGGCAGTCACAATCGTTCCCGCCAGCGAACGCACACCGGTCAGGCCCCCGGTTTTGGCGCGCACCGTGCCGCTCCCCTGCGATTTTTCGATCCGAGAACTCAGCGTCCCGCTCAAGCCAGCAACCGGAAGGTGGGCGACGCCGTCCTTCATTGCGGGGTTTTCCAGCGCGTACTTCAAAAGCTGCACTTCCAGGCGCGGGGTGATGAGTGCCTCGGGCGAGAGTCCGCTGCCATCGACGAGTTTGACGCCGGCGGTGTCTAAGTCCATTTTTTCCAGTTGGTGGGCCATGGCCTGGGCGCCGCCGGAGAAGCTGGCCGGGTAGCCGATTTCCAGGGCGATGAGGCGGGCCAAAACCTCGGCCAAGACGTTGTCGGAGACTAGGAGTGCCTGGTGGGCGATTTCTGCGACCGGGGCTGATTGGACTGCAGCGATGGTTTCTGCCTCTTTGGGTTGGGTGCCGCGCGTGACGTTGCCCTCCACGGTGATCCCGCGCTCTTCCAGGGCGGCTGCGAAGACCTGGGCGGCGTCCAAGGCCATGTCTTTATACCGCGGTGGGGAGGAGTCATCTGCATACTGCGGGTCGCGTAATTTGCCCTCATTGATCGCGATGGGCGTGATAGGCGGGGCCAGGTGGGCGTCGACAAGGTCAGGGTTCCAACTCGGATGAATGTCATTTCCCTCAAACAGGGTGTCATCAAGGACCACGCGTACCGATTTGGTGCCCTTTAAAGACAAGTGACGCTCGGTCTCCGCCGCTAAGGTGCCCAGTCCCGCGCGGCCTACCAGCGCTTCCGGGTCGCTGTCATCCACTCCCAGTAATACGTCCCCGCCGCCCACCAAAACCACCTCATCGGCGCTGCCCTGGACAACCTTGGTCGTTAGCGTGCGGTTGGGACCCAGCACGTCGAGAGCTAGCAGCCCGGAAAAGAGCTTTGCCGTAGACGCCGGAGTTCGAGCGGTCGTGGCCTCATGATCGAGCAGGACGGTCCCGGTTTGCGCGTCGACTACATAAGCGCTCAGCGCATCGGCAATTTCGGAATCGGCGCGTTTTTTAATGATGGCCTGCAGCTCGGAAGTATCGGGCATCGGGGCATCAGCGCTCAGTGTCCAGTCCGGTTCGGGGCCAGTGGGCGGAGCGATTGCACCGGGGGCGGCGGCGGGGGCTTGTGGGTCAGGTGGTGGGGGCTCGAGCGTTAAAACACCGGGGACGATGTCGTAGGCGTCAGCCGCGACGTAGCCGCCCACCACGAGCGCGAGCACCAGGACGGTGACGCCCGTCTTCCGCGACTTTCTCACGCAAACCCTTCCTGATTTTCCCTGCCGCATTTCCCGCGTCCGGCGTTAAGCGGTCACAAGTTGGGGGCTGAATTCGTCACCCTCCCCCGCTTTGGGCCAGACTAGAGGCCATCCGGCCTGGATGACGCAACGAGGCTGTTGTAGATAAGGGTAGCGCGCGGACCGGCCGGGACGCCGTATATTTACCTGGCGAACACTACTGAGGAGCACACGTGCAGTTCGACGTCACAATCGAGATCCCCAAGGGGCAGCGCAATAAATACGAGGTGGACCACACTTCCGGGCGTATCCGGCTCGATCGGATGCTATTCACCTCAACCCGCTACCCCGACGACTACGGGTTTATTGAGGGCACGCTCGGGGAAGACGGTGACCCGCTCGACGCGCTCGTACTTCTCGAAGAACCAACCTTTCCCGGCTGCCTGATTCGGGCCCGCGCGCTGGGCATGTTCCGGATGCGCGATGAGGCCGGGGGCGACGACAAGGTGCTGTGCGTTCCGCTTGGGGATCGCCGCGCGCAGTGGCGCCAAGACATCGAGGACGTCTCGGAGTTCCACCGCCTAGAAATTCAACACTTCTTCGAGGTTTATAAAGAACTCGAGCCGGGCAAATCAGTAGAGGGAGCCCACTGGGTGGATCGGGCGGCGGCTGAAGAGGAAATTCGCCGCTCGCGGCAGCGCTTCTTAGACAGTGGCGGTAAGGACGTCGACGGGGCCATCCCGCCGGAAATGTAAGCGGAGCGGCCGCAGCTAGGGCCGGCCGCCGCTGGGTTAGCCGGCGCTAAGGCCGGCCGCCATACGGCATCATATTCGACGTTCCGCGCTGCGCCAGCGAAATCTCACGCACATTCAAACCGGTGCGCGGGGCCTCGACCACGGTGTTATTCCCGGCATACATCGCCACGTGGTAAACCGAACTTGGGTCATTGGGGTTGGTGCCCCAAAACACCAGATCACCGGGACGCAAATCGCTATACGCGATCTTCTTGGCCGTCCGATATTGGTCGCGGCTGGTGCGCATCAGCGACACGCTCGCCCCGTGCTGCCACGCGCGCATCGTCAAACCCGAACAGTCAAAAGAGTTCGGGCCCGCCGCGCCATAAACATAGGGCTTGCCCAGTTGTTTCCGCGCCCACGCCAGCGCATTTTTACCCTTTGTAGCCGAACCGACGGAGCTGCCCCCGCTGGGCGGCTCCGGTTTGGGTTTTTCCGTCTTTGTCGGCTTCGGAGTTGGCGTCGAGGTCCGCGTCGGAGTCGGAGTTGAGGTCCGGGTCGGAGTCGGCGTCGGCGACGATGTGGCAGTTGGCGATGGAGAATTACTTTGGGACGGCGACGGTTGCGGCCGCGGGTTATCTACCGGTTCGGCCGGTCTGGAGTTGGAGGATCCCGAGCCGGATTCAGCCGGTCCGGGCCAGTTCATGATTTCTTCTTCTTGCCGGCGGATGCGTTCGGCTTCCCGTTCCTCTTGCCGGGCCTGTTCTAATTCGATCGAGGTGCCGCGCAGGTTTGCCATGCGGATGAGCAGATCGTCATAGACTTGCTCCGTTTCCGCCACTGCCAGTTCGGCCAGTTCTTCCGCCTCTTCATAGGCGGCCAGTGCCGATTGTGCTTCCTCAGCCGCAGATGCTGCCGCCGTCACCGCTTGATCGGCCCGCTCAGCTAAGGTGTCCGCCACGAGCCGGGCCGCGCGCAGTTTTTGCTCCGCATCGGCGACGTGGCTCCCGACAAGACCGTAAGCTTCGGAGCGCGCCACGACATTTTCAAAACCGTCCGCAGTGACGAATGCCTCGAGTTGGGTTAACGAAGTTCCGCTGCGTTCAGCTTGCAACGCCACACGGGCAAGATCTTTGCGGGCTTCCTCAGCATTTTTAGATGCCTTCGAAGCCTTCTGTTGGGCGACGTCCGATTCTTCTTCACGCTTTTCTAATGCAATGACGGCTTCAACGTGGTCTTCTCGCGCCACCATGGCGTCAACGGTGACGGCTTCGAGTCGGGAGTTTTGATCGGCCATGGCAACTTCAACTTCGGCCACCGTTGATGCGGTGTCGGCTAGTTGGCTGCGGACGCGATCGAGCTCATCTTCGATGTCGGAAACCTCATCCGCCCAGGCAGCTGGAGCGGCGAGCGCCAAGACCGTTACACCGCTAAGGACGGCCATCAGACCACGCCGATTGCGGCGATCCAGGCGCCCGCTCGTGCCCGAAGGCGGGGTGGTGGCGGACATCAAACCCTCCAGATAAAAAGGACGGAACCCTCCCAGAGACTACCGCGAACTGTTCACTTTTGGAACATATGTAACAAAATCCCCTTTAGTCACACCCGCCTCACCAGCCACTTAAGGCCCGGGCGCACCGGAAAATTAGGGTTAGCGCCGGCGTTAACAAAAGGGGACCAAAAATTCCGCGCTTAGGTGCGAGAGTTATAGTGCGAGCATGACCCAAACGTGTGTCAATAGGCCTTCATTCTTAGCGCGATTTCGCGTATCAACCTGTACATTTACCGGGCTAGCAGCCGCACTTTTGCTGGTCCTAAGTGTTTTTATCGCCCCAAGCGCTTCAGCTCATGATGTGCTGGTTTCCTCTGACCCCGAGGACGGCGCGGAAGTCGAAGCGCCCACCGGTTTCACCCTGACGTTCAATAACGAGCCCCTCGAAGTGAATCCCGTAGTTTCCATTTCGGGTCCCGATGGGCAGGAAAGCGCGCTAGAAGTCGAACCCGTCGTGGAGGGCCGCGACGTCTACGTCGAACTCCCGGATCTAGAAGCCGGCGAGTATGACGTCTCTTGGCGC
>DAHVRJ010000035.1:0-5806 GCA_027322505.1 Demequinaceae bacterium
ACCACATCGCGGTACAGCCGGCTAAGTTCACCCGTATTGGAGTAACTCGAACCGCCCATGGAACGGATTGCCTGCTCCACCGCGTGCAGGGATGCTTCAGCGGCCGCGTTCTTCGCAGCGGAGAACTGGGGGTAGAAAATCGCGCCGCGATCTTCCTTCTCGTCTAGTGCGCGCGCCAAATTATGGACGACGGCACTTGCGTTATGCATTTCAATTGCGGCATCGGCTAGGCGCCAACGGATATCGGGATCGTTGGCATAAACGTCTTGGTTGAGCACGGACTTTCGGGTTTTCACCTTCTGGGCCGCCACTTCGATCGCGCGGTTTCCAATACCCAAGTACGTGGCGCCCAACAGCACTTCGAAGTAGGAGAAAATTCCAAATACGACCGGTTCGAACGAAACGCCGGCCGGTACCCGCTGGAGCACCTGCTCCCGCGGTGCGTGCGCGCCTTGGAGCACGTGTGAATTGGATTGGGTGCCGCGCATGCCCAGCACATTCCAGTCGTCTTTAATCTCGAAGCCGCCGCGATCCCGATGCAGTACGGCAAAGACGGAGTGCGGGTCGTCGTCCGAACTGGTGTCGCGCCCGAAGGTGAGCAGTCGAGTCCACGCCGGGGCCATGGACGTGAAGATTTTGACGCCGTGGAAGTGATAACCGCCCGCATCATCGGGGCGGGCCTCGGTGAGGGAACCGAAAAGCACCAGGTCGTTTGCCGGTTCGGAAATTCCAAAAGCGTGGAGTTCGCCGGCGGCCGCATCCCGCAGGATCTGGGCTCCGGATTCGACTCCCTGCTCCACTAGGTGGCGGCCCAGACCCACAATGATGTGGTGCATGTTTATCGCCAGGGCGGTTGCGGGAGCAGCCTGCGCTAGTCGGGTTTGCTCGCGGGAAATTTCCGCCAGTGTTAAGCCCTCTCCCCCGTACTCGGTGGGAACGAAGGCTCGGTAATAACCGGCCGCTTTTAGTTCGGCAAAGTCTTCAAACGGGAACGCATTATCCGCATCAATCTGGGCCGCGCGCTCGTGTACTCGCGCAAGCAGTTCATCGGGGAGAAAACTCATCGCAATTCCTTTCACGGCCGGTAAATCCGGTATGTACTGCGATAGTAATCCCCCGACGAGCTGCTGCTACCGGCAGATCAGGAAGTCGATCCTTCCTTGACCGTGAACTCGGCTACAAGCGGATCCCACTGGTGGCGTGGGGCGTTGGCTCCACCACCGACCTTAATATCGGTTTCCAAAACGACCTGGAACTCTTCTGTTTCGATGGGGATTTCAAACGCAATCGGATTGGAAGACAGGGAATTTACGTTGCGCGCCGGGTAGATGGTGTCGCCATTTTCGAGTTCTACATAAATCGTTGATTCATCGAAACTGGTCGAGCTCACCTTGCGCCATTCCAAGTCCACTACCACGTAGTGTTTACCGGCTCCAGCCCAGCCTTGACCGCCACCCTTGGGCTGGAGGAAATTAGCAAATTCGGCGCCGACGACTTCTCCCTCAACATAGTCATCTCCGCCCGCCCAGGCAGGGAATGACTCATTGATTGAATCGGCAGAGACTAATTCAACGCTCTTGTCAGTAGCTTCGTAGATGTAGTCAATATCTGATGAAAGTCGCTCGCCGGTGATTATGCTCAACGACTGCTTCTTATCGGCCGTTTCGCTGCGCAGGCTGGCCGCATCGGGGCTGCTTTCCTCCGGCAGGCTAATCACGATCGTGCCCTGCTGCGCGGTTCCGTCCCGAGTGCTAAAGACGCTGTCAATCTCGTCATTTGCACTGTGAAGCGTGACAGAAGTGTCGGGGTCATCACCGCCTACCTCCCAGCCCGGATCAGAACTGTTGAACTTTGCCAGATAAAAAACGTGGCCGTCGGCCGCGTGTACCTCGGTGATCGGTTCTTCATCATCGTTTAAGCCCGGACTATCGCCGCTTACTTCTTCAAAAACGTCAGCCGGGATGTGGGGGCTTTGCGCTACCTCGGTGATTTGCAGGTCGAGACCGGGAGCCAGGAGCGCATTAGATTCGCTCGCCTCCGTGGCCGTGAACTCGATGCCGGAATCAAGGCTAGTTAGTCCCGCGAAATCCGTTTCAGCCTGAAACTCAACGGGGGCTTGATCCTGCTCTTCACCGTTGACCGAAACCTTGTCGCTGTCGCTCGAACTGCCGCATCCGGCTAGAACTAGGGCAGCCGATGTCATGAGAATTACTGCGGACTTGCGCGCGCGCAATACCGTGTTCATTTTACTCTCCAAGTTGAGACCAGGAAGAATTCCCCCGCCTGGCGATCATTATGTTGCGCAAGGTAAGTTAACAGGACCCCATGGAGAAAACAAAGCAGGGGCCGGGTACTTGTATTACTCATGGTTGCTGCTATTAGGATCCAAATTTGCCGGAGAAAATGATGGGATTGCTTCGTAACGCGGCTTTAAAAATCGCCATCACTGCTGCTGCGAGCACCCTAGTTTTGACTGCCTGTTCATTACCAAGCGGAAAGAATCCGAATTACCCCCACGACGCTCCCGTAGGCGGCCAAACGATCGTCGAAATGGAACAGAGTGTGGTGGCATTACCCGGAATTGAAAGCGTGGAGACCGAGGGGCATAACAGTCTCAACATCAAGGGAAACACGGGCCGGCACATCAAGGTTGTCATCGAACCGGGCTACGTGGTCGCCGACGAGGAAGCGTTTGTGACTTTTCTAGTTGAATCGCTGTGGTCAGTTCGTGAGGGCTATATGCCAAATGCGAGTTTGCAATTGAGTATCACGGCCAATCCCGAGGACGAGTTTTCAATTGGCGCGGCTGTGATTGCAGCAGGATGGCGTGAGCCGGATGCCCACACTCGACCACCCACCGATGAGGGCTGGTCATCAACAGCTGTGAACGTCTCCGAAAGAACGAGCGGTAGCCAGTGGGGAATCAAAAACCTCGAGCGGCTCGGCGATTGGCCAGGAACCGTACCTGAGCCTCCCGTAGACGCGCTGGTGCCGCAAGATATTAGGCATGACCGAGTGGTTCCTCCGGTATTGACGCGAGTAGACCTCCATACCTGGTGAAGGGCTGCTTGAATGGCTGCTAGCGCATTTCGAGCGGTTCATATGCGGGCCAGGGATCCGTCGCGAGGCGGGCATAGACGTCAACGTCAATCCGCTCGCCCGAAACTAAGAACTTGGCCCGCTCGGTGCCCTCTTTGATAAACCCGGCGGCCCGCGCTACCGCACCAGAAGAAGGATTATTTACGCGATGACCCAGTTCGAGCCGAAAAAGCCCGGCCTCTTGCAGCGCCCAATCGGCAACGGTGGCCGCGGCGCGCTTCGTCCACCCTTTTCCGCGCGTTTGGTTGGCCATCCAGTAAAAGAACCAGCCATTTAAGTTTTCTTCGTCAACGCTTACCGCCACAAGTCCCACCAGATCACCGGCAAATTCCAGTGCCCACGGCCGGTGCGGACCATCCGCTCTACTGAGCGCGTCCACGTAGGACTGTGCTTCTTCTTGTGTTGTGACCTGGCCCTGTCGGGCCATGTCCGCATTGGAACGAAAAGCCTGCAAAACAGCAGCAGCATCGCCCTTCTTTAACGGGCGCAGGTGCGGGTGCGAGGCGCCGTCCATAATAAAAAAATCACCTTTCGCAACGTCACCTAATTAATTTAAGCGCTAAGACGTAGTAATTTAACCCGCACTCCCCCGCTGCCGCTCGGCGCTGCTCTAGGGATTATGTGTGCTTTCGGGACTGCGCGATTTGCGCGGGCGAATCACTACCCCGGCGATCATTGTCAACACGCCAATAGCCGCCAGCGAAAAGCCGATCCCGGCGAAGGTGTTGGATTGGCGTTGCCATGCGTTCCAGGTTTCGTAACTCTCGTCACTTACCGGGCAGTCGCCCTGTTGATCATCGCGATAGCCGGAAAATGGTGCGCCTTCTTCGACGCATTCAAGCGCTGGTTCGGGGCCGCGGCTATCGAGCAAAAACGCTCCCGCCAGGCCCGCGACAAGGAGAATCGCTCCTACGGTTAAGAGAATTGAGCGGGACGTCATTGTTCCCTCATTCCTTAAAAAGAGTCTCATTGGGTTTTCTTGATCATAACCACAAACCGCACGTGCACGTGGAGCATTCATAATTGATGCAGGGGGTCACTGATTTTTTATCGAGGCTGTTAGGAAGAGGTACGACGATGGAAAACCCTGAAAACGTCATCACCAGGTGGCAAGAAGGCTGGAATGCCGCCGATGCGGACGCGCTGGCTGACCTGTTCGCCGACGACGCCGAATTCATCAACGTGGTCGGGCTGTGGTGGCACGATAAGGACAATATTCGCGGCGCCCACGCGTTCGGATTCGCCAAAATTTTCCCGGGCTCGCGCATCGCAATGGCCCAGCCGCGAGTGCGGTACGTCGGAAAAGACGCCGCCGTCGTTCAAAGTCGATGGAATTTAACCGGGCAAGTTACTCCCAGCGGCAAACCCGCAGGTGATCGAGCGGGAATTTTTACCTTCGTCCTCGAGCGCCGGGAAGAAGGGTGGATTGCAGTCGCCGCGCAGAACACGGATGTGGAGCCGAACCAGCAAACGCACATCAATACTGATGCCGGCCAGCACACGGCCAGTTATGGAAAACGTGATGCGAGTTGGTCAGTTCCGGGGCGACGTTCCGAGAGCCGAAACTTGGGCGGCAAATAACAAATACCAGCTGCGCTACTCGATCCGGATCTTGCGGGCCGCCAGCAGTTCGCGTACGCGCCCAAAACAGTGCTCGGGGGCGGAAGGTTCGTGGCTTGCTTCGGCGGTCGGCGCGTCAATGTACAGCCAGCCCCGAGGGTTTTGGTCAGCCGCAGCCCTGCGGATTTGGTCGTCAGCGTCGGAAGCAGCCATGAAACTGCCGGTTTCGAGATTGAGGTAGGCGCCATTACTGTCCTTGTGGAGCGTGTCGCAAAGTTCTCCTAAAGCAACAGGGGCGGCTCGCCCCGGCAGGGGCTGATTGCGAACGCGCGCTAGGAGGTCGGCTGCCAACTCCTCGTCCCCCGGGTATCGGCGCAGAGTTAAGCGATTAATGATCGATAGGGCCATGGCTTCCGATTCGGCCCGGCACTGGTCCAGTGCGATGGACATACCTAGTCCCACTTGCTGGAGCGCCTCATCCACTTCACGGCCTTCTACCGCGGCGAGGAATCGCGGGCCATCTTGACCGGCAACGGCGGTCATTACTTCGTCCAAGTCCAGTTTGGGAAGCGCTTTGTCGCCGGGCCAGGTTGTACCAAACATCGGGTGGCGAGTGCGCGGGCGGCGTGGGAGCTTAGTTTGCCCGTCATCGTCTTCGGTGCGCCGCCCATACTGATCGGGAATCTCTCCCCAACCCCAAAACGCCCGGGGCTGGCTGGGAACCGAGCCCAATACTTCCAGTGGATCTAGGGGCTCGACTTCAATGAAGCAGCGGTGGGCCCAGCCCGCACCAAAATCGAACTCGTAACGAAACTCGTCTTCGGATGCCAGAACATCACCGATTTTCGTCTTTGAGATGTCGAGCGGGTTGAGCAAGGGGCCAGCAACGGCGTTTGCCAGTTCCTGCCCGGTCTGTGTATCGGTGATTATGCGGCCATCTGGAAGCGTGAACATCACCAGATGTGATAGATCCCAGCGGGAAAAAGCGGCGTCAATTGCATTGGCTAGCTGCGCAAATGTGTGTGTCTCGTGGGCGGCAAAAATACGGCCCGGACGGGGCCAAAGTTCTTGCCCCATACCGCCAAGGAGTTCGACTGATATTGCCATCCATTTTTGACGCATATGGTCGAGCGTGCCATTTCTGGGC
>DAHVRJ010000060.1:0-8468 GCA_027322505.1 Demequinaceae bacterium
CGTGTTTCCCAAAGCCCTGAGTGCAGGCGCTGGAAGCAAACGCTTCCAACGTGGCAACGAAGAACCGCCGCACTGGAAAAACCAGTACGGCGGTTCCTTTAAGTAATTTAACTGCGCTGGGTAGAAGCACCACGGTACGTACTGCGCTGCGTAGAAGTACCGCGCTTTAAGCGAAAAGCTTAGTTGCTGGAGCGTTCCTTCAGCAGGTCGCGAATTTCGGTGAGAAGTTCCGCCTCGGGAGTGGAGGGCTCCGGCTCCGGTTCCAGACCGGCCTTGCGGCGCTCAATTAGCTTGTTCATCGGAACAACGATTACAAAGTAAACGGCTGCGGCGATGATCACGAACGTGATGATCGAATCGAGGACCGCTCCGATGTGGAACACCGCATTGTTGATCGTGATGGTGATCGAACTGAGGCTGGGTTGGCCCCCGAGCATTGAAATCAGCGGGTTAATAAGACCACTGACGATGCGATCGACGACAGCGGTGAGGGCAGTGCCCAAAACCACCGCGACAGCAAGGTCAATGACGTTGCCGCGCATGATGAACTCTTTGAAGCCCTTAATCACTGGTTTTTCCTTCCGGAGTCAGTACGTAACGTCACACAGAATATGGATCTAAACTCTAGGCGTACAAGTCGCAGACGACTAGCGCTAATTCTGAGTACTCGGATACGAATGTACTGGTTATTCCACCAGCGCGATGGATAACGCGCCCATTTGGCTGGCCGCAGCCAGCGCTGCCGCCTCCGATTCCGGTACCGCCAGAAGGACAATACTGCCTGAATTGGCGGGCGAAGCGCCCAATAGCCCGCTGGCATTTTCTTCTGGTTTTGGCGTGGCCAGAACCAGGGCGCGCCGGGTGACGACCTCGGCCGTGTCGGACTCGGTTTGATTGTGATGGGTCACTAAGACGTTGATTCGATCACCCGGATGTAGCAATTGAATGAGTTCCGGATCCGAAAAGCGCACCGGGGTGGCAACGCTGCCCGCGGGAACGGAGGAATACAACCCCGGTCCCATCAGGGCACTAGAAGTGAGAAACAGTCCCGCCGGTACGGGTGTGGCCAAAGTCTGACCGACCGCTTCGGCTATATCATCAAACCCAGTCTCGGGAATGATCCCGGGATCTACATCGACAGCGCGAAGATCGGTCGCGGCAAGAACGGTGCCCGCGCTTAGGTCATCAGCCGCCACTATCGCCGTGGAAGTCTTAGGTGGCGGCGGTTGCAACACGTGCAGCGTGCCAAAAACAATTACACCGATTAGGGCCGCAGCCGTCAGGGCGCGCGGGGTACCCAGCGCGGGCCACGAAAGGCGCGCACTTAAGTGCTCAATCCCAAGAGCGAGGCGTTTAAACACATGGACATCAAAACGCCGGTGCCGTTCCTTTTAGCCCGGCACCGGCGAATGCTGTGGAGATCCTCGTTGCTAGGCGGACTGTGTACTAGTGGATTTAGAGCCCGAATCGGCGCCCTTGCTAGTGCCGGAATTATTGCTTGCACCAGAATTGCCGCCCGATGCCGACGCTCCGCCGGATGCCGATTCCCCGGACTTGCGGGACTTGCTCGAATCGCCAGAGCTCTCACTCTTCGAATTGGAACGAGCGCCGGGGCCGTGGTCGGTGCGGTAGAAGCCCGAACCTTTAAACGTGACTCCGATTGAGCCGAATACCTTGCGCAGCCGCCCCGCACATTCGGGGCAAACGGTTAACGCATCATCAGTAAATTCCTGATGAATATCAAAGCGATGAGCACACGCAGTGCACGCATAACTATAGGTTGGCAAAATTCCTCCAAGAAACTGTGCGCCGGCACCAGTGCGCCGAGCCAAGTCAATTTTGGCACTCACGACACGGGAGTGCCAAATATTGTCGCTTCAAGCGTATTTATAGGTACGCTCCTTTTGTGTCCCGAGCATTTCGAAAGATCCTTGCAGCGATCGCATCGCTGGTCGTCATAGCCCTCCTAGTTGCCATAGTTGCCGTAGTTGCGATTGTGCGTCGGCCGCTCCCGTCCTATGAGGGAGCAATGACGGCCTCGAGTCTGACGGACACCGTGCGCGTAGTGCGTGATGACCAGGGAATTCCTCATATTTATGCCAAAAATTCCCTGGATCTGTTCCGAGCGCAAGGTTTTGTACACGCGCAAGACCGATTCTTTGAGATGGACTATCGCCGCCATGTGACGGCCGGGAGGTTGTCCGAACTCACCGGATACGACATGGAAGCACTCGCCGCCGACAAGGTCATTCGCACCATGGGCTGGCGCAAAATAGCGGAGGAGGAGTGGGAGTTACTGGAGGCCGACACGAAAAAATACCTCACCGCTTATGCCGAAGGCGTAAACGACTACATCGCTGATCGCAAGCCCAGTGAGCTAGCGGTGGAGTACACGGTCCTGGAAATGCAGGTGGATTTAGAAGCGATCGAGCCGTGGGACCCCATCGATTCTCTTGCCTGGCTCAAGGCAATGGCCTGGGACTTAAAGAACAATTTCGATCAAGAACTTGATCGCGCGCTCATCATGGCCGAAGTCAATGACGTCTCACGGGTAAATGAGCTGTTCCCGATTTATGACGAGCAGAACAAAGCTCCGATCATCAAAGAGGGCACCGCCTACGCGCCCCAGGAGTCGGGCGATGATCCCACATCCGATGATGAAGAAGCGGGCGAAAGAGCCACGGCCCACCCAGACCGAACCGATTCCGCCACCCTAGACAGCGCCCAAGCACTCGCATCCGCACAAGAGGCACTGCACGCCGTCCCAAATCTGCTGGGAGAAGGGGACGGCATCGGCTCCAACTCGTGGGCAATAAGTGGCGACCACACCGCATCGGGTGCGCCGCTGTTGGCCAATGACCCGCACTTAGGCCTGGAAGCACCCAGTATTTGGCATCAGGTTGGGCTGCACTGTGAGCCGGTGGGGGCGGCTTGTCCGTTCGATTTGACGGGCTTTGATTTTGCCGGATTTCCGTCGGTGATTATTGGGCACAACACCGATTTGGCGTGGGGTTTTACGAATCTGGCCGCCGATGTGACCGATTTCTTCCTCGAGCATGTGAGTGAGGAAACGTACTTGCGTGACGGGGAATATGAGCCGCTGGATATCCGCAATGAAACAATTAAGGTTGCCGGTTCTGAAGACGTCGAACTTGAGATCCGCGAGACGGTCCACGGGCCGATCGTTTCCGAGGTTTTAGACTCGGCGCGCCGGGCCAGCCGCGCCCCAGTTCCAGACGGATCGCCCTTTGCCGGGGCGGGGCGCGAGGTCGCGCTGTCGTGGACGGCTCTGCAGCCGGGGGGTACGGCGAACGCGGTATTTAAACTGGCGACCGCCACAGATGCCCAAGACATTGCGCAGGCGGCTGCTGAATTTGAGGTGCCCTCGCAAAACATCGTTTTTGCGACGGTCGACGGTGATATTGGTTACCAGGCCCCGGGACGCATTCCCATCCGCAATGATGTGGCCGGCCCCGTGCCATCGGATGGCAGTTGGCCGCGGCCGGGTTGGGATTCCGAATACGACTGGCAAGGCTGGATTCCCGCTGAAGACATGCCCGCGGTGGTCAATCCCGAAGAGGGCTTCATCGTGGCCGCCAACCAGTCGGTACTGGGTAATGGGCAAAGACCGTTCCTGTCCAACGATTGGGACTATGGGCAGCGCTCTGAGCGCATCCGGCGCGAATTAGAGCAGCAAATTGCTGATGGTCTTCCCATCGATGCTGAAATGACTAATGCGCTGCAAAACGACAATCACAGCCCCTATTTCGAGGTGTTAAAACCCTACTTACTGGACGTGCAGATTTCTGACCAGTTCGTACGCGACGGTATCGATCTGTTGCGCGATTGGGACGGGCAGCAGGATGCTGATTCAGCAGCAGCGGCCTACTTCAACGCCGTGTGGGCCAATATTTTGCGCCTGACCTTCTGGGATGAACTACCCGCCACGCTCCAACCCAATGGCGGATCCCGGTGGCTAGCTGTCATGGAGAACCTGCTCGATGATCCCGACAACGAGTGGTGGGATGACGTCAGCACGCGCAACATTGTTGAGTCGCGGGATGAAATTCTGGCTAGTGCACTTACCGATGCGCGTAATGAACTAACCGTGAAGCTGGGGAAGAACCCGGATAACTGGGAGTGGGGCCGGCTGCATCACCTGGAACTGCGGCACCCGATTTTGGGCGGCGACTCGATTCCCGCGCCCGTGCGCATGCTGATGAATCCCTCCGTGACCGAAGTCGGCGGTGGCTCAGCAACGGTGAACGCGCTGGCCTGGAACGCGGGCGCCGAGGAGTATCACGTAACGGCCGGGCCCTCGATGCGCATGGTGGTCGACATGGGCGACTTGGACGCATCCACCTGGGTAAACGTCACGGGTGTTTCCGGGCATCCGAGCTCGGAGCACTACACCGACCAGTTGGAATCGTGGATTGAGGGCGAAACATTCGCGTGGCCCTTCACCGCTGAGGCGGTAGCCGAAGCAAGCGACCGGGAATTGGTGCTGCGGCCGGGGGAGTAGCGCGCTGGCCGGGGGGTAGCGCGGACCTTTGGGGCGGCTCGCGCCGCAGCGCCGCACCAAAACTTCAGCGCGCCGGCAACCGGCTCAGCGCAGGTGAATGAGCCGCTGGGGTGTTGCGACCATGTGCACGCGCTGGTCGTGGGGTTCTTCGGGCAAATCCACGCCGTCGTCTACGAACTCTTCATCGAAGACCATCGCAATAATCAGGGCATCGGATCGCGCGTGCTCCAAAGCACGGTCGTACCAACCCCCGCCCTGTCCCAAGCGGATGCCGTTGAGGTCAACAGCCAGCGCGGGCGCCAAAATAACGTCGGCTTTTTGCAGCGTATCGGCCGGTAGATGTTCCCCAATCGGTTCCGGCGGGCGACCGGGCGCTGCCTGTTCGCGCTGCTCTGGGCCGGCGTCATAGGCCCAGCCGCGTTCCAAACCGGACGTCAAAACCGGTAGCAACACTTCGATTTCGCGCTCGCGTAAGCGGGCGAGGGTTTCTTCCGTTCCGGGCTCGCCGGGGCGAGCCACGTAGGCCGCAACGCAAGAGGCGGAATGAAGTTCTGGGACGCCCTCCAAAATCCCAGCAAGAGCTTCAGCCATTTTTTGCTGCTGGTTTGCGGAGCGCTTTTTTCGGGTTGCACGTATCTGCCCCCGGAGTTCCATTTTCTTTTCCGGAACTGTCAACGGGGGCAGCGGTGTTTGCTCGAGTCGAGCCGCACTGCTCATGGCACTATTGTCGCACTTCAAAGTTCGGTCCGCTGCCTTGGCTCGGAATTGATGGATAACCTGGAGACATGTCTATGCGAAAAGCTGTTGTTCCTGCTGCCGGTTTAGGTACCCGGTTTTTGCCGGCTACGAAGGCCATTCCCAAAGAAATGCTTCCGGTGGTTGATACCCCGGCGATCCAATACGTGGTGGAAGAGGCCGCCGCAGCGGGGCTGTCCGATGTTTTGATGATTACCGCTCGCGGCAAGGGCGCGCTTGAGGATCACTTTGATCGGGCGTGGGAATTAGAAACCGCTTTGGAAGAAAAAGGCGATACAGACCGTCTCGAAAAGGTGCGCGGCTCCGCCGAGCTGGCCAATCTGCACTACGTGCGCCAGCAAAACCCCCAGGGTCTGGGGCACGCGGTTAACTGCGCGCGCGATCATGTCGGGAACGAACCGTTCGCAGTGCTGCTTGGTGATGACCTCATTGATGAGCGCGACCCCCTTTTGCCGGACATGATCGCAATTCAAGAAGAACTAGGCGGTTCGGTCATCGCCCTGATTGAAGTTGAGCCGGAACAAATTTCTCTTTACGGCTGCGCGGTTGCGGAACCGGCAACCTCCGCCCGCTCGAGCGCCGATGTGGTCAAGGTTACGGGCATGGTGGAAAAGCCCGCGGCTGAAGAAGCCCCCTCGAACCTGGCGATGATTGGCCGCTACGTGATCCACCCGGCTGTTTTCGATGTGCTCGACAAAACACCGCCGGGCCGCGGCGGCGAAATTCAGCTCACCGACGCACTACAGACCCTTGCGCAGATGCCGGCCAGCGAAGGCGGCGGCGTCCACGGTGTGGTTTTCCGGGGCCGGCGCTATGACACCGGCGATCGCCTCGACTATCTGAAGGCTGTGGTCCAGCTGGCCTCCGAGCGCGATGATTTAGGCCCGGATCTGCGGGACTGGCTGCGCGATTTCGTTACGACAATGCCGTGAAAAGCGTTCAAGACCACCTCGGCCTCGTGCTGCGGACGGTCAACCCCACCCGAGAACTAAATCTCGTCCTCAAAGATGCGCGCGGCTGCGTGACACCGCGCGATATTGTCGTGCAGGAGCCGCTTCCGCGCTTCACGCATGCCACCCAGGACGGTTATGCGGTGCGCTCCGCCGACGTTGCTCGGGCCAGCTCCGATGAGCCGGTGCAGTTGCGGGTGTTGGGCGATGTTCGCGCCGGCGATGCGGATATTCAACACCTAGTTCCCGGCAGTGCCTTTCGCATCATGAGCGGGGCCGTACTTCCCCGCGATGCGGACGCCGTGGTGCCGCTGGAAAAAACGGACCGGGGACTGGCCACCGCCCGCGTCCTTACTCCCGTTGCTGCCGGGGAGAAGGTGCGCCCGGCCGGGGCGGATGCGAACGTTGGAGACGTAGCGATTCCGGCCGGAACACAACTTTTTCCGCGCCATTTGGCCGCACTCGCCGCGCTTGGTCATTCCGGGGTGAGCGTCCACCCCCGCCCCCGCGTGGTTGTCATCTCGATTGGCGATGAACTTATCGACCCGGGCAAACCCCTGCGCCCGGGCCAGGTTCCCGACGTCAACTCGATTCTGCTGGCTGAAGCCACGCGCCGGGCAGGTGCGGCCCCTTTCCGAATCGGGGTTGTCGCCGACAAAACGCGGGCGTTGCGCGAGGTGTTAGAAGATCAACTCGTGCGGGCAGATGTCGTCATCACCACCGGTGGGGTCAGCGCCGGCGACTTCGATGTGGTGCGCGAGGTTTTGGCCCCGCTGGGCACGGTGCGCTTTGACCACATCGATATGGAACCGGCCTCCCAGCAGGGCTTTGGGACCGTCGGCGAAAACGTCCCCATATTTGCCCTCCCTGGTAAACCTGCGGCCGCGCTGATCTCCTTCGAGGTATTCGTACGCCCCGCATTGCAGCGCATGCGCGGTTTGACGGCGGCCGATGACCTGTATCGCCCCGTTATCGACGCGCGCGTGGCAACGGGCTGGCACGGTCCCGCCCACGTGCGCCAATTCATGCCCGTCACCTTGGAGCGCGAGGGTCAATTATGGACGGCGTCCCCCATCCCGGGCGTCAATGTCACCGCGACCGATGGCTTAGGTGATTTACCTGCGGCGACAGCGGGCGGTGCCGGGGCGGCAGTGGTGGGTTTGGCCGCGATGAACGGCCTAGCGATTGTGGCTAAGGGGACCGGTGCGACCGCCGCGGGTACCACGGTGCGCGTGATGCGATTGGACGATTAGTTATCGACACGCCGCGACACCTCCCCCGGGATGATCACGGTTGGCTCTAACGTCAAACATGTGTCGCTCTCCAGTGCTTTATTCGCTTCTTTAGTGGGTTTAGTACTGCTTTATCTAGTGCCCCATCGGGCGCGAACGAAGCAAATTCTTTTGGAATCGCGACAGGATGATCGTTTTTCATCTGAACTGCGAGTGATCGCCCGCGCTTCAAAAAACAACGGCCCCAATAGGGCAAAGAACACCACGCCGATGCGCGGCGAAATCACCGCTGCAAGCTCACATAACGGGTATGTTTTAACACAAACCAGCCCACCGGAGACCACTATGATGCGACGCCCGAACGTAGTTGCCGATCGCATGGCTGCCCAAAACGCAGCTGAGCGGCAGCGACGTCAGGAGCAGTTGGCACGGCGCGCAGCAGCAGCGCGCAGACGCTTAGTCCTGACAGTGGTGCTGCTGCTCACGACTTTGAGCGGGGGCATTGCTACCGCAGTAGCCCCAGTCAGTGTCTTATTTGCCGTAGTTCCGGCGGCCCTGCTAGCTTCCGTACTGGTCTTAGGGCGGCGCGCGGTTGTGCTCAATGCCCGCGCTGATGCGCGATACCTGCGTCTGGAACAGGCCCGGGCAGAAGACCTAGCTGCCGCAAGCGAACCGGATGTAGTGACTGAGCCCGCACCCGAATCGGATGAATCTGTCGCCGTGGCAGCGGAGCAACCCGCCGAGGTTGCTGACGATGGGCCTAAAGAGGTTGAAAGCGAAACCTGGACACCGGTGCCAGTCCCCGCGCCCACCTACACTTTGAAACCCGCTGCCCCGCGTTGGGAACCGGCACCACTTGACTTACCAGAGCAAGATTATCTGGCTCCGAGCGCGCGAAATGAGCAAGTTGAAGAAGTCCCGAGCCAACAGACCAAGACCGAAGTAGCCCCAGTCGCCCGGGACGAAGCAGAAATGGATCTCGACGCCATCCTTGATCGTCGCCGCGCT
>DAHVRJ010000061.1:0-6102 GCA_027322505.1 Demequinaceae bacterium
GCACAGATTGCACGGGCGCACGAAATCGACCTGCGGGTGGTCAATAGCCACGTTGTCACTCATGGAGCACTCGGTAATGAGCGCTACCTGCCGCGGCTGGCGCTCAGATACAAAATTCGACATCTGTGCGGTCGAACCGGAGTGGTCGGCTTCATCCACCACCTCGGGAGGACACTCCGGATGAGCCAGCACGACGACGTCGGGGTGATCCTTGCGAATCTGCTGCACATCTTGCGGGGTGAAGCGCTCGTGGACCTCGCAGCGCCCCGCCCAGGTAATGATTTCCACCCCGGTTTCCCGGGCAATATTCTTTGCCAAGTACTCATCGGGAATCATGATTACTTTTTCAACGCCCAGTGACTCGATCACCTTCACGGCATTGCCCGAGGTACAGCAAATATCACTTTCCGCCTTTACCGCCGCGGACGTGTTCACGTACGTAACTACGGGAACCCCGGGATGTTGTGCGCGCAGCGTGCGCACATCTGCCGCGGTGATCGACTCTGCTAAGGAGCAGCCGGCGAGCGGGTCAGGAATCAAGACCTTCTTCGCCGGGTTAAGCAATTTGGCTGTCTCTGCCATGAAGTGCACGCCAGCTAAAACAATTACCTCCGCCTCGACATGCTCTGCTTCTCGAGCAAGGGCGAGGGAATCACCCGAAATATCGGCGACCGTGTGGAAGATTTCTGGCGTTTGGTAATTATGCGCCAAGATCACCGCGTTTTTCTCTTGCTTGAGTCGCAAGACTTCCAGGGCATCCTCGGCGAATACGGGCCATTCCACGGCCGGGATTACTTGTCGGACTTTTTCGTATAGATCAGCAGCGAGCAAGGGAGTTTCGGCCATGAATATTGGGCTCCTTAGAAAGAACACGCGAGCGAACACCGCTGCCGTGGCAGCCATTATGCTTAATCTGAGCATTTAATATACTGCATTTGAGCATAACTGCCTAGTTCCGGATTTTCGGGCAGTGCGCAATGCAGGTCGCCCGGCGCGGGCGACCACAAATGATTCGCGAGGCGGCGGTGCTTATGATCAGCGCGACTTGGTCACGGGTAGGCGTGTTCCAGCAATGTGGCGCTCTAAAAGCACCTCGCGGCGAAAGCGATACATGCGGGCGGGTCGCCCGCCAGTCGCGCGAGAGGTAGTGCCCGTCTCCTCGACCAGGTTTTGCTGCGCAATAAGACGCCGGAAATTTTGCTTATGGGCGCGCTGCCCGGTCAGCGCCTCGACCACGGCCTGCAACTGGCCCAGCGTGAATTCGCGGGGCATAAGTTCAAACACCACGGGCCGATACTGGCTTTTAGCGCGTAGGCGGGCAATCCCGGTGGCTACGATGCGGCGATGGTCAAAAGCCATAGCCCGACCCAGTTGGACTTCTGGCACTCGCACATCGTCTTCGGATTCTGCAACGAGGCCCGCCTCGTATAACAACTCATAGCGCTGCAGGTTTAAGGCTGAAATCCATGGATAATCGCCCAGACCGAAATCTGCATCACAGCGCTGGCGCCGCGATTGGCGGTGGGCTAATTCCGTGGCGCCCTGGACCCATTTCGATAGCGCTGGCGCAATTTGTTCATCAACTAGCGCGGTAGAAGAACGCCGGTCTTCCCACGGGAAAAGTTCATACCACGGCACCCAGTTTCCCTGGCCCACGCCGACGCGCGTGAGCCCGAGGTAGGACACAGAAATTATGCGCCCACCCGTCTTGGTGCGCGCCGGGTCGGCGAACGTATAAAGCTGTTCCACATATTTGAGGTTGTAGCCGGTTTGCTGTTCCACCCACGACCGCAACCCGGCCTGCATCGTGGGGTGGCGCGACTGCAGCGGCCCAGAAGGCAGGCGCGGTGCATCGGCAGTCTCCGGCGCTGTCAAAACATGCGGAACGTTACCCAGCACGGCGACAACAACAGCGACGAGCTCAGTTGTCATCACTTCATCGTGATCGCCCGCCACTTTTGTCACTACACCTGCCTATTCTTCCCTATTCTTCTGCCTGCTCCGACGCTGCGTTTGGTGCGGTTACGTCCTTCGGTTTTGCCTCCGGGGGCGCTGCGCCCACCCTAGTGCTTTTTGTGTCCGCCTTGCGCTTGTGCGCGTACCGCCGCCACAGCAGTAGAGCTATCACCGCTACCGGAACCAGCACAATCAGCCACGGTGTCAAAACACCAAGCGCCGTCACCACGCCCAAAAAGGCGCTCACGAGGCCGTCCCAACCGGCCTTGATCCCGCCGAAGAACCCCTCAGGTGCGGTGGTTTGAACGCGCTCAGAGCTTATCGAAATGTGGAACGTGGCCATCGACACGCGATCGCTTAAGTCTTCTTGCACCGCGCGTAAACCATCGAGCTCCGCCTGCCGCTGGGTCAGAGCATTCTCGGCCTCAATGAGCGCCTCGCTAGAACCGGCCTCCGCCATTAATGTTGTCAGTCGCTCCACTGATGTTTCCAGGGCCGCTATGCGAGCATTGACGTCACTAACCTGGCCGGTGACGTCCTCTTTGCGGGTGTCGACCTCGTATACGTCGGTGGCCTCTTCCAGCGCAGCAACCGTCTCGGAAGCATCCCCGGCCGGCACTCGCACGGTTAGTGATACCTCTGCGTTGTCATCTTCGACGCTGCCGCGTTGTGACTGTTCCTCTATCAGTCCGTTTACGTCATCAATCAGGTCTAAGACCGCATCGGCCGTCTCGAAGGGATCAGATGAGCGAATATAGATATTCCCCGTCGTAACGATTTGACGATCAGGGTCGGCCTCCTCGGTCTGGCCGATATCGGATTCGGCCTGGCTCATGTCGGATCCGGCGCTGTCGCCACCCTCTTCGATGGCGCTGCTAAAACTATCGGCCTCGTCTAAGGCGTAACCCGGCTCGGCGCGTGTCACCCCCATGTCTGTCGAGTCAGACTGACCCGATGCGCACGCCGTTGCCAGGCTTGCAAAAATGAGAAGTGCCCCGCCTCGAATAAGTTTTTGTCTCATTCTGGCAGGCTATGGCACATTATTGATCGGAAAATTCCATCCCGGCGCAACGTTATAGAAGCGTAATGCGACCACAGGTTCCGATTGGGCTACATCCGCTCAAGACGGCGAGCTGGGCGGCCCGGTCGCCAAAAACTTGAGGCCTACAGAATCGTAGCGGGGCCGTGGAAGGGTAACGAGCCTAGTTGCGCGTGAAGCGCAGTTTCCAAACCTCGGGGCCCTCTTCGAGGTAGGCCACGGTGAAGTCGCCGGGCGAGCGCTCCTCAAGTTGCGTGATGAGCGGTGTGGGGGCGTGGTCAGCCTTGAGTATCAGCGAGGCGCCCGACTTGAGCGAGTTCAACGCCCCAAAAATGGTGGCGTGTCGAATCGCGGGTGGCAGTGTGCTGGCATCAAGTTCCGGCTCGGCCGCCGCGTCTTGCTTACCGCAGGAACAGTTGCCGCCACAGCCGCCTCCGCCGGCCGGTGGGGCAGCAAGTTCTTGTTGCTTAAGCGCCAAATTGCGCAGCTCTTCCGAAAATTCGACGTCATTGGCAGCTGCCAGTGCCGGCGCCAGAATCTCGGAGTCTTTTTCATGGTGGACCGTCACGAGGGCGACGAAAGCCCGGGCGGCAGCGGCAGCACGCACCGGCGAAGAGGACTCGCGCACTTCTTTAATTAGGCCCTCTAATGTTCGATGTTCGGCAACCAGCCCCTCGACCAGATGGCGGGTAGCGGGGGCGGTGATGGCCGCGCGATAAAGGGTGGCTTCTTCGGCGCGGGAGCGCATCAGAATGTCCGTTGTGGCAAATTCCACGAAGTCCAGCCGCGCACGAGAAACATCTTCAATCCCGCCTCCGGCTACCGCAGTTTCGGCGCCTGAGATAAAGCTGGATTCCAGCGCGGTGATCGCGCCGGTGAGTTCGGCGAGGTCGGTGCGCAGGGAATTAATTGCATCGGCATCGGCGGCGCTGCTTGCCACCACGAGCTGCTCACTGGAAGTGGACACTTTGACCTCTTTCGAACAAGTTCGGATGGTCCTAGTTGGACTGACGGACAATTTACTACTATGGGTACCGTGGAAAATAAAGGCCCCCGCACTAGCGCTCCCGCCACGGCCCAGCACAACGTGTCGCAAGCGCGCTTGGCAATATGGAATTTGGTAGCCCAAAGCCGCGATCCACTCACGGCCACCGCAGTTGCCGAGCTTGCTGAGATTCATGTCAACACAGCCCGGGAACACTTAGAGGGTCTGCACCGCTCGAAAGTGGTGCGCCGCGTGCGTCACCATCCGGGCGGACGGGGCCGGCCGTCCTGGGCCTATGAACTTATTACACCACCCGGAGTGGTGGATTCCGAATACGCCGGCCTGGCCACCGCGCTAGCGCGCCAGCTCTTGCGCAGCAGTGATGACCCGCAGCAGGCTGCCCGCGACGCGGGCGAGGAATGGGGCCGCGAACTTGCCACAGCACAACAGGAAAACCCGACAAAGCAGATCGGGTGCAACACGCCGTCCCAAATCAATGCCGCAGTACTTCACGTCCTTAGCAACATGGGTTTCGCCCCGGTTACCGATCCCGATGACCCCAAGCTCACGCGCCTGACGCGGTGCCCGCTGCTGGACGCATCGCTGAAATACCCCCAAATCGTGTGCCAGGTTCACGCGGGACTGATGGCCGGGGTGATGAAAACTCTGGGGGCAACCGGGGCCGAAATGGAGTTGGTTCCCTTCGCGGAGCCCGGAGCGTGCTTGGTGCGATCGAATTTGGGGCCGGCATGAAAACCGCGACCCCGTTTCGATTGACGCTGCTAATTCCGGGCGGGCTGGCGCTTTTAGCCGGCCTGGACTCCGCCCTGCTGCTGTTGGGACTGCCCGCGCCGCTAACCACTAATCGGCTGGCCGATATTCACGGACCCCTGATGGTGTTCGCGTTTTTGGGCACGCTAATTGCCCTTGAGCGCGCGGTGGCGCACGGGGCGTGGTGGGCGTATTTGACTCCCGCGGCCCTGGGCGTGGGCGGGTTGGCGGCGCTTAGTCCGTTGCCGCTGCTCGTGGCGCAGGGGTTGATCGTCGCGGGATTTGGGCTGCAAGTGGCGATCTATCGGTCGGTGTGGCGCCGCCATCAGCAAATTTATTTGGCCATCCAAACGCTGGGCGCAGCCAGCGCGCTGGGCGGGGCACTGCTGTGGTTAGCCGATGTTCCGGTTCCCCGATTGGTTCCCTGGATGGCCGCCTATTTGATCTTAACGATCGCGGGGGAGCGCGTTGAACTATCACGCCTGGCGCGCACCTCGCAGCGTCCCGAACAGCACGCCTTTTGGATCGCACTAGTGATTTTTGCCGCACCGGCGCTCGCGCTCATCAGCGCGCAATGGGGGCAAATTGTGCTGGGCCTGGGGCTGCTCGGACTCGTGGCGTGGCTGTGGACACACGACATTGCCCGCGGCACGATTCGCTCCCGGGGGCTGCCGCGCTTTTCCGCCGCCTGCCTCCTAGCGGGTTATGGGTGGCTGGCCGGCGCTGCAGCGCTGTGGATTTTGCGCGCGCCCATCTTGGAGGGCCGGATCTATGACGCGACGCTGCACTCGGTCTTTTTGGGTTTTGTGATGTCCATGATTTTTGCGCATGCAGCAATTATTTTGCCCGCGGTCATTCGCAAACCGCTGCCGTATCGCGCGGTGTTTTGGGTGCCGGCCGCGCTCTTGCACGCCTCGCTGATCTTGCGCGTGTTGGTGGGCGATGCGCGCGATATTGCGTGGGCGGTTTCGTGGGGCGGCGCGGTCAACATCGCCGCGGTGCTCTTGTTTATCGGTTGCGCGGTTTTCAGCAGCGCCACTGCTTCGAGAGCGAAGCCGGGCGGCGCCCCGAGTGCTGCCAGTTCGGGTGGCGCCAGCCCGCTCAAGGCAGGCCCGGGCAGTACGCCGGGCGCCGACAATACGGGCGGCACCCCGCCCGCCGCAATCCGGTTAGCGAAGGAAAGTAAATGAAGCGCTCTGACTGGCATATCCGCGCTAACGCGATCGTCGGGTTTTGGCTTGTCGCCGCCGCTATCGCCGTGATTGTGCACCGGTTCATCCCGGAGGATCGCTGGCTCATGGTCCACCTGGTCCTCTTAGGGGCAGTGAGCACCGCAATTTTGATCTGGTCC
>DAHVRJ010000030.1:0-34441 GCA_027322505.1 Demequinaceae bacterium
GTTGATGAATACTGTCGAGCCGACTGCAGCGGCAATGAGGCTCGCGGCGACGGCCCAACTGGGCAATATGACCAGCACCAAACTGATTGCTCCGGGCACAGTTCCCCGCCGGGCGCACACTGCGATGAAGCTTAAAAGTGAGCCCAATAGCCATAGTCCCACCGCCACAATCATGATGACACTGCCAATGCTGTGTGAAGCGGCTAATTCCTGTAGCGCGTCTTCAAAGTTTCTCAGCCCGCTCAGGCTCACGCCGATCGCGATCATAAACGCGAGGATTGAAACTACGACCAGAAGCAAGCCCAAGACTCCGAGCATCGGGGATTTCTTTTGCGTAAGTGGCGCCGCGGCAGGAGAAACGGGCTGCGCTGCCGGCGGGTAGTGCTGCTGCGCGTATTGCGGTGAAGATTCGCCGGATTGCGGTTGTGCCTCAAAATGCGGTGGCACAGATGCGGCATGCTGCTGCATCGGCACGGTGTGCTGGCTGTCCGGTGGATGCTGCTCGCCCAACCCGCCTCGGCCCGAAGTTTCATGTTGCATCGTGGCTTCAGGCGTAGGATTAGCTTGCGGAACCGTCGGCTGTGATCCGGAATCAAGACCGCTTTCTTCCGCAGGCGTAGATCGACCATCAGCGCGTTCCGGATGCAGCCAGGGCTCAGACATTTTCATTCCCCTTACTCGCGGACCAAGAGTTCGCCAGAGCCTACATGGCACCCATTAAAAATTTATTAAAAAGTGTCTATCTCATGCCGGCATGATTCATCACGCGCAGCGCTGTAGTTCAGCGTCGCAGCCCACTTTTGACTGTATGCTGATAAAAGTTTTACCGGTTGGTTTTCTAAAACCCTTTTATGTAAGGAGCCAATTTAACGATGACGCTTGGATTCGCAATCATTGATTGCTGGAGTGGCTCCCCAAATGCCGCGATTTGGCATGTAAGCCGAGTGACACAGAGCGAAGCAGATAAGACCAATGCTGTGCTACTGCGTAAAGACTCAGACAACGACTTCGACAAAAAGGTCGAGGCGCTTACTCATAGCAGAATCTTGTTATGTACTGAGGGCTCGGACATCGCCGAGCTTGCCTTAGCCTCCGAAGTTACGAACGTGCGGTTTCTATTCAATTTCATAAAGATCGCGGAAGATCTTCAAGAGCGAATCATCCGCGCCGTCGACGACTATGCAGCCCGAACGAACAACAAGACTTTAATTAGGCCGGATATCGCCGTTCCGAATATCGAAGTGGATATGAAATCAACAAAGAGCGCTATTAAACGAGCTTTGCTCTTGGCTGACGCTACATGCAAGGTTTGGACATTTTGGTTGCGTATTGAGCGTGAGAGGGTTCGTCGGACCGTTCAACCCGGGACCGGCATCACTCCTTGGATCATGCCTCCTGAACTCAATCAACACTCCGTTGCCGCTTTACCCGACTTCTCTACAGCCAAAATACGCCAACTGAAAGAGAAGGCAGATGCCTAATTTCACAGCGATAGACTTTGAAACCGCAAATGCATCACGTGCCTCGGCATGCCAGGTTGGCCTTATTAAAGTACGAGATGGGCGCATCGAAGACGGGAAAAGTTGGCTTATCAAGCCTCCAGCGGGCGTTTCCTACTTCGACCCGTTCAACACGGCACTGCACGGAATAAACGCCGCCATGGTAGTGGGCGCGCCCTCCTGGCAGGAGATCTTGCCAGAAATTATGTCATTTATCGGAAAAGATCTAGTGATAGCGCATAACGCTGGGTTCGACATAAGTGTGCTGCGCCAAGCTAGTGAAATCACGAACATAGGCCTTCCCGATATTTCGTTCTTGTGCACGTTAGTTATGGCACGCAGGACGCTCTCCTTGCCCTCGTACCGGCTTCCTTTTGTAACTGAAGCTCTAGGAATTCAATTTCAAAACCATCATGACGCACTTTCTGATGCTCGTGCTGCTGCGCAGATTGCCACAACGATGCGCACGCGCGGCCAACACTCTTCGCTCCTTGATCTCGCCGACGCTTGTGGCATACAGCTAGGCAAGCTGTCCGCCTCCGGATATCGCGGCGCAACGATAAAGCGTTCGCAGTCTGGCAGCGCACTTACTATTTCTGATCCAAACCACGAAGCTGATCCTGACGGCTATTTTTATGGGCAGGTGGTCGTTTTCACAGGCACGCTTAAATCGATGAGCCGCCAGCAAGCTTGGGACGCGGTGGTAAATGCCGGAGGAACTCCAGGTGCAAACACGACCAAGAAGACCAACATCTTGGTCATTGGAAATATTGACCCCGTTCAACTAGCCCCTGGTGCGAAGTTAACCGGAAAAGCAAAACGCGCTTTCGAGTTGCAGGACCACGGTCAGCGAATTGAGCTAATGACGGAAGCCGACTTTCTCCAAGTCTTGGAAACCGCGTCCGAACCCACCCTTTAAGGGTGCAACACTAAAGCGCCGATTAATCACTGATTTTGAGCCTGATCGTAAAAACTCCCAGCCTTATGGCGCCTCCCACCCGCAAACGTGGAGCCTTAAGCCGCCTAAACGGGCTTAAGGCTCCACTTTGCTAGAAATCGCCGGCGCATCTAGAAATCGTCGGCGCGTGATGGATAATGCACGGGAATGGTGAACAAGGCACGCAAATCCACGAACGGCGCTCCTCGAGCCCAGGGCAGCCCCCCGGCTGGCGGCGCCTCAGCGGCCCGTGGCGGCACACCCCCTGCCGACAGCGCTCCAGCGGCCCGTGGCGGCACTCCCCGGCGCCGGCACATCACGCTGCCCAAAATCACCTATCCCGAAGAGCTTCCCGTCAGCGCCCGGCGCAGCGACATCGCCGCCGCAATCAAAGACCACCAGGTCGTAATCATTGCGGGCGAAACGGGTTCGGGGAAAACCACGCAGATTCCCAAAATCTGCCTCGAACTCGGACGCGGCCAAAACGGGCAGATTGGCCATACCCAGCCCCGGCGCATTGCCGCGCGCACGGTGGCCGAGCGCATCGCCTCAGAACTCGACGTTCGGCTAGGCCAACTCATCGGATATCAAGTCCGCTTCACCAAAGAAACCGGCGCAAACACGGCCGTCAAAGTCATGACCGATGGCGTCCTACTCGCCGAAATCCAGCGCGATCCAGAACTCAAAAACTACGACACGATCATCATTGACGAGGCCCACGAGCGCAGCCTCAACATTGATTTCCTGCTCGGTTATTTCACCCAACTGCTTCCCCGCCGCCCTGACCTGAAACTGATCATCACGTCGGCAACGATCGACTCCGAGCGCTTCGCCGCCCACTTCAAAGACGCCACCGACACCCCCGCGCCCATCATTGAGGTCAGCGGCCGCACCTATCCGGTTGAGATCCGGTATCGGCCCCTCGTGGCGGAAACCCCACAAAATACAGCGCCAACGGCGGATAAACCCACAAAAAAGTCGGAACCGATCGACCAAATTACGGGCATCATCAATGCCACCGACGAGCTCGCAGCAGCCGGCCCCGGCGATGTCCTGATTTTCCTTTCCGGGGAGCGGGAAATCCGTGATACCGCCGAAGCACTCCAGGATCATTTTTCAAAACAGCAGCGCTCCCGCCCCGTGGGGCGGCGGGAGGAAATAGAAATCTTGCCGCTGTATTCGCGCCTTTCCGCCGCGGAGCAGCAGCGTATCTTCCGACCCAGTGGGAACCGGCGCATCGTGCTGGCCACGAACGTTGCTGAAACTTCCCTTACCGTTCCGGGTATTCGCTACGTGATTGATCCGGGGATGGCGCGCATTTCCCGGTACGCCAAAGGCACGAAGGTCCAACGTCTACCCATCGAACCGATCTCGCAGGCCAGCGCCAATCAGCGCGCGGGTCGCTGCGGGCGGGTCGCCGAAGGCATCGCGATTCGCCTGTATTCCGAAGCGGACTTCGCCGCCCGTCCCGAGTTCACCGAACCGGAAATTTTGCGCACATCCCTGGCCTCGGTGATCTTGCAGATGATTTCGGTTGGGATCGCGGCCTCGCCGGAAGAGATTGGCCAGTTCCCGTTCGTCGAGCCTCCCGATGCGCGCAATATTAGGGACGGCGTCGCTCTCCTCCACGAACTGGGCGCCTTTAACCCCGGCGCGGCTAATCCGCGGCGACGGCTCACCAAAATTGGGCGGCTCATCTCCCGCATTCCAGCTGATCCCCGCCTGGCTCGCATGATTGTCGAAGCGGGACGGCGTGGGGTGCTGGAAGAAGTAATCGTGATTGCCGCCGCGCTGACAATTCAGGATCCACGCGAGCGCCCGACCGAGTTTCAAGCCCAGGCTGATCAATCACACGCCCGCTTCGCCGACCCCAAATCAGACTTTCTGACCTACTTAAATCTGTGGCGCTACCTGCGCCGCCAGCGCCAAGCGCTGTCCGGCAATGCATTTCGCCGGATGTGCCGTGCGGAATTTATTAACTATTTACGGGTCCGGGAGTGGCACGACCTGGTGGCGCAGTACCGCACGATCGCCCGGGAGACGGAACTCATTCCCCGCAATACGCGCTTCAGCCGGAACCTGCCCAGTCTCAAACCCCTGGGGGCCGGGCGGCGCTCCGGCGGCCCGGAGGGGCCAGAGACCCGCTGGGAGTGGGACGGCGACTCGATTCATCGCGCGCTCCTGCCCGGATTGCTTTCCCACGTGGCGATGCAACTTTCTACCGAGGTTTCAAGCTCCGGCCAGCACCGTGACCGCCGCCGGGATCAGCGCCGGGCGCGCGCGGCTCGTAACGAGTACTTGGGGGCGCGCGGCGCAAAAATAGCCATTTTCCCCGGCTCGCGCCTCTCGAAACGACCACCGAGCTGGATCATGGCGGCCGAGCTAGTGGAAACCTCGCGGCTGTGGGCGCGGGACGTGGCCGCGATCGATCCGCGCTGGGTCGAAGAGCAGGGCAAGCACCTCATTAAGCGCACGCACTTTGAACCGTTCTGGTCTACGAAACAGGGCGCGGCCATGGCCTATGAGCGCCTACTGCTGTTCGGTTTGCCCGTGATTTCACGACGCCGCACCCTACTGGCCCGCTATGAACCCGACATTGCACGCGAGATGTTCATTCGCCACGCCCTGGTTGAGGGGCAGTGGCGCACCCATCACAAGTTCTTCGCCCATAACCAAGAACTGCTGGCCGAGGTCACCGATGTGGAAAATCGGTTCCGCCAGCGCGGCCTAGTTGCCGATGAAGAAGCCCTCTTTGATTTCTATGACGAGCGGTTGCCAGACGATATTGTCTCCGCCCGCCATTTTGATACCTGGTGGAAGAAACAGCGGCAAGAAACACCCGACCTGCTGAACTTCACGCGCGAGCAACTGCTCCCCGCCGATACTGGAATCGACGCGGAACTCTTCCCCGACACCTGGCAGCAGCACGGCATTCCCCTCCAGTTGACGTACCAGTTCGAGCCGGGCACCGCCGCCGATGGCGTCACCGTTCACATCCCCATCACCCAGCTTGATCGGATCGAACCGGTTAGTTTCGACTGGCTCGTCCCGGGCATGCGCGAAGAGCTCGTCACCGAACTCATCCGCTCACTCCCCAAAGCAATCCGGCGCGAACTCGTACCCGCCCCCGACGCCGCTCGCGACATCCTGGACTGGATTGACGCCCAACCCGCCGGCGGCGCTGATGACCCCTACTCCGGCCCCATCACCGCCGCTATTGCGCGGGGAGCAAAAATAATTAGGGACGTCGCCTTCTCACCACAGGATTTCGACGTCACCAAAATCCCGGCGCACCTGCGGGTGACTTTCTCGGTCTTCAATGAACAGGATCGGGTGCTGGGGGAATCTAAAAATCTGGTGGATTTACAGCGCGAACTGGCAACGCAGTCCCAGTCGGCGGTGCGGTCTGCAGTCCGTTCCGCCCTGCAGGCCGCAATGGCTGAAGAGCAAAGTGACGCGCCGGCCGCAGCCGCTGCCGATGCGCCGCAACCTGATGCGGCAGTGTCCGGGCCCGGGGCACCTGGCGAGCAGGAGGACTTAAGCACGTGGCCGGCGGGCCTGGCCGATAATGAAATTCCGCAGCTGGTTTCCACCGAAGCTGCGGGGCGGGTGATTGAGGCTTACCCGGCACTGGTTGACGAAACAACGGGCCTACCCACCGCTACTTCTAAGGGGCAGGTCAGTCTGCGCTTACTCTCCCAAGCCGTGACCCAGGCGAAGACTCATCGGGCCGGCGTGCGCCGCTTGCTGCTGAAAGAGACCGGCCTACCCAGCACCCGCATTACCTCCCGGTGGACGGGCGCTACGGCCCTGGCCCTAGCCGCCAGTCCCTATCCCTCCACTGATGCGCTGGCCACTGATATGCAGCTGGCTGCGGTGGATGCACTATTAACGCAAGTCCCGTGGAAGGGCGCGGAATACGAAAAGATACGGGACTCCGTCCAAAATCAGATTGAAGATCGCACGCATCGAATCGGGGCGGATGTGGTGAAGGTCCTCAATGCTTCGCGGGAGTTGGAGGCGGCGCTGAAGCAGAACACGTCGCTGGCGATTTTGAACACGCTCACGGATGTGCGCGAGCAGCACGCGCGGCTGATTTACCCCGGTTTTATCTCCGCCACGGGCGCGGAGCAGCTACCACATTTGGAGCGGTATTTGCAGGCCGCCGTCCACCGAATTGATCGGGCGGTGGATGCTCCGGGGCGGGATGAATCACTGAGCTGGATTATTACCGAGCTGGAATCCGAATTGCAGGCGCTGCGCGATCAGGCGGCCCACAGTGCGCCCGATCCGCAGCGTGAAGAGCGCGTGCGCGCGGCGGGGTGGATGTTGGAGGAATTGCGGGTCCAGACTTTTGCCCAGCACCTGCCAACGGCGCAGAAAACCTCCGAGAAGCGCGTCCGTTCGGCGCTAAAAGAAATAGCCCCATAGTCAACTAGGGTGGTTTCGTGGCTCAAGAACTCAGCAGCGCGATGCAGGACTACCTGAAAGTGGTGTGCACGGAGGCGGAATGGAGCACCGAGCCGATCACCACCACGGCGCTGGCAACGCGCCTGGACGTGGCTCCCTCGTAGGTCTCCGAGATGATTCGCCGGCTCGCCGCCCTGGGGCTGGTCCACCATCGGCCCTATGAAGCCATCCAACTCACCGAAGAGGGCCGGCGCATGGGGCTGGCGATGATGCGCCGCCATCGCCTTATCGAAACGTTTTTGGTGGACGTGCTGGGCTATACGTGGGATGAGGTGCATGACGAGGCCGAAGTTTTAGAGCACGCGATTTCTGACAAGATGCTCGATCGGATTGATGCCAAACTCGGGTTCCCAACTCGGGATCCGCATGGGGATCCGATTCCAGATGCCACCGGGGCGGTGCAAATGCCCGATGCGGTGCGGCTGGACTCCTTAGAAGAGAACGAGATAGGAATCATCGCCCGAATTTCGGATTCCGACCCAAATCTGCTGCGCCACCTAGAAGAACGTGGCCTGCACCTGGACGTGGTGGTGGAAGTGCGCGGCCAGGCACCGTTCACCGGCGGCACCACAATTGCGCGGTTGGACGCGGACACGCGGGCAGCGGGGGAGACCCAGCCGGGCGGCGATGCACCGCCCGAGGCAGAGTCGGCCCAGGACAGCGCCGACAAGGTAGTGCTGGGCGAGGCGGCGCTGGCCGCGATCTGGGTGGTGCGCGCCCCGCGCCTAGGCGGTGTGAGCCCCGCGCCCAGGTCATGCGCGCCGCCCAGATAAATAAGCGTTAGCGTTAGGGCATGAAGTCTGGCATTGATAACGCTCCCGTTGATCCCCAAGTTCGCCCGCAGGATGACCTATTTCGTCACGTAAACGGCACGTGGCTGAAGGAGGTCGACATTCCGGACGACCGCGCCACCTACGGAGCTTTCGTAGTTCTCGTCGAAGAGGCCGAAAAGGCCGTCCGTGAAATCATTGAAGAGGCCGCAAGCCGGGTCGATACCCCTGGCGAGCACCGCCGCACCCCTGGCGAGCACCGCCGCCCGGATCGCAGCGATGATCACATCGGCGCGGTCGGCGAGAAAATTGGTCTGCTCTATCGCAGTTTCATGGCTGAAGATGATATCGACGCGCTGGGCATAACGCCGATAGCCAACGATGTCTCGCGCATCGAATCGATTGCCAGCATCGAAGAATTTATCGCGATTCTGGGTCGGCTGGAGCGGGACGGGTGCGCCTCCGCCCTCATGTTCGGCGTTGACACTGACCCGGGCGATCCCAACCGCTACATCGTGCGCATGGTCCAGGGCGGGCTCGGGCTGCCCGATGAGTCGTACTACCGCGATGACGACGCCGCCGAACTGCGCAAAGACTATGAAGCGCACATCGCAAAGATGCTCAGTTTTGTGGGCCGATCCGAACCCGAGTTGCGTGCCCGGGGCATCTTAGAGTTGGAAACCTCGCTGGCTGCAGCGCACTGGGATCAGGTGCGCAGTCGCGACGCCTCAGCGACATATAACCCCATGGATCGCGAAGGCTTGGAAAAGCTGGCGCCGAAATTCCCGTGGGATGTCTGGCTTGAACACATGGGAGCCCCCGAACACACCCTTAACAACGTGGTGGTCCACCAACCCGATTTTTTCACCGCCCTGAGCGATCACCTGGTGGAGGATCGCCTGCCGGTGTGGCGCGACTGGCTCACATTTCACGCCGTTTCGTCCGCCGCCCCGTACCTAAGTGGCGACCTAGTGGCCGAAAACTTTGACTTCTACGGCCGCAAACTCTCCGGTGTTCCGCAACTGCGTGAGCGCTGGAAGCGCGGGGTAGCGCTCGTGGAGGGCGGTCTTGGCGAGGCCGTGGGCGAGCTCTATGTGGAAAAGCACTTCCCGCCCGCACATAAACAGCGCATGGAGCGCCTGGTAGACAAGCTCATTGAGGCCTACCGGCGCAACATTTCCCAGCTTCCCTGGATGACCGAGGAAACACGCAAAAAAGCGCTGGATAAGCTGGAAAAATTCACGCCGAAGATCGGTTACCCGAATCGCTGGCGCGACTACTCCGGTCTAGATATTCGTGCTGATGATCTACTGGGCAATGTCCGCCGAATCACCGCTTTTGAACTTGATCGGGAACTGAATAAGCTTGGCGGACCGGTTGACCGCGAGGAGTGGTTCATGACTCCGCAAACCGTCAACGCCTACTACAACCCGGGCATGAATGAGATCGTGTTCCCGGCCGCGATTTTGCAGCCCCCATTCTTCGACGCGAACGCCGAAGACGCCATCAACTTCGGCGGTATCGGTGCGGTAATTGGTCACGAAATTGGCCATGGATTTGACGATCAGGGCAGCAAATATGACGGTGACGGGGCGCTGCGCGACTGGTGGACCGATGAGGACCGGGCCGCATTTGAAGAGCGCACCTCCGCCCTGATTGACCAATATGACGATCTCGAGCCCAAGCAACTACCCGGCGAGAAGGTCAACGGCGCTTTAACCATTGGCGAAAATATTGGGGACCTGGGCGGTTTAACGATCTCGTGGCAGGGCTACCAAATTTCCCTCGAAGACGAAGAGGGCAACCCGGGCGAAGCCCCGGAAATCGACGGCATGTCAGCGGCCGAGCGGTTCCTCTTCCAGTGGGCGCGCGTGTGGTGCGGAAAGGTCCGCGATGCGGAACTGCGCCGCCGCCTGGTCACCGATCCGCACTCCCCGGGCGAATTCCGCGCCAATCAGGTCGTACGGAACTTTGACCTGTTCCACGACACCTTCGAAGTAACTGAAGACGACGACATGTGGCTGCCGCCTGAGCAGCGAGTTCGAATTTGGTAACGACCGAACCAACTGCCTCCCGTCGCTCGCGCGCAGTGCGCAACACCGCCCTAATAGCGGCACTGGTCGCATTGCTGGGGGTGGGGGCGTGGGCGACGTGGGCGGTTATCGATCGGGACGCGGGGCAGGAAATTGCGGACGGCGACGGGCACCCTGGCAGTGACAAGTCGCCTTCCGGGGTGCCACAGCCGGTTGATTTGCAGCCCGTTCGGGCCGAATTAGAACCGGCTGCCGCAGTCCAGGCGGACTCCGATGCGAGCGCCACGAACGAGCTGGCGCAGCTCCTATTTGAGTCCGCCCCGGTGGTGGTAGTGGCCGCGAAGAATGCTGATGCCAAATCCGAGGGGGTCGAAGTAGCGCAGCAGCTGGCGGCACCGATTTTAGTTGCGAGCGCAGATGATGAGCTGCCCGAAATCCTGGCCGACTTGTCGACGCGGGCGGTGTTGCGCTCCGGCCCCGAACTGGATTTGCCGAACGAGGTTGCGCAAATCGAGATTAGTGCCAACTGGCACGAAGACTTGCGCGCCGAACTGGGTCCAGTGGTCGAAGCCGAGCCAATTTCAAATCCGCAAAGCCGCGCATTTTTCGAAGCCGAGGAGGGTAGCCTTCCCCTCGCCGAGGTGACGGCCAGCGCTGCCGGCTTCGCGGCCGAATACGTGAAAACAATCTCGCTCCTGGCAACCGCGCCGGACCTGACCAAGGTGAGCCAGTTGCTCGTAGTGAGCGCTGATCCGCCGGAAACACAGACGCTGAAGTGGCAGTACGCCGTCCTAAATCAAGAAAAAACTCTGCCCGGCGGTGGGTATGAACTATTTGACGGCAAGCGCTACGTTGCCCTGTACGGTTCACCGGATGTGCCCGCGCTGGGCGTTTTGGGGCAGCGAGATCTCGACGGTGCGATCAAGTTGGCGCAAAAGTATGCGGATAAGTATCAAAAGTTGACCGACGATGCGGTGATTCCAACTTTTGAGGTGATCGCCACGGTCGCCTCCGCCGGCGCGGGCCAGGACGGTCAGTATTCGAACCGGCTGCCGGTAGATAAGTTGCGGCCCTGGGTGGAGGCCGCGGGGGAGGCCGGGTATTACGTGCTGTTGGATTTACAGCCCGGGCGCACTGACTTTTTGACCCAGGCCAAGGAGTATCGACAGCTGCTGGAACTGCCGCACGTGGGATTGGCGTTGGATCCGGAGTGGCGGCTGAAGAAAGATCAAAAACATCTGCAGCAAATCGGTTCAGTGCGCGCTAAGGAAGTCAATGCGGTCTCCGACTGGCTCGCGGAGCTCGTGCGAAAAGAGGGGCTGCCGCCCAAGATGCTCGTATTGCACCAGTTTTCGCGGTCGATGATTAAAGATCGCGCTGAGGTTGCGGTGGACCATCCCGAACTTTCGGTCGTCATTCATGCCGATGGGCAGGGCACGCAACAGGCGAAAACCGACACTTGGACTACGCTGCACAGTAATGCCCCCGCGGTGACGGGATGGGGTTGGAAGAACTTTTTGAAAGAAGACCATCCAGTCCTTTCACCGAAAGAGACTTATAAGATTGACCCGGTGCCCGAACTGGTGACCTATCAGTGAGCTACCCCTATGAGCGACAGTCGTCTGCGTAAACGCCGCAGGCTTTCGCGCCCATTTCAGGCCGGGGCGATTGCGCTGGCTTTCGGGCTGGGGATGGCAACGAGTTGGTGGATCACCGACGAGCCCGGCCAGCAAGAAACAGCAAAATCGCCAAGCGCCACGGCCGAAGAGCCGAAAGACATCCCAACCGAAACCTCGGCAAAGTCACGGAAACTGGACGATAACGCCACTCCCGAATTAAGCGGTGCCACTGATACCGAAGCCCCGCTCCCCGAGCTTGACGGGCCCGATCCGATTCCGGTTCCCACGCCCACGCTGGAGGACGTGTTCCCCAAGCCACTGATTTCACTTACTGGAGATGACATTGTGCAAACAGGGTCGGGCGAGTTTTTTGTGGCCGACGGTGAATCTGCGGCCACGGGCGCGAATCCGACTAAGTATCGGGTCGAGGTAGAAACAGACCTGCCGTTTGCCGCCGAAGAGGCCGCCGAGTTCATCGACGAAACGCTGGGCGACCGGCGGGGTTGGACCGCCCGCGCTGAACATGATTTCCAGCGAGTGTCCGATGACAGTTTCGATATTCGCATTTTGATCGCCACCCCGGACACGGTCGATCGACTGTGCGCGCCACTGCGCACCAACGGGAAGGTCTCATGCGCCGCGAACGGGCGCGCCGTGCTGAATGGCGTGCGCTGGGCCGTGGGCGCGGAGAGTTTTGGGGATGATGTACCAAATTATCGGCGCTATCTGGTAGGCCACGAGGTCGGTCACCTATTGGGCTACTCCCACGAGAGCTGCCCGAGGTCGGGCGAGTTGGCGCCGGTGATGGTCCAACAAACGAAATCTACCCAGGGGTGTGAGCCAAATCCGTGGCCGTTCCCCGACGCGGGCGAGTGATGGTGGCTGCGGGCGGATCTAGCCGAGCAAGACGGGCGGCGGATCTAGCCAAGCAAACCGTATTCCGCGGCGCGTTTCAGGGCGTCGGCGCGCGAACTGACTTTCAGTTTGCGGTATAAACTTCGAACCTGACTCTTAATCGTGTTGGTGGACACGATTAGCTCTTTGGCTATTTCGGCGACGGTGAGCTCCTGGTGCAAAAGGTCTAGAACTAACCGCTCCCGCGGTGTGAGCGTGACGATGCCCGTCTGGGCGATAAAGGGCGGTTCGGGAACGCGTTCGCGCACCAGTGCCAATTCCGGCGCGCCGACTCCGGTGAGTTTTACCAGATCCGCGACCGCCTGGCGGTCCATTAGGGCTAGTGCGCGCAGCATGCCCACACCGTCGTCGGCAATGAACTGATTGAAGGTGCGGGCGGCGGCTTCTTTTTCGCCCGCGCGCAACTGCGCCACGGCAGTGATGAGCCGCAGTTCGCGCACCGCCCGATCATGGGCTTGGTCCCGCGGACTCCCGCTGCGAGCAATCACCATGGCGCGCTGGTGTTCACCGCGAAACAGCTCGAAACGGGCGCGCGCGACCCGGATCAGCGGGTGATTTTCATCGGCATTCACCAGCGCCGCCAGGGCCCGGTTTCCCTCCGCCTGGGCTAAAAGCATGTTCGCGCGTGCGGCCGCGATGATGGGCGCGACGATGGAGCCGGGCTGATCGAAGCCGGGGTGGGCGATCAGGGCGGCCTCCAGGTCCCGCAAGCCCTGGGCGCTCTTACCGGCCAAAAGCGCGTAGTCCGTTTGCGCCAGAACGATAAACGGCCACATTTCGTCTTTGATGGTCGCCGGGTTCATCTTTTGAAGCGTTTCGCGGGCCGCCGGCAGGTCAAGTCTCCCGACTTCGATTAGGGCTTGAGCAGCGTGGGCGCAGGTATCGACCATGTCTTTAAACATGCCAGTTGGTTCCGGAGTGTCTCTGAGCACTTTCAGCCACTCTTCGCCCCGGGCACCATTGCCGCCCAGAGTGCTTATGAGCGCCAGTATTCCGATCGCGTTTCGCCTCTCAGTTACTAGGTCGAGATCGCGTGCGGCGCGATAAACCGCGGTGGCTTCCGGGGCGCACCGTTGCAGGTCGTCGGTTAGCAATAGCAATAGCGCTGCCTGCAGCCGAGCCATCGGGTACGCCATTTTGAGCTGCGAATCTTCGGGAGCCTGCTCGAGAATTTCATAGACTTCCGCAAAACCCGCCTTTGCGGCGGAAAACTGGCCGTTAAAGCGCAGATATCCGGCCTGTGTGATTAAGTGCGGCAAGAGTTCCATCGGGTCTTCCGGGCGTCCCGTCGCCACAGCCGGCACCGCACCGCGGCGCCGACGCGGGCCGGCCATAATGTCTAAGATGCTGGCCATGATGGGGTCTTGTTTAAGAACTTCCGCGTCGATACTGCTCATTGCCTCGTGCACGAGATCGGACTCCGTCAAGTCCACCCAGTGCCGCTGAACAAATTCCCGCACGTTCTCCCATGCTTGGGCTTGCACCGCGTAATAGATCGCCTCTTCCCCCAAGCCGTTGCCGGAACACCAGTGCGCCAATTCCAGCGAGCGCTCCCGCAGGGTGCTTTCGGGAATTTCGGCGCGGGTCGCCGCGCCCACTGCGGGCAAATAGCGGTAGCGTGTCTGCCCGTTTCGATTAAATTTTTCTAGTAGTCCCCCGGCATGAAATCTGGCCAGGACCTGACTGTTGTCATCCCGTTGCGTCAAGAATGCGGCCATATCGTCCGAAAAATCGCGAGCCAGGGCCGTGGCCATGACGAAATCCTGGTTTGCCTGGCTCACAGCGAAATCGGATTCCGGGTGGCGCAGATGTTCTACGGCAGCGTTGACATCACCAAAAGCCAGCCCGGCAACACGCACCAGGATCGGCCATCCACCCACCTGTTCGTGGACGTGTGCCACCTGCTCGGCAGTGATTTCGGGGTGCAGCACGCTTAATAATTTATGGCTTTCTGCGAGTGAAAAGCGCAGGTCTTTACCGGTCACAACGTCAATATCGAGATCCGGGGCATGCCACTGTTTGTGGCGTTCGGGTTCGCGCCCCGTCAAAATCACGTGCAAGCGGCGGTGATTTCGCACCAGATCGAGCAGTTGCTGATCCCAAGATAAATCCACCACGTGATCAATTGCGTCAACTATTAATTGCAATTCACCTGGGACTTGTTTCAGGTGGTCGGCGACCATGTCGAGCACCTGGTGCGCGCGCTCTGGGTCGCGCAATTTAGTGCCGTCCGCCCACGCAACGTGGCCGTTTACGCGACTTGGCTTTGCATACCCGGTGGCGCTTGTCATCGCGTCACCCTGCAGCGCACCGGCATGCGACGTGGCGCGGGGCACCTTCTTGGCATGCAGCGCACGATTTTGGCCCTGCCCGGCCCGTGCCTCCTGTTCGAGCCACATCATCACCGCCGTAGTTTTTCCAAACCCTGGCGGCGCAGTGATCAGCCGGATGGCGTGCGGTTGCGATAACCGCTTGAACAGTCGCTCGCGCACGGCCAAATCCGACGGTAGCCGCGGCAGCGGAAGCGCAGACAAATCAGCGCCATCACTTATGGTCAGCAAAATTCCCCCCCTCTGTCAGGCTCGGAACCGAAAAATAACCCCATAATTAACTTTAACGCTAAATGGCGGCAAAAATGGAAGGCCCCATTGAGCAGGACCAGCTCAAGCGCAATACGGTTGGGGCAGCGCATTTAAATAGGAGGAATTTCTGTGAACTCAAGTCCGGTGGACGCGACCACTACCACAGCGTGGAACAAACTCGCAGCACACGCGGTCAATTTCACGCCCGATCTGCGTGGTTGGTTTGCCGCCGAGCCGCAGCGCGCGCAAAACCTCACGTTCCAGATCGCCGACTTACACGTTGACCTGTCTAAGAATCTCTTAACAGCTGAAACCCGCTCCCTCCTGACGCGACTGGCCGATGAAGTGGGCCTGCGCGAGCGCATCGACGCGATGTTCACCGGCGAGCACATCAATGTCACGGAAGACCGCGCTGTCCTGCACACCGCGCTGCGGCGCCCAGCTGGCGCTAGCCCCGCGCTCCACGTGGACGGTCAGGACGTCGATACCGATGTGCAAGCCGAACTAGCCAAAGTGTTCGCCTTCGCAGACAAGGTCCGCACCGGCGAATGGAAGGGCAGCACCGGTGAGCGCATCAAAACGGTCGTCAACATCGGAATCGGCGGCTCAGACCTTGGCCCCGTCATGGCCTATGAAGCGCTCAAACCATACGTGCAAGCCGGCCTCGAAGCTCGCTTCATCTCAAATATTGACCCCACCGACCTGGCCGAAACACTCCACGATCTAGACCCGCGCACCACTCTGTTCATCATCGCCTCCAAAACATTCACCACGCTAGAGACCCTCACCAATGCTCGCCTCGCCCGCGAATGGCTCTGGCGCGAACTGGTCGCTTCCGGCAGTGAGATTAAGGACGACGACGCGCGCCGGGCGGCGGTAGCGCGCCACTTTGTCGCTGTCTCAACCGCGCTGGATAAGGTCGCTGATTTCGGTATTGATCCGGCCAACGCGTTTGGTTTTTGGGACTGGGTGGGGGGCCGCTACTCCGTCGACTCCGCGATTGGCACCTCGCTGGCAATTACGATTGGTCCGGAGAATTTCCGCCAGTTCCTCAGCGGTTTTCACGCCGTCGATGAGCACTTCCGCACCGCGCCCTGGTCAGAAAACGTTCCGGCTTTGATGGGTTTGCTTAACGTTTGGTACACCAACTTCCTTGGCGCCCACACCCATGCCGTGCTTCCCTATGCCCAGTATCTGCATCGCTTTCCCGCCTACCTGCAGCAATTGACGATGGAATCCAACGGCAAATCTGTGCGCTGGGACGGCTCTAAGGTCAATATGGAAACCGGAGAAATCTGGTGGGGGGAACCCGGAACCAATGGCCAACACGCGTTTTACCAACTAATTCATCAGGGCACGCGATTAGTTCCGGTGGACTTCATCGCCGTGGCGAATCCCGCGCACCCGCTGCAGGATGGCGAGGCGGACGTTCACGAGTTGTTCCTTGCCAATTTCTTCGCCCAATCCAAAGCGCTGGCCTTCGGGAAGACGGCTGATGAAGTGCGCGCAGAGGGTACCGATGAAGCAATCGTTCCCGCTCGTGTTTTCAGCGGCAACCGACCCTCAACCTCGATCATGGCGCCCGAGTTGAGCCCCGCGGTGCTGGGGCAGCTGATCGCCCTTTATGAGCACATCACCTTTGTTCAGGGCGCGGTGTGGGGCATCGACAGTTTTGATCAGTGGGGTGTCGAACTTGGTAAAGAACTGGCCCAGCAGATCACTCCGGCCGTTTCCGGCGATGCGCAGGCGCTAAAAGAACAGGATGCTTCCACCAGGGCGCTAATTGATTACTACCGAGCGCAGCGGCGCTAATTTGCTGTCATGAGTCAGCCGGAATCAACCCGCGTGGACCGCTGGGTGTGGGCAGTGCGCCTGGCCAAGACTCGGTCCGAGGCAACGACTGCGTGCCGTGGTGGTCACGTGCGCGTAAATGGCAAACCCATCAAACCCGCTTCGCCAGTGCGCGTGGGGGATGAGGTGCGCGTGATGCGCGCCGGGCGCGAGCGCATCGTTGAGGTCACGAAAATTATTGAAAAGCGCGTCGGGGCCGCAGTCGCGGCGGAGTGTTTAATTGACCGGAGTCCGCCTCCGCCGCCGCGCGAATTTGTGGCACCGGTTGCGGTGCGCGAGCGTGGGTCAGGTCGTCCGACCAAAAAGGAGCGCCGCCAACTCGATCGGTTGCGCGGTCGGCGGCGTTAGCGACGCCAACTACAAGGGAGCGCAAAAACGCCAACTGTACCCGCGTTCGGGTTCAACCTAGCGGCAAGAAAATTTTCGTTAGAGCCGCTCGCGGAGCCAGGCGAGGTCTGCCAAATGGCCTTCTACGCCGCCCGGTGTCTCAAGAATTACCGGAGCAGCTGCCTCGCGGATGACCGTGGCAAGATCCTCGGATGGGATCTGGCCATCACCCAAGTTGGCGTGCCGATCAACTCCGGAGTTGAATTCACCTTGGGAGTCATTGGCGTGCACTAGGTCAATGCGGCCGGTGATAGTGCGAACGCGGTCGGCCAAGCCGGTTAGTTCTTCGCCGCCGGCGAAGGCGTGACAGGTATCAAGACAAAATCCGACGTTCTCATAACCGTCGGCGGCGCGGACAGACTCCCACAGCCTTTCTAACCGGTCGAGGCCGCGAGCCATGGCGAATTTGCCGCCGGCGGTGTTTTCGATGAGCACCGGTACGGCCAGGTCGAGCCCGTCGATGCATTTGCGCCAGTTATCGAATCCAGTCTCCAATTCGTTGTCATCCTTGACGTGACCGCCGTGCACAACCACGCCCTTGGCGCCAATTTCGGCCGAGCCGTCGATGATGCGCTGAAGAAGTTTGCGACTGGGAATGCGCACCCGGTTATTTGTTGACGCCACGTTAATGACGTAGTGGCTGTGCACATAGATATCGATGTTTGCTTCCTGGGCTTCTTGGCGCAGTTCCGCAGCGCCGCCGGGGTGGCGCAGATCAACATCTTTAAAACTCTGCGGGTTCCCCAACATGATTTGCACCGCTTGCGCGCCGCGGGCTTTTGCTTCACCAATGGGGTCGTGCTGGTCAACGTGGACGCCAAGAATCATGCCCCTAGCCTACGTCCTGGGTTCAATCTTGTTCCAAATAGTCGAACATGGGTACATTTCTGATAACTTCACCGTTCGCCAACGTCACATTGAGAACCAAACCGTTTTTTGGCTCATACGCTATTTCCTCTTTTCCGGGCCACCACGCGGCGAAAACGCTGCCTTCTACAGTGGCTTGCACCGGGAACATCTCGGAATCAGTCGGATCAGCGACTTTAGGATTCACGGCGATCTCAATCTCTTCGACATTAGATCCGACTAGCCCGATCACGGTTGTGACGAGTAAGCGATCTTGTTCCGCAAGTTCGTCAGACTCATTTGAACTGGGCACGGATGCCGCGCGGCTCACAGTGTGCACCTCGCTAGATCCCAGTTCCTCAGTCAGGTCAGGACTCGATGCAAAACTGCTCAATACCTTTTCGCCCTCCACATATATGGCAGTCCGCAGTGATCCCCTGTCGGTTTGCGCAGCCGCAAATCCCACTTCACCGCGCTGCTCTTTAGCGACGATCTCGCAGGGAGGGGTATAGGTTCCGGGCCCGTCAGGATCGTTTGATGGGTTCTCGCAATAACTATCGAGCACCTGGTTCATGTCGGCGGAGATTTTTCCCGGTACGGGCGTCCATGTCGCGAACGCGGAGGTGGAGGTTTCAACGCCGAAAGGCGAAAGAACAATTAGCGCAGCCACTGCAACCGCCGCCACAGCAGCCAGCGCCCACCGAAGCGGGTACGCGATAGGTGCGCGGTGCCGTCCTAAATCAAGTGACTTTGCATCGGCGCGGCGGTCGGCATCGGTAACACGGCGGTCGGCATCGGTAATCCGTTCGAAAATCTTCTGCCGCGCGGAATTCGCTGGCAATGGGTGCTCATGCGCCGGATCTAGTTCGGCAAGCCGGCGGAGGTCTTCTGGTTTGTCAGAGAAGTTGTCAGGTTTCACGGTAGGTCCTTTGCGTCCGCGGAAGTTTCAAGGTGCTTCCTTAGCCGCTTGCGCGCTCGGCTGAGGCGGGCGGAAAATGCGGGAACAGAAATTTCGAGTATTTGAGCAGCTTCAGCTGTGGAAAGGCCGTCCCAAGCGATGAGTTTGAGTACCTCTTGGTCGCGTGATTTGAGGCGATCGAAGGCGCGGGCATAATCGACGCGGATTGCATGATCAGCAGGATTATCGCTTAAGGGGCGCGGCTGATTGGCGATGCGGTCGACCAGTGACCGGGCGCGGTTTTGGCTGCGTTGAGTATTCGCCAGAATGTTGCGGGCAGTTACGAACAACCAGGGGCGTACGTCAGAGATTGCCCGGGGCAGCTCATCGAATCTGCGCCACGCCACGAGAAACGTTTCGGAGATGACGTCGTCACAAAAATCGGGGTCGATGCGGCGAGCAACGAAACGCGAGAGGTCGTCAAAAGTGCCTTCAAAAATCTCGCGGAACGCGGTGCGGCGCTCACTTTCGGCTTCCAACTGCAACTCGCTCATATTAGGTACATGTCCGCCACGACGTGGAATCTGACACATGAATTTTTGCCAGTTTAGTGGACTGCTGCCTTGCCCGGCGCCTATTGAACCGGCCGAAATAGCGCGCTATTTCAAGCGGGCGAGGGAGGTGAAATTGCGCGCCGCGCGCAGGGCGGGCACGTAAAGCACGAGCGCGGGGGTCAAGATAACGGCGGCGACCACATTGACGAGGTGGAATCCGCCCACCGCCAGAATCGGTCCCGCAAAAGCGGCGCCCGCGGCGCCCGCGTAATTCATCAGCGCATCGGAGGCGCCCTGGAGGGGCACGCGGATGTCGGGTGGCGCGATGGTGGCTACTAGGGACGAACCCGCCAAGATGGCAGCTGACCAACCCAGCCCCAGCAGTATTAACGACGTAACCATAAGGGTCGTGTTTCCAGCAGCAGCGATGAATCCGGTAACGAGGGCGGCAAGCTCCACCGCGATACCTATTGCGGCGACGACGCCGGCGCCCAGGCGGTCAATGGCCCAGCCGAAAACTGGGCTAAGACCATACATTCCCAGCACGTGCAGGGAGATTGTGATTCCAACGAGTTCGAGGCTGTCGCCACTGCCTTCCATGTGTACCGGCGTCATGACCATCACCATGACCATCACGGCGTGCGCCACGGCGATCAAAGTAACGGCGAACCGAGCGATCGGTTGGCGCGCCGCCCAGCGCAGGGCGGCGATAGCGCCCAGCGCCTTTTCGGTGCCAACCGACGCATCAGGCTCAGGCGCACCGGCTTCGGAAGGGGTCTCAGAACTCGGCGTGGGGGTGGCGCGAAACAGCAGCGCGATGACGATTCCAGCGGCCGCGAACGCAAACACGGAGAAGACAAATGGACCGGTGTAAACCGGCAGCCCCAGTGATTGGCCAAACTCGTTGCCCGGAGACAACAGGTTGGGGCCCATCACGCTGCCAATCGTTGTCGCCCACAACACCAGTGACATTCCTCGCGCGCGGGCAGCCAATGTGACATTTTCTGCCGCGGCGTAGCGGGTTTGCAGGTTTACCGCCTGGGCGATCCCGAACAGACCCATTCCAATGAGCAAAAAGATTATGTGCCCGGCCATGGCGGCGCCCACGACTGCCAAAGCACCCACAACCGACATGGCGTAGCCGACGGAAAGGGAGCGACGCCGTCCTTTATTGATGGCCATGGTGGCCAGCGGGATTGCGGCAACGGCAGCGCCCAGAGTCGATGAAGCCTGCGCGAAACCGGCCCACGAGGTCGAGGCGAGCTCGTCGGCGAGGAGCCCGCCTGCAGAAATGCCCGCCGCCACGCCAACGCCACCAAACAGGTTGGAGACGATGAGAACGCCGATCGAGCGAAAGTAACCGCTCATAGCGTGACGATCAGGGTGACGAGGATGATTTTGGCGATAATGCACAGCGCAAACAGCGCCGAGTAGCCCGATTCGATGCGCTCATCGGGACTGCGGGAGGTTCCATAAGCAAGGACTGCGGGTTGGCCCACGAATCCGGCGAGCGCTCCGGCGGTGCGTTGGGAGCTGAGGCCCGCGAAGCGGCCCCCGAAAATAAGGAAAGCACCGCTAATGATGACGATTACGGCCGACAGTAGTGCGACTTTCAGGCCGGTGATGGTGAACGCTTGAGCGGCGAAAGCCGGGCCGGATGCAAGGCCAACTGCGGCGAGGAAAAACATGAGGCCCAATTGTCGGATTGTGAGGTTGGCGGCGTGTGGTAGCCCCCAAACTAGCGATCCGGTGCGCTCGATGCGTCCCAAAATCATGCCGACGATGAGGGGGCCGGCGGCGGCGCCGATCGTGAAGTACATGTCGGCGCCCAGCGGGATGGTGACCAAACCAAGTACCAGTCCCAGTGCCATGCCCAGCCCGAGACTGAAGGCGTCAACTTCTGAGACGCGGCGTTCAGAATCGCCTAAGAAACTGGAGACTTCGGTGAACCGGCCCTGGGGTACGACTGCGAGTCCCCGGTCGCCCAATTCGAGTGTGAGATCGTCGCGCGCCAGGATGTCGAGGTCGCCCCGGCGCACGCGCGTGATTACGCCTTCGAAACGGCGCGGGAAGTCCAGTTCGGCCACGGTGCGGCCGGCGACCTGGCGATTTGAGACGACGAACCGGCGGTGGTCGACGGCTGTGCGGTCATCTGCAAGGTGAATTTTGAGCCGGTCGCCCAGGTGGTTTATGGCGGCGTTCACCGCTTGGGCGGTGCCGACAACGACGACCTGATCGCCGGGCCGGAGCTGGTCTGCGGGGCCGATGACCCGGGTTTTGTTATCGCGCAGGAGGTAGGACATGCGCAGACTTTGAGTCTTGAAACCGGGAACCTCGTTCAGTGAGGCGTCTTTGGTGACTGCGACCGAGGCGGCCTCGATTCCTAAACTGGCTTCGGGGGCGGGGTCGCGCGGGCTGCGCCAGTTGCGGTCAACGACGATCGCGACGATCACGATCGAAACCAGTACGCCGATGGGGTAGCCCAGGGAGTATCCAACAGCGGGTTCATTCGAGTCGGCCGCCGCGCTAGCTGCTGCCAGGGTCGGCGTTGATGTGAGAGACCCGGCAAAGGCGCCACCCTGGAGTCCGGGACTAATGCCAAATGGAATTCCCAGGCCAACTGTGACAATGGCACCGATTCCGGTGGCGGCCAGTCCGATTGCCATCAGCGGTAATTGGCGGCGCAGATCGCGGAAGAACGTGTTGCCAGCTGCCAACCCGACGGTGTAGACGAAGAGCGCCAGCCCCAGACTTTGAACGAATTGCAGCCCTTCGCCCAGACGCGGGTCGAGCGCGCCGAGTGCTAGCCCGACGAATAAAGCTCCGGCGGTACCGAATTTGATGGGTCCAAAAGGGATTGCTCCCACTGCGGTTCCCAGTGCGATGGTTACAAAGACCGTCAGCAGCGGGTTCTCGACCAGGATCTCTAGCACGGTGCCAGGTTATCGGAGGCGCGCGCCGGCGCAGATCTTTAGTGCGGGTCGGCTCTAGTTTGCTGTTAACTGCGAGACTCGGCCGCGCGAAACACCCAATATCGCGGCGGTATCGGCCACCGATAGGCCAGCGGCGCGAAGACTGCGCGCCGCGGCGCGCGATTTTTGAGCTGCCACTCTTTGTAAGCGTGCAGCTTCTGCCACTGCTTCGCGTGCTTGCTTCGCCTGCTCTTCCACCCCGTTCAAGTGTGGAATTATTTCAATTTCTAGTGGCTCTTTTGAATCGGTGCTGTGAAGAAGAGCTAGATAATCTCGAACCGCCTCTTCAGCCTCTTTCAAAGAGCGTGCCTGTGTTACCCCGACGCCACCTATATGAAGTTCCCAGCCTTTTTGCCACGGTTGGGCGATGACGCGATATGTCTGGGTCATTCCAGCCACCCCTTCGGTAAACATTCCAGTTTTCTCAACGTGTCCGCGACCCACCCGGGCGATACGAGACCGGGCGTTGTTATTACTGCGATGTGATTGCTTGTTTGGGCACGCATCCCATTCGCAATAGCGCTCTTCTAAGCTTCCGATATTTGTCATCTGTGGATATTGGCTTCTGACCCGCACCCGAACATCGTTAAAAGATCTATTCCGTTGATAGAGCGGCATTCACGCGTGCTGTGTCCCCGGCATGTCAGTGGCGAGGGGCATAGTGAGTTCCATGCAGCCAATTGCAAATCTCAATTTTTCGTCGACTTTTGACGATAGAAAGCACAAAGCTGGCTACTCCAAGGAGGGTGAAGATCATGTCCGATAGCCAAGATTCAATAACGCCCGCGCCTCCGCCGCCCCCGGCGCCCGCCCCTCCGAGTGGCGGGCCCACGAGCGAGGATTTCGTTCCGGTTAAGACCAGGCCCAAAATAAAGCTGCCCTGGCTTTACGTTGCGCTCGGAACCGTGGCGGGCCTGCTTGTGGGAATTGGGATTGGGCTGATCCCATATTTGTCACAAGATGTTGCGCAGACCTCCGAATACGTAGCGCTGCACAATGAACTTCAGCAAGCAAATACCGCACTAGATAAAGCGCGGGATGGGAATTCCGAACTGGAATCATCACTTGCGGACGCCGAATCCTCACTCGAAACACTTCAAGAGGAAACAGAAATACTGCGCGCTGATGTTGACGAGATCGACGCGCTCGAGAAAGCTCTTGATAAGCGAGAGCAAGAACTAGAAGAACGTGAAACCGAAGTTTCCGACCGCGAAGACCAAATTGCGGCCACCGAAATTCAAATCGACACCGATACGATTCCCGGCGATGGCCTATACGAAGTGGGCGAAGACATCCCAGCGGGCAAATATAAAACCACCGGCAAAGTCGGCTGCTACTACGCGGTCTTGAACAGCACAGATACGCACGATATTGCCCACAACAATATTGTCGACGGTGCTGGCACGGTCACCGTGAAAAAGGGGGATTACCTCGAACTCTCGCGATGTGCTGAATGGCGCAAGCAATGACCCAACACGAATCTAGGGCGCTAAAGCACGTAACGGAGCCGTGACAGTCCCGTCTTCAGCGGTAAGAATGGGGCCGGTTCCGGTGACAACGAGGCGAAATGCCGGTTCCCCGATTACGTCGGTATCAATTTGCTCAATGACGCTATTGAGAGACTCCATCCCTGCCAGCGCTTGAGCGCCACCCAGCTTAACTTCTACTGCTCCCCAGCGTCCGTCTAAGAGCGTGATGATTGCATCGATCTCTTTGTCGTTGGAATCGCGATAATGGCGCACCTCACCCCCCATTATGGAGGCAAACACGGTCAAATCATGGACGACCGCACTTTCAAAAAGCACTCCGAGCGTTGCCAAGTCTTTTTGCAATTGTTTCTGGCCCGCGCCCAGCGATCCGGCCACCAACGCAGGATCAACCAAATGGAGTTTTGGTGAAGTGCGCAAACGGGCACGAGATCGTAGCTTCGGGGTCCACGGCAGTTGCGACTCAACAATGAACAGTCGGCGCAGGACTTCAACGTAGTTGCTGATGGTCTCAACGTTGATTGTTGGTGCAACGACTCGGACGTCCGAAGCAAGAGTTTTGTATGAGACGTCGGAGGCTACCGATCGCGCTAAAGCCCTGATTAGTTGCCTGATCACTTCTGGTTTATGGCGCAAATTTGCAATACGCTGCGCGTCCGTTCGCGCGACATCGTCGATATACGCTCTTAAGCGGTCGGCGGACTGTTCGAGCGGGAGCTGAGTCATTGCTGGGAAACCAGGTCGCAAGAGGTTATCGATCACCTCATTGAGATCCGATTCCGCTTTCAAATTCGCGATCGGTCGCTCACCGTCAAACAGTGCAGCGACACTTACTTGGGGGCCGCTGTGGCCCAACTTTTCCCAGTTAGCCATTGTTCGCTGGCGCAATCGAATAAATCTGCCCGCGCCGGTATGGCGCGTAACGTCATCAGCGGGAACGGCTGAGCCGGTCAGAATGAATCTCCCGGGTTCCGCAGCGGCGTCGACGGCGCGTCTGACCAAATTCCAGAGTTCTGGCGCGAGCTGCCACTCATCGAGCAGGCGCGGCGCTTTGCCCTCGAGCAATGACCTAGGCGCTATGTCTAGCATCCGTTGAACCGCCGGATCGTCAATAAACACATAAGACGCTGCGGCCTGAAGGGCTGTCGTGGTCTTTCCGCTTGCCCGTGCCCCCTCGATAACCACCGCGCCCGCGGCGTCGAGGGCTTTATCAAGTACTGCATCAATCAGTCGGGGCTGGTACCGCTGGCCGAGCCCTTCGAGCGTGTCCATGCACCTATTGTGGCGCTAAGCCGATAAAAGCAGCGGGTCTAGGCCGATGTTTGCAGCGCTCCTAGGCCGATCTTTGCAGGACCTATAGGCCGAGCTTTGCAGAACAGGGCCGATAGCCAGCCTGAGAATGCGCGCTAGAGGGTTTCGCTGTTTCTATACTTCATTAATTCGGCCAGTTGGAGTGGATCAACCTGAGGCAGCACCAGCAGGCCTGTTGATTCGGCGTGCGCAGCCGCAAGTGCGCGCAGCTGCGCTTTCTCCAGGTTGACCCAATCCGGGACGCCGAGCTCAATGAGCCGCTCCGCCTGATCCACAAGCGGTTGTAGTTCGAAAGCAGTCACAGCGGCTCCTTAATTCCCGTTTTTAGAACTGGGTCTGGCCGCCGTCCACAACCAGTTTGGTGCCGGTTACGAAAGCCGCCTCATCAGATGCCAAGAAGACAACGCCGTTGGCGATGTCGTCATTGGTGGCATAGCGGGCCAGCGGAATCGCTTCGGCAAATGTTGCTTTCATGCTCTCGGCTTGTCCGGGTGCGAAGCCTTCTTCGAGCGAGCGCATCATGCGGTTATCAACAGGCGAGGGATGAATCGAGTTGACGCGAATGTTGCGGTCGGCCACTTCGAGCGCGGCCACTCGGGTTAGTCCGATAACCGCGTGTTTGCTGGCAACGTAGCCGCTGACGTTTGGGGTTCCAGTAAGGCCCGCGACTGACGAAGTATTGATGACCACACCGCCGTCGGTAATCACGGGCAGAACGTGTTTCAGGCCCAGCCAAACACCCTTGACGTTGACGGCGAGCACCTTGTCGAACATCTCTTCGGGATATTCCACAATGGGCTTGACCACGCCCTCGATTCCGGCGTTATTGAAGAAGATGTCAATTTTTCCGAACGTGTCTATGGCGTGCTTCACATATGCTGCGACCTGATCGTTCTTCGAAACGTCGGCGGCGAAGTAAGTCACGTTCTGGTCGCCGATGTCCTTAGCGGTTTCTTGGAGCGCCTCCTCGTCCAGGTCAACCAGGACCACCTTCGCGCCACCAGCGTGAAACTTTTTAGCAGCTACGGCGCCGATTGCGCCCGAACCACCGGTAATTAGCACTACCTTGTCATCGAATTTCGCCATCATTGGCTCCTTCACTCGCTCGCTCGAGGGGAAGCCGAATCGCTTCGGCGAACGGCCGGTACGCGATCGGCGAGCGAATCATCGCTGCACCTAAATATGACTCTAGTGCCCATAAGAAGTTCGGCAAGAGACTTTGGTCTGCATCGGGCATCGGACCTGTTCGGGCTCCGCGGCCCAAGGATGGCGAGAAAATCTAGTTTGTTAGCCTCTCCCCGATGCTTAAACTCAAAAAACCTGCCGCTCTTGCTTTTGCGGCCACGATCGTTCTTGCCGGCTGTTCTGACTCCGATTCTGCGGAGAAAGTCACACCTGAGGGTTCTTCTTCGCCGGAGACCTCTGCTGAGCCCGATGATGGGGCTGATCTGGATGGCAACGGTGAAGAAGCTGGTAGTGATCCGGACGGAACGGACGAAAACGGAGCGCCCGATTCAAATGGCGGCGGACCCGCTGCAGAAATCGACGCGGCCCCCGCAACCGGCCCCGAAGCAGATTTGCCTGACTACAGTTTCAACCTGCCCGAAGGCTGGGAAGAAGTCACAGATGAAGACTTCGGCGCCGAAATTGATTTCGTTGCTTTGGACTCCGAGGGCGCAACAGATAATTTCGCCAATAATCTGAACGTCTTACAGTCACCCGCCGGCGATATTCCGCTGGAAATGGTGGAAGAAAGCGGAACTGACGAACTCGAAGCCAGCGGCGCTTCAGAAGTCGAGGTTCATGATCAGGTCCTCGTTGCCGGGGCGGAGGCTTCACATATTTCTGCCTACATGGAAGAAGCTGGTGAGTACTACACCAACCAGTTCTACATGCCGCATGACGGAAACGCGTACGTTATGACCCTGTCGTTCGCGCCCGACATGTCCGATGCGGACCGGCTTGATATTGCGGGATCCATACTGGCAACTTGGTCATGGAAGTAATGGTCGTCTGATTGCCATTCCAAGCCGAGCGGCTATTTGGGCCACTTGGGTAACTGCGGGCGCGGCGTCACTACGTTTTTGACGCGGTTTTTAATGGCACCGTAAATCACGCCACTTCCATAGGAAGCATCATCGATTAACCGCAGGCCCAAGCCCCGAATGGGATCGAGTTTTGCGCGTTGTAGCACGTGGTCGTTTACCGGTTCGGCCATCATTGCTACGGCTACTCCTCGGGCCAGTTTGGATCGCGGGCTCAGCAAAAGCGTGGTCCACCCCACCGGCCACCAGTCTCTGCGCAAGAGGTGTCCTACCCAAAACACATCGGACCACAGCGATCTGCCCGTCATCTCGGCCGCTACAGTCCAGGGAACTTCCGGCCCCAGAATTCGCTTTTGCCGCGCAAATTCGTAGAGCCCGATGAGCGCGGCGGTTTTTCGATGGCCCATCGACGTGGCTGCTAAAGCAGCGATGCCGGAAAAAGACGGAGAAGCGGGCGTGAGCCGGCGCGGATGCCGCATTTCCAATAGTGCCGCTGAGGTTCCATACTGCGCGCGCCGGCCCATAAAATCTCGCCACGAGGGCCGCACGTGATGGTACACAATGACATCGGGCGCATAGAGAATCGTCCAACCTGCCTCATCCAGCCGCCAAAACAGATCAACGTCTTCGCCCACGCGAAGCGCCGGGTCAAATGCGGGCGTGCTGGTAGCGCTACGGCGAACGAGAACTGCTGCACTGGGCAGCCACCCAACGGCAACACCGTGAACAACGTGGCTGGGAATTGCTCCCATGTCTAATTCGGAGCGCGTGTCCTCGTAGCGTTCAATAGCCGTTTTCTCCGTTGAAAGGGGCCGAACTCGGGGTCCGACTGCAGCAACCCGCTCATCATCGAATAGCGGCCGCAACTTTGCTACCCAATCGGCGCTGGCTACCGCATCAGCATCGATGAACGCTATAAACGGCGCGCTAGTGGCCTCCAATCCGGTATTTCTTGCGCCGCCCGGACCCGTATTGGTTTCTTGACGAATTAAATTGAACCCGTGTTTTGCGACTACCTTGGCGATCTGTTCTGCATACGGCTCAGGACTGGCATCATCCACAACCGTCACATTTAAGCCCTCAGTTTTAAGGGCGGTCAGGCCATGCGCCAAAAGCGTCGGATCGCCGTAGACCGGGATCACAACTTCAACGTCGTCTACCGCCCCCCTATCTTGCGGCACCGGATGCGCCAGCCCGCGATCTAATAGGTAACGAGCAGCTTCTTGCTCATTTTTTGTCTTGGCTACCACGCCATTTTTGTCCGCCTCGTGCATTCGACGTGCAAAACCACGCACATTTGCGGGAAGAAGCCTCAACTTCGATGGTGATCCTCCAATTGCCACCTTGCCCGCCCGTAACGCCACACCAGGAGTCCATGCAATTGCGTGGCTACTGGAGGGATAAGACTTATCAGGTTCGGGTGGTTTGGGAATCGGCAATTGCTCCGGAATTTTTGCGCCGCTGCGGCTGGCAGTCATGAATTTCCCCTCCTTGGGACAGGAAACGAGCCTCAATTTTCCTGAAAATCACGTGCTCGTCTTCTCGAGCATGTCTTATTCCAATTGCGTTGTCACTCGGAGTTTTTTACTCCCCAAGGACGAGCTCTGCGCAACGACTTGGGCGGTCCGAGCTTGCGCATCACGCTCACATTGCGGGCCTACCAAGCTTCACTTAGCGTGAAATGAAGACTTGATTTTTCTCGCGATAAAGCGATAGCGCTTTAAGAAAGGAGCGAAATATGAGTCGCGGCTGGTTCGAGACGGTTATTGAGGCTCGACGTCGAGCTAAACGCAAATTGCCGAAGTCCGTGTATAAAGCGCTCATTGCTGGGTCACAAAAAGGGCTTACGCTGCGAGATAATATCGCTGCTTTCGATGAACTCAGTCTTACCCCGCACATCGTTGATCTGCCCACGGAACCCGATCTGACTACTACGGTGATGGGCCAAGAATTATCTATGCCGGTATTTATCTCCCCTACCGGCGTTCAAGCTGTCCACCCCGAAGCCGAAGTTGCCGTTGCCCGCGCTGCGGCCAGCCGCGGCACTGCAATGGGATTATCAAGCTTCGGCAGCCGCGCGGTAGAAGATGTGGTTGCGGCCAACCCGAAGACTTTCTTTCAAAGCTACTGGGTGGGCACAAAGGAAGACATGGCTGCGCGTGCCGAGCGGGCGCAAAAGGCAGGTGCAGTGGGCTTGATTTTGACTTTGGACTGGGTCTTTGCCGACGGCCGCGACTGGGGAAGCCCAGCAATTCCGTCCGCGATCGATTTTTCCACCATGATGCAGCACGCCCCAGAAGTTATTCTCGGCGGAAAATTTAGCTACTTATGGGAGTATGCGAAAAGGCTGCGCCTGCCGGAACTTTCCGTCCCTAATATGGTGGCTGATCCTAGCGAAAAAGCCCCGCAGTTTTTTGATGCCTATGGGCAATGGATGAATTCGGATCAACCGACTTGGAATGACATTGCTTGGCTCCGCGAGCGGTGGGATGGCCCGCTAATGATTAAGGGCATCACCCGAATTGAGGACGCCAAGGCGGCGGTCGATTCCGGTGCGAGCACAATTTCGGTATCAAATCATGGTGGAAACAACTTTGATGGCACGCCCGGATCGATCCGGGTATTACCTGAAATCGTCGACGCTGTTGGCGACGAAGTCGAAGTCATCATGGATGGCGGAATCCGCCGGGGTTACGACGTGGTTAAAGCAATCGCCATGGGCGCAAAAGCCGTGATGATCGGGCGCGCATATTTGTGGGGTCTAGCAGCCAACGGCCAAGCGGGTGTAGCCAACGTCCTGGACATAATGAGCGATGGAATCAAGTCCGGATTGATGGGGCTGGGCGCCACTTCACCAAGCCAGTTGCGCCGCGAAAATCTCATTATTCCGCCCCAGTTCGCTCGCACTGCCGGCGAGTCGGAACGTGAGAATTAGGGTTAATATTGCGCCATCCCACCGTCGACCGACATCGCTAGTCCGGTCACCCACTTCGACGCATCTGAAGCCAAATAAACAAGGGCGTTTGAGATTTCCTCAGGTGGCATTGAACCGGGGATCCACTGGTTGAGCATTCCACTCAGGCTGGGATTGCCTTCCCCGTACTCGTTGATCGCTTCAAGAGCCCCATCGGCCATGGGCGTATCAACCGCACCGGGATGGATGCTGTTTACCCGGACGTTGTTTTGCGCTAGCTCCATAGCCAAAGAGCGCATTAATGCCGTAACACCGAACTTCGACATGTTGTAGGGCAAGTTAAACGGACCGGCCTTAATACCGTTGGCGGAACTGGTGAGGATTATTGATCCGCCATCACCATCGATCAGGTGTTGAACACCAGCTCTGACGGTGTTCCAGGTGCCGATCAGGTTGATATCTATTGTCGTGCGCATAATTTCTGGCGTAACTCGGTCCCACGGAACAACTATGTCTATTCCGGCGTTTCCGGCGATCACATCCAGCCTTCCCAGCTCGGAGACGCCCCGATCCACAACGCTTTGCATTTTCCCCAAGTCTCGAGTGTCTACGACTTCTGAAATCATGCGGCGATCTCGGCTCTCGACCTGGCGCACGGTTTCTTTTAGATCATCCGGAGTAGCGGGCTCGTAATTTACGCCATCAATCGGTGCGCAAATATCGATTCCGATGATGTCGGCGCCCTCTTCTGCCAGTCGCACGGCATGGGTCCGCCCCTGCCCGCGCGCGGCGCCGGTGATGAATGCAACTTTCCCTTCTAGTTTGCCTGCCATTTTTGTTCTCCCTTCAAGATATACATTCACAAAACAGTGAACGCATTAATTATTTGTCGGGCATTATTAGCGTCTAGCCTGACGCTGATTTGAGAGATTTACCTGCTTTAATGGCCGTAATGCACGGGTGCCCTGGCCATTTGAAACACTATTTAAACGGCGATTAAATAACGGACACTAGGATATTTGTCCACGCAAACATGGAATTAGTGTTCGCCTCGGGTCTCAAGTTAGTCTGCGCCTTGGCTATAAACGCTGATAGCTGATGCGATTTATTTCTCGAGGCTGCTTGACCGCTGCCATGGCTCGGTCTACAGCTAATGGTTCGACGACGTTGTGATCCCACGTTAAGCGCGACACAGCCACCCAGCAACTTGGAAAACTATTTCCGCAAAGATGCCTGCTAGCTGCTGGCTTGTTAGCCTTTTTACCAGTGCGGAAACAGTAAACGAGCGCTGTTCTGGTCGCTCTAATAGCTATCTGAATTGCGGGTTTTTCAGTGGATACGGGAGCATCAACCGCAGCAAGATACCCGAAAGTGTCGGTGATTGTTCCAGTCCGCGATGATGTCGACCGCCTCAGGCAGTGCCTGCTCCTTTTAAAAGACCAAAACTATCCAGCCGATAGCTATGAAGTCATTGTCATCAATAACGCATCCAAAGATGATGTCCGCCCAGCTATTCCCACAGAAACCCGATTTAAGCTGACCTATGAGCGCCGCCGCGGCTCATATGCCGCTCGAAACGCCGGTGTTGCAGTAGCCACGGGACAAATCCTTGCCTTCACTGATAGCGACTGTCTTCCGCATCCAGATTGGATCCGCTGTGGTGTGGCCGCACTAGGCCGTAAATCGCCACCTGATGCGGTTGGGGGAGCCGTTGAAATGATTTTTCGAAACGGCAGCCATCCCCAGACCGGTCCGGAGTACTACGACGCGCTGGATGGTTTACCGCAACAAGAGCACTTCATTGAGGAATATCCCTTCGCCGCCACTGCCAACATGTTCGTGCGCGCGGCATCGTTTCATGCGGTCGGGCCGTTCGATTCCACATTGCTCTCGAGCGGCGACCGGGAATGGGGCGTGCGGTTGGCCGCCGTGGGCGGCGTCTTCGCTTATGCGGCGGAAGCGGTGGTGGAGCATCCCACCCGATCAACGTGGCGGGAAATGACCGCCAAGGCCCTACGTATTTCCCGCGGAGTAGCCCAACTGGAAGCTACAGCGCCTGTCGGGAGGGTTTTGTACGGAATTATTGGCGAAGGGTTTAGTGCCTACTTTCTCTACCGGGAGTTCTTGACCCTTAAACCAGCACCACGTGCCATTCTGAAATTCACTACCGCCGCCGCCTTCTTCTGGGCCAGGACACTGCGAATTAGCATCCGACTGGGCCGGCTGGTTCAGCGAGCGCTTCCAAAGCGGCTTGGCACAAGAAGGTCAAGTTTCTTCCCGCAATAGATCTGCTGCGCACCACGCCTCCTTATTCCACGCCTTTTTGAATTGTTCGAAGGTGCTATTTGGTTAGCGCTCCGGCGTCAACCACCATCTTCGAGCCGGTGATGTAGCGAGCTTCCTCCGATGACAAAAACAGCAGCATCCGGCTGGTGTCGATCGGCTCCAGCAATGCCACGTTCGGTAAAAGATGCATATCGGCCGATGCTTCCTTGAACTCCTCGAAGTTCGGGTTCTCCAAATCGGGCCGGAAGGTCTTGTACGCCGCCTCGTTACGCAGCATCGGACTGTTGAGGTTCGTGGGGTGGATGCTGTTCACGCGGATGTTGTGCGGGCCAAGTTATATCGCCAAGGTGCGCATTAGCCCAACCACGCCGTGCTTGGCGGAGGCGTAGTGTCCGATGTTTTCCATGCCCTGGAGTCCAGCAATAGAGATGGTGAACGTGATTGACCCGCTACCGCGATCGATCAGGTGCGGTGCTGTGGCCTTGGCGGTGCGCCAATGCCCGGAGAGATTAATGTCGATCATTTCTTGCCACTTCTCTTCGGACATCTCAATGAGTGGGCTAAAGGACAAAATCCCGGCGTGCGAACTGACAATGTCTAATCCGCCCAGCTCATTTACGCCGTCATCCACGGCTTTTTTAAGGCCGTCGAAGTCTGCAATGTCCGCCTGAGCGGCGTAAATGCGTCGGCCCGTGGCCTCTACTTCACGGACGGTTTCGTCCAAATCACTCTGGGTGCTCTCGTCATAGGGCACGGTTTCAAAGTTGCTCAGGGCGTCAATTGCGATGATGTCGGCGCCTTCCTCGGCCAACAGTTTGGCGTGGCTGCGGCCTTGCCCGCGTGCGGCGCCGGTGATGAGTGCAATCTTGCCTTCTACTCGTCCAGCCATGATTTCCTCCTAAATCGATTGGCCAGCGGCTGGGCAAATAACCAGGCCACCAGCCCGGTTTTCGACCGTAACTCTGCAGCCAACGGCATGCATCTGGAGACAAGCGAGGGATCATCCCGGCGGAACGTAAAGAAGACTCAGCGCAGTTCGCAAAATTTGATGGTGGTTGCTGGCGTTCGGCTCCGTCGTCAGGGCTCAGACAGAAGCGGCTGCACGAACTCATCGACGTGCTGGAAACGACGACGCCGACGACGATCAGTCGAGGTTTTGCAACTGCGTGGTCATTGCGTCGACGCTCGTAGAGTCATCGACCTGGCGCTGCAGACTCCTCATCCAGGAGTCAGTGTGCTGGGCGCGAGTTTCTATAAGCTGCCAGCAGCGCGCCTGATCCGCGTCGGGCATCCACACGCTGATCAGAATTGGCTCATCACCTTGTGCTGTGTGCACACCGACGCGGATGGCTCCCTTGGAACGACCGGGGTTGAACACTGGCCAGTGCCGCGCATCCGGAACGCTGGAGATCTTCTTGTGGATCTCCGTCGCTCGCGCCTCGTCACCGTTCACGATGAACACTTCGCTGCGGAGCTGACCAGCGGCGCCGTTGATCTCACGTCGCCTCCACTGAGCTTTCCCGCGCTGGCGCAAACTCAACAGTGTCGGCGCGATAAACACCACGCCGGCAACGATCAGCGCGATGCCAATCGGCTTCGGGAAGTTCTCTCCCGACAGCAGCGTCATCCCAGTAACGACCGCAACGATGCCGATGAGCGCCGCGGCATACCGCAGATACTGCCGCCCCCGTCGCTCGACATATACGAAGCGGTGAGGCTGCTGAGCGAGCACCGGGTCAGCCGTGAAGGCGGCGGGCGCGTCCCCGCGTGCGACTATGCGCCCATTGTCGGGACCTGCCATCGATCTCACTCCTCTGTGATGCGACGCGGTGGCGTAACCTGCGTATCTTAGCCAAGCAGGAAATCACAAAGGAGTTCGCGACTTGACCTCCAAAAATGAGGGTTCAGGTGTCTGCGATGTCCTGAGACATCCAAAAGTGCGCGAGGAGGGAGTTGAACCCTCACGCCCTTGCGGGCACTGGCACCTGAAGCCAGCGCGTCTGCCTATTCCGCCACTCGCGCGAGTCGTTGTTAAACCATTTGCACATACTGAAGGTGTGCCGAA
>DAHVRJ010000069.1:0-25906 GCA_027322505.1 Demequinaceae bacterium
CTCCGGCGCGCTGGATTCTCTCCGCGCCGCCGGGTTTTCGCCTCTGCCTTGGATTCTCCTCACCGCTGGACTTTAGCCGCCGCGCTGGAATCGCCCCGCCGCTGCACTTACGCCGCCCCCACTTTTAGCTGGTGCAATCAGGCGCCGGTAAACGTGTTTGGCGGGGTTCTGACGCAACCCCGCCGAGTTTTGTGGCTAATGATGCTCATGTGACTGAAGTGACAAAAACTAGCCGATTTTTCGCAGATATCCGAGGGGTTACGTCAGAACCCCGCCAAATTTCCGGACCAAGCGGAAATTTCAGGGGTACCCCTCGGAAAACGACGCGCGCGCGGCACGCGGACGATAGCGCGCTGCAGCATCCGGATGAAAACGCGCTGGGTACGTAGAAAAGACGCAAGCGCGGCACCGCCTCTGGTTCAGGACCACTTGCACCGCAGCAGACGTCTCACCAGTGCGGCGGCTTCTCCCGCCTTAGACGTTCATCATTGGAATCGTCCTGGTCACCCCAAGAGCGGTCCGATTCACTTTCAGATGTAGAAGGCAGCACCGACTTAGGCTTCGCCGCGGGAGACGTCGCTCTGCGGCGTCGCGGCTTCGCCGTCTTTTCGCCGGATTTCGCTCCTTCACCATCCCTGTTTGGCGAACGTGAAGATTTATCGTTCATTTCAAAGCCCGCTTCGCAGCGTTGGTCAACGCGGTATCAACGCGCGCGCCCCGCCGCTTCAAGCCAAGGTCTTTCCGCAGCGCCGCGACGAGTTCATCAACGGTTTCAATGCCGTGCGTCTTATGAAGCCAGATACTTAAAGAATCAAGCTCATTATCGCCATACTCACTGATTTTCAGACCTCGCATCACCGGCGGGCGCGACTGCATAGTCTCGCGCCGCGGCCCTACCGTTTCAGTCTTGGGCCGCGCATCTGTCTTTTCGGAAGACACGTCAAACGCACTCTTCTGGGCTGACTGGAGCGAATCCGCTTCGGGCGCCGAGTCTTTCGCAGACGCTGACTGGAGCGAACCCGCTTCCGCTCCTGCCACTTCGGACACCTTGGGCGCTCCCGACTGCGACCCTTTCGCAGCCTGACCGGCATTCGTGGCCGCCTTCATCGGCTCTGCATCCCGGCCAGAGTCTTGAAGTCGGCCGGTTACGGGCTCGGCTGGCTCCGAATTCATCTTGCGTACCGCATCAGCGGGAATCCGAATCGATCCCGTGGTCGGCGGGACCATCCGCAAGGTCTCGGCAGCGTGCACCTTTTCCGGGAACCTTCCCGAAATTACCGCCTGCTCGACGCGATCAACTTCTTGTTCGGGGTCCATAAACGCCGCCGCAGCCCAAACATGGACGACTTTCCATCCCAGCTGCTCCAGCTCTGCGGCCCGGAGCCGATCCCGGGCGCGAATCGAAGTTTCCGAAATATAGTCCGCGTCGTCGGTAAGTACCGCAACGATGAACCGCTCCGGTTCATCGGGGTGAGCGATCGCTAGCGGGATAGTGGCGCCGTCCGTAATTCCATATGCGGGCTCGACGATGTAGCCGCGCCGCCACACGCGCTCGGCAACATCCAACAGCAAGCGGTCGGGCTGGGCGGTGACTTCTTCTTCCTCGCTGGGCGCGGTATCGAATTCTTCGGGCGCGCTGAAACGCTGCGCATCCGCGGGTGCGCCGGCCGCAAAATCCAAAAGGTCGGCCAGGGCGCGGGTGCCGGGGCTGCGCAGCCGCTCAGGATCCAGGTCATCGGCACTCAAAGAAGAAACCACCGACAGCCGGCGCCGGCCAGCGCCCACGGCGGTCAACAAGTGCGTGCGGCCATGGTCTTCTGCGGCCGGACCGAAGCGGTGCAAGACGCGGCCGTGCGGTGTTTTCGCGTAACCGACCGACAAAATAACGTGATCGCGCCACAGTCCATCTGCCTCAGTGATATCGCAAATGGTCAGCGCTTCACCGTGGGCGGGTTCTAAAAGCCGTTGAATGGCATTGGAGGTTCGAGCCTCAGCCAAAACCGCTTCGCGCACGGCAATCGCGTGCCGGGGACTCACGGTCACAATCGCCAGCGACTCATGTGGGTAGCCCAGCGCGTGCTCAATAACCAGGTCCACTACCTGACTGACCTCGGCGGGAACCCCCTCGATCGCTGACTCGCCGGGTGGTGGCATGCCGCGGCCATCAACGAGGTGAAGGGTGGGCCGAACATCATTTAAGGGCCCGGGCAGTGTCTTATCGCCGCGTAAAAAGTCGTGCGCTGCTTGGAATTTCGCGACCTCAACAGGCCGCTGGACCGCCGCCCCGGAGGTTGAAATTTGCGGCAGCAATTCACCGAGATCGGCAAAGAGATTGCCGCTGTCCCCCGCGCGAGCCTTATCGCCTAACACAACGAGTTGTCGGGCTCGGGCAATTGCGCCGACCGCTTGCGCGGTCGAAATCGAGTGGGCGTCGTCGATGATGACGAGGTCAACGCGCCGGCCGTGAGGCAAAATCTGGGGTATCAGTGCGGGGCTGGAAATCCAGGTCGATCGCAAACGCCGCGTCACATCAGGGAATCGCACCAGCGCATCGCGCAGACTGGGCACGCGCCCAGCCGCGAACGCGTCCCCCAAGGCCACCGCCTGATCCGAATGTTGCTGCAGCGCACGATGCAGCGCGTTTTCGTGCGCGGCCCGCACTGGCTTCAATTGGCTTTGCAGGTGCGCTAAATCTAAATCCCGCAATTTGCGGGTCAGTCGCGCGAGCTTCTCACCGTCGAACTGGGCCAACTCGGGCTGGGAGCGCACGATCTCTTCAAAAACTGATGCCCACCAGGCCAGTTGCAGCTCAAATTCCACCCGGTCGGGCGCGACCTTGCGGTTGGCTAAATCCGTCAGCAGTTCGCCCAGCCCGCGTTCTTGTAATTCGCGCAACAGCGCTGTGCGGTTGGGAAGGTCCCGCAGTGAATCGCGTGATTTATCCAGGCGTTCCAGCCGCCGGGTGAGCGCGTCCCACGTGGCATCGCGCAATCCCGCCCCATCCGGTGTGGCCACCAATGCCGCATCGACGATCTCCAACTGGGACGACAGTTCGCGCTCGTGCGCCTCAATTTCCAACAATCCCTTGGGAATGCGCGGCCAGGCCCCAGCTGGGCACTGCTCCTGCCACGCTCGCCGCTGCGCCTGGACCTCAACCAGCGCACCGTGCAGATCGGCCACCGGCCGTCCCGGTCGCACCAGGTCCTTGGCCTGTTTGCGCAGCCGCCGCCGCACCGAGCGGGGCATGTCAATTTCCCGCTCCGCCCGCCACTGCTTAGTCGCGGTCGCGGCCACCAAGTCACTGGCAGAACGCTCAAAAACTAGCGGCAAGAACACATCCAGCGACTGCCGCACCCCGCGCAAAAGTTCTAACTGCTTCGCCCACTCCGCCACGGTGCGCGCGGCGCGCAACCCGGTGCTGGATGCGATCGCCTCCACGTGTTTCCGCGCGGTGGGGACCAAATTTTGCACCAATTCGTGCACGGCGTCCCCGGCTTTTTCGGCCATCGCCGCCGTATCGATGTTGGCGCCGTACCAAGCGGTATCGCGCGGCCCCACCGTAAAAGCGCCCAATTCGGCTGCCGAAATTAGTCGATTTTGGACGTCGAGCCGCTCCTCAGCGTTAAAGCGGCGGACCGTCTGGCTCGATAAACGTACCCGCGTCCGCGGAGCGCGGCCGCGCGAAGTCAGGTCACCAAGCGCTTGCAAAGCGTCATAGGCGGAAATGTCCCACGGCTCGCGGCGCTTATGCAGTTCGTCGACGTAGTGGGCGAGTTTTTCTCGCGCCTGTATCAGTTGGGTTCGCACGGCCGTGGTGCGCTGATCCGGCTTGAGGTCGGCGGGTTGAGTCCGCCCAGCAGCCGCCGTCAAATCGTCGTGTAGGGCTTCCAGTGCCGCTTGGCGCGCACCCGGCTGGGGTGGGAGATCAAGAACCAGATCCGCCAGACCCAGGTCGTGGAGGCGCTCATTTAACTGGTCAGCGCTGTGGCGTCGAGCGGGAACATAGAGGACGGAGCGTTCACTTCCGGTCGCATCGGCTATAAGTCCGGCAACTATTCCGGCGCTATCGCCACCGGCGGGTACGTCAACGGATAGGTGCATGCCGCTGGCCACCGCGTCCACGATGTGGCGCTGCTCATTGGACAGGTCACCGATTCCGCGCTCTTCCCACGGATCGCGATCGCGTGTGGGCCGGGGCGGAATGGGCTGGTCCAGGGTTTGTATTGCGGCGCGGTCACCGCCAAGTGCGCCAATAATTTCGTGATGTTCTAGAACTACGGTTTGGCCCTCGATGTCATCAATGAGGTGCTGACCGGGATGTAAGAAGGCACCCAGAAGTAGTTTGCGTTCCAACCGGAAGTCGGTCAGGACCGCTGCGCCGAGCGCTTCCGTGCGATTGAGCGCGTCGGTGGCATCAAAACGGCCCGTGGCAAACGCGGATCGGGCCAGTGACTGGGTGTCCAGCAAGGCGCCCTTGGCGCGAAGCAGTCTTGCCAGGACCGGATTGATTTCAACGGAGGATTCCAGCGTCAAGCGCTCATCTTCGCCGGCCGCCAACTGTTCGATCGCAACCGGGCGCAGTAGCACCGGGACCGTGCGGTCTTGATCGTCTTCGGTCCAGGTTGCCGTGGCGATTGCCAGATAGGCCGCCGATACACCCGAGCGCTGCGCCAGGGCGTGGGCGGAGCTGCGTACGGTGCGCGCTAAGCGCCGCGCGGCAGGCAGGTTAGCTGGATCGCGAATCAGGTTCGATAACCGCGTTGGTCGGCCGGCTAAGAACTGGGCCAGGCCGCCCGGGTGCGCGCCTGTTAGATCTAAGAGCGCATTACGGGAAACGGAGAGGTCTTTTAACGCGCTGATGCCGCCGAGGTTTTCTAGTTCTTGTTTCCAGCGATCTTTGATCGCATTGACCAGTTCGGTGCGGGTCAGTTCGGGCACCAGCGCGGGACCAGCACCGTTTTCTGCGGTGTTGGCGCTGTGGGATTCGGAATTTGGAGCTGGTGCAGTCACACCAGCACGCTACCTGTCTCAGATGTGATCTTCCGGCATCGGCGCGCCGAAACTGGCGAGAATTCCGCATGAATCCAAGATTTTCTGGGTTAGTAGCCATATGCAGTATCCTTCCCGCGGTGCTGTTTGTCCCCTATAGTCGGGGGATTCGTTTAAACGCCGTAAGAAGCAGAAGCGGGATATGGGAGAGTGGAACGCGTGAAACTGCGAAAAGTATCGATTTTTGCCGCCCTTTTGGCGGTTGTTGCCCTGGTAGCCGGGTGTATGAAAGTTGAAGCCAGTATTGTCCTGCAAGAGGACGATACGGCCTCCGGCCACATGATCTTTGCCTTTGACAAAGAAGTCATGGACATGATGGGCGGTGAAGCCGATGACATCCTCGGCGAACTCAGCGAAGATGCCCCGCCGGGATCCACTGTTGAACCTTATGAAGACGATCAGTACATCGGGCAGCGTTTTGATTTCCAGGACGAGCCAATGGAGGGCGCTGCGGGCGGCGATCTGTCGATCACGCGCGACGGTGACCATTTCGTAGTAGCCGGTGAACTTGACCTTTCTATGGAAGAAACCGGCGGAATTGAAGACGAGTTCCTGGACTCCATGGACGTGCGCTATGCCATCACCTTCCCGGGTGAGGTACTCGAACACGACGGCGAGTTAGACGGCACCACCGTTATTTGGCAAGCAGTGCCCGGCTCCGTTACTCCCATTAATGCCGTTGGGGTTGCCACCGGTACGGGTCAGCCTCCAGCCGACCTTGGCGAAGGCGGGAGCGGCGAAGACCCGATTGACCCGGAAGAACCCGGCGCTGAAGACGACATCGGTGAAGAAGAAACACCCGAGGAGCCCGAGACAGGCGAAGAATCCGACGAAGACATCGATGGGATCACAGCCGAAGCCGAAGACACCGATGAGGGCGGCATTCCGCTGTGGCTCTGGATTGTTCTGGGAATCGTTGGATTGCTGGTCATTGCCATCATTATCTTGATCATCGTTGTCGCCAGCCGCAAGAAGAAGGGCGATGATGACGGCTACCCAGGCGGTGGCGCTCCGCACGACCCGTATGGCCCCCAGGGGCAGTACGGCGCGCAGCAGCAGGGTGGCTACCCGCAACAGGGCGAATACCCCCAGCAGGGCGGACATCCGCAACAATCGGGAAGTCCGTACCAGCAACAACAGCCCGGTCCCTATCAGCAGCAAGGCGCGCCTTCCCCCTACGGCGCACCCGCTCCAGGTGCTCCCGCTCCGGGTGGCCCAGCCCCCGAGGCGCCGACGCAGCCGTTCTTACCCGCCCCGCCGGCCCCCGGCCAGCCTGGCGGACAGCAGGGGCAGCCCGGGGATCAGTACGGCGGCCAGCAGCAAAGCGGCCAGCCCACCCAGCAGCAGCCCAGCCAACCTGGCCAACCTGACCAGCCAGGAGGTCAGCAGCCGCCCCAGTAGGGCGGTTCGCCCCTTGAAATGAAGGGGTGGGGTGCAGAGGGAAGCTCCTTTTCACCCCACCCCTTTTTCATGCCATAGAACCTGGCAACTGGTGGCCTAAAGCTCGACAGCTCCTGGCCCAAAGCCCCGGCAGCTGAGAGGCTAAAGCCAAGCGATACAACAAACTGCAGCGTTCTGAATCCAGCCAAGTTGCACATCTACTTTGGCTGGGTATCGGCCTAAAGTCCCGCATTCGCGCAATTTCACGGGGAAGGATCAAATACAAATGCTTCCTGATCAAAGGCGCGGGTTTCATGAACTTTCTTGCAGTGCTCTCTAAGGAGCGCTCCGTCGCACCAGCTGGTTATAACCGCTGGCTCATCCCTCCAGCTGCGCTGGCTATTCACCTGTCCATCGGGCAGGCGTACGCGTTTTCCGTGTTCAAACTGCCCCTGGTGGAACGCTTTAATTCCTCCGACACGGCCATTGCCGTCATCTTTTCCATCGCGATCGTAATGCTCGGCCTATCGGCTGCGTTTGGCGGAAAATGGATGGAGCGCAACGGGCCACGCAAAGCGATGGTCTTGGCCACGATTTGTTGGACCTCGGGCTTTCTCATCGCCGCGCTCGGAGTACAACTGGGATACCTGTGGCTCGTCTATTTCGGGTACGGATTCATCGGCGGCATTGGACTGGGAATCGGATACATCTCGCCCGTATCCACGCTCATGCGCTGGTTTCCGGACCGACCCGGACTCGCCACCGGGTTGGCGATCATGGGCTTTGGTGGCGGTGCGTTGATCGCGTCGCCGTTGTCAAACGCGCTGCTGGCGCACTTTGGAGACACCGCCGTTGCCGGAATTGTTCCCACCTTCATCACACTGGCTGCCGTGTATCTGGTGTTCATGAGTTTCGGCGCCGCGCTGATTCGCATTCCTCCGGCTGGCTGGCAGCCCGAGGGCTATGTTCCACGTAAGACCCCGCAGAAGCTGACAACCAGCGCGCAAGTATCAGCCTCAGCCGCGGTGAAAACACCGCAGTTCTATTTCTTGTGGATTCTCCTGTTTTGCAACATCACCGCCGGTATCGGCATCTTGGAACAGGCTTCCCCGATGATCCAGGCGTATTTCACGAACATCACGCCCGCAACGGCCGCCGGATTCGTTGGAGTGCTATCACTTGCCAACATGGCCGGCCGCTTCGTGTGGTCCTCCAGTTCCGACCGCATCGGGCGCAAACCGATATACCTGCTTTATCTGGGCGTGGGCTCCATCCTGTTCATCATTTTGGCGCAGTTGGGCCACACAGCCGTGGCCCTTTTCGTGGGTATCGCGGTAGTGGCAATTAGTTTCTACGGCGGCGGGTTCGCCACCATTCCGGCCTATTTGAAAGACCTGTTCGGAACCTTCGAAGTCGGCGCGATTCACGGCCGGGTCTTAACCGCCTGGTCGGCAGCCGGAGTCGCCGGTCCCCTCATCGTCAATCTCATTACGGACGCCCAGCACCAAGCCGGCGTGACCGGGGCAGCCGCATATGCGCCGTCCTTAATGGTCATGGCCGGGGTGCTTGCGGTGGGATTCATTGCCAACCTGCTCATCCGCCCGGTGGCACAAAAGCATCACCTGCCCACTCCCCCGCCGCTGGATGTGGTGGTCGAGACAGCCCCCGAACCGGCGCGGCAATAGGAGGTAAAGCAATGCGCATGTTGAAAATCATTACCGTGTGGGCCGTGGTGGCCCTGCCCCTGGCGTATGGGCTGTGGAACACACTGGAAAATGCCGCGCAACTATTCGGCGGCTAATAACGCGGCGCTCCCGACAGGATTCGAACCTGTGACACCCGCTTTAGGAGAGCGGTGCTCTATCCCCTGAGCTACGGGAGCAATTGGGAACCCGTGCCACTCTACCGCCCCACCGCGCCCCGTATCGCCTCGGCGCAGCCACAAAAACCCCACTTGGGGCCAAGAGACACTAGGCTAAACCCATGGGACCAATACCAGCTTCGCTGCTTGCAAAAATCCGGCGCTGGCTGCGCGGCCAGCCCACCGTGACGCGCCTGGTCGAACTCGACGCTAAGCGCCTATTTGCAGTCGTTTCCGACGTGCGTTTCCACAGCCGCTGGGTGCCATTTACGCTCGTACGCGCGCCCAAAGGACGCATCCAGGTGGGCGAATCGTTCACCGCCGTCACGTTGGGGCTGCGAGACAAAATGACCCTAACTGCAATTAAGGACGGCGTCGCGCGCTTCCGTAAGGACGGCCCCGTACTCTTGGGTACATCTGAGATCTCGGTCCAGCCCGTTGCCGAAGGCGTGGCCCGGGTGACGTGGTCTTATGACGCGACGCTGGCGGGACCGCTGCCGGAGTTTGTGGCCCGGGCGTTGGCGGGCCTGCTTTTAGCGCCGTTTTTACGGGTTGCCATTGACCGGATGGAAGCCGATATTTTGGCCAATAAACACCGGATGCGGTGAGGGTTCAGACCAGCGCCGCGTGGCGGGACTTGCCAAGTGGCTATACGGGCGCCGTGCGGTTGGTTAGGTCGCCCGCAATCCCATCGGCCCACGCGCGGATATCAGCCCAATCACGGTAGTCACCGTCGTTGACGCCCAAACTCATAATGAGTAAACGCTCCGCCACCGACAGATTGCGGCGCGCAATCGATCCGCGAAATAACTTGTGTTCCCTAGCGTCGACCAGTTGCAATAGTTCTTCGACATCCATCTGGTTTTCTTCACCGTTATCTGCGATCGGCCCCGAACTGTAGAGCCAAACAGCGCGGTCGAGTAGGTCGGCGCGATGCTTAGTTAAAAACTCGCGCGCCATGGTCATCCACCGGCCCAAATAGACCGCCGAACCCACAATTACGGCGTCATAGTCGCGCACATTTTCAATCTCATCCAGGGGAAGGAACTCCGCTTTAAGCCCGCGACCGCCCATGACATCAGCGATGGTTCCCGCCATTTCTTTTGTCGCGCCGTACTTGCTGGCTGCTGTGATAAGAACTCGTGATGCCACGGTTCTTCCTCCTTGAATCCGCTGTGATACCTCGACGCTACGTCGCCCGTGCAGTGAATTTGCGGGCCAGAAGTCCCGAATGAGGCAAGCCGGCTTTCAAAAGGCGCCAGACGCCGTCCTCAAGCAAGATGGAAATGGCGAGAAAACCTCAGGAGGTTGGAATGAGTGCGGGCGAGGCAAGGTCCACCATTGACGTTGATGACGTGGGGTTGTTTGCACAGTTGACTCCATCGTGTTTGCAGAACTCGCGTGCTTTGGCGCAGAAGTCGTTGTTTGCGGTGTGGGGGTGGTCTTGTCCTCGACGGAACGGGGTCCTGATGTGCTCGGGTGGGTCTTCGGCATGAAAAAGCCCCCCGGAAAGTGGGGGCTGGGAGGGTTTCGGGCACGCTCACGCGGAGGTTGTGCCCGCCGACTGCTTGTGGCGGCTCAGGTTCGCATGACTACCTGGGATTTGGGTGCGGCTCGTGACATGGCGGCGGCGCGTATCTGCCACGGGCGGGGGTTCTCGGCGCGGTAGAGGATGTCGCGGCGGCGTGCGGGGACGTGCTTCTTGGGTCCGCGGCCCCGAGCATCGACGGGTGTGGGGTCGGATATCCACCTGGCGGCCTTGCGCAGGTTGGTCGCGGCGATGACGGTGGTGATGAGGAAGTAGGCGGAGGCGAAGCCGCGCACGCGGCGGCGGGCGGGGTTGTCCAGGCCGGAGTGCTTGAAGGAGCGGTTCATGGATTCGATGGTCTGGCGCAGGGTTTGATAGAGCCACGCCCAGTCTTCTGACGCGAAGATGACGTCCATGGATTCTCGTTGCCAGGCGGGGTGGTCGCCCACTGTCACATCTCCACCGGGGTTGGTGCACAGGGCCCCTCGGTCGTCCTGGCCTGGGAGGTTTTTGGGGAATATGGGTAGCAGGTTGGGAGGAACGTCCTCGGGGTGACGCGGGCGCAGTCCGCAGGCGAGGGTCGGGCAAGCCGATGCTGCCGGACACTTGAACCTCTGGGAGCCGTCGTCGCGCTGTTCGCCATTGGGTTGGGCGAGATATCGGTGGCGTGCCTCAATCCGGTGTATGAACTCCTCGAAGTCGATGGCTTCCTCGGGAGACTGAGGGTCGCGGTAGTGCTTGGTGGCGAGAATCAGTTTCGGCTTGGACAGGATGGATGGGCAGTACAGGTTTCCCTCTAGAAGGACTCCTCCTGCTAGGCGGGTGGTCTTACCCAGGTCGGTAAGCTTCATGTCGAATACGGGGCGGTAGCCCATAGCTCTGGCGGGTTCCTGGAAGTCGTTGGTGCGAGGGGTGTTACCGTAGGCGCGGTCGCCGATGACGTACCTCGTGGGTAGGCCTTCTTCGTAGATGTGCTTTAGCGCGGTGGTGGCGCTTTTGCCTGGGGATGCCCCAGGGGTGTCGAAGGAGATGCCGAGCACCAACTGTGGGAAGGTGGGCTGGCGCTTGGGGTCGTTGCTCGCGGCTACGACCAGGTTGGCCTCCCACCCGTATCGGTAGGTTCCTCGCTCTGCTCGGGCGGTCTTGGACAGGTGGGCGAGTTTGTCTTCGTCGACGAAGTGGCTGCCATCCCTTCCCCACCACCCGGCATAGGGTTCGATACCCATGTACGTGTCGCGCTTACGCGAGGTGCCGTACTTGCCGAAGGCAGCGATGAAGGTGCCATCGACAGCGACGTTACCCTTGTATCGGCGCCGGATGGGACGAGGGAGGCTTTTCCAGGTGGCGAGTAGGATGGCGTTGTTCAGCGTGTCGGCTCGCTGGTGGCGGATGTGCCGAATCTCATGGTCGACCTTGGCCTCGAGTGCGTCGAAGGTCTGGATGTCCATCCGGCACCGGCGGGGTCCGGGGTGAGGGTCGAAGGTAGCCAGGAGTCGGTGGTAGGAGCGGTAGGTGGCGTAGTAGATGCCGTCGAGGTTTCGCCCGGAAATGTTGATACCCAGCTCCTTGCGGCACTCCTCATCCATTCCGTATTGGATGAGGGCGGCAGCGGCGCGGATGGTTTGGGAGGATTGGAGCATGGCGAGTAGGAGCATGAGCGCGGCGACGGCTTCGTAGTCCATGAACGGTTTTCGCCCACCCGGACCCTTCCCCTCGGCCTCGCGGTCAACTTTCGCCCACTGTGAGATTATCCGCTGGAGGCCGGCACAACGGATGATGGACAGGGCGTTGCGGACCTCATCAATGTTGGTCTTGGCGGGGGAGTCGTAGACACCACGGAGCTCCCAGACGAAGTCGCCTGGGTATGCGGCCGTGGTGTCGGTGGTCATGGACTACATCCCTGCCTTGCGGCGCAGGCTCACTAGGTCGCGCTTATTGCGGTGCCACTCTTTCGCCAGGGCCTGGTAGTAGTCACGGTTGGCCTCACGGGCGGCACGCTTGCGTTCACGGGACTCGGTGTTGTAATGCTCGCGTACGTCGGTGGCTTTGATGTCGTCGAGGAAGGGGATGAGCCGGTCGAACGCGGTGAACCCTTTGACTCCGGCGGCGTCCATGAGGGAGGTGTACGGCACCCCAGCGTTGAGGTGGGACACGAGCCAGGTGTGGCGCATCCGCGTGAACTGGACCCCGCAGGCGGGTTTGTTCTTCGACCGGAAGGTGGAGAACCCGACCAGGCCGGTGTCTTCGCGGTCGCGTTCAGACTTGAAGACGTAGGCACCATCAGCCACGGCGTCGGCGAGTACCAGAGCGTAGTCCTCCCACTCGGCTATCATCGGCACCACTCGTGGGGCGTCCCCCGAGCGGATGTGCACCAGCACCCCATGGTCATCCTCGACCACGTCATTTTTGCGCAGGCCCATGAGCTCACGTGCGCGGATACCGGCCCCGAATCCGAAGGCCAACATGCACCAGGCGGCGTGTTTGAAGTAGACGGTGTTCTGGCTGGCAGCCCAATCGCGGAGCATCTTCACTTCGTCGTAGGTGTAAGGGGCGCGGGCGGGGTTGCGGCCGAACCGTTCCAGGCGCGAGACCTTCTTGTGAGTGGGAGCGAGGACGTCGGCTATCCATAGCAGCCGGGAGCGTGCCGAGGACCGGGTCGTGGTGCTGTAGGTGGTCATCCCGTACTTGGACACGTGAGCGATGACTTCGACGTCGAGAATCTGCTCCACGTCCATATCCATGTCGAGGGTGAAGATGCAGTAGGCGGTGTGTCGGGCCAACTGGCGTAGGTTCTCCTCGGCGGGCATGTTCCCGTGGGGAGTCACCTCGAGGGTCTGGGATATTACCCAGTCCCGGATGTGCGCCCACTGCTCGGCAGGGATGACTCTGGGGGTGTAGTTGTTGATGTATGCGAGTTCTTTTTTGCTGAGTTCACGGGGTGTGTCCCGGTGTCCGCGACGTGCCACTTTCACTCCTTGGGGAATGACGGGGCGGGACCCGTCCAGCGGGCTGCGCCAGGGGTGTCCGGCGACCGTCAGAGTGTGTCGATACGTCGTCTTGGTGTGCGGCACACCTATCCTTGTGTCATGGTCTTCTTTCCGCGGCGTTGCGGTCACCGGCACAGCCCAGTCACGAGTCGATGCCACGGGGTCATCCAACCGGACACGCAGTGTCGAACCCTGCCCAGAGTCGGGACGGGGGCGGAAGCGAGCCTGGGGCCCATCCCCGGGGCGTCCGGCACGCAGGTCCCCACCCCGGCGCACCCAGAACGTGGCGAACGGACCCAGCAGGTCTTCCAGAGTCACCATCGGGCCACCGGGCATCCCTCGGCGAAGGTGGGTGCGGTCGGTGAGGGTGGGTCGGTACATGGGTGAGATTTTCCTTTCGAGGCTTCGACAGTTTTCCGCTGTTAATGCCGATCTAGGCCGAGCCGAGAGCTCCATCCGTGGAATGGGTTTTGCGGTCCCGCTGCCCATGCCAGTCACACACATCTGCCGACAAAGTAGTGGCGTTGGTGACATAAATATGACGCTCATGGCACCGGCGTCTTGTTCGCGTCGGGGGTGGTCGCGGTGACGGTCGCAGGTCAACCTCGGGACTACCTGGTCGAGCCACAGGCGTTCGGCGGAGGGCAGGTGGAGCTCAGGGACCAAGGTGAGGAGGTCGAGCGGCACAGGGCCGCGGGGGCAGCGATTCAGGCAGGATTAGCGCACACGGTCGAACGACTCATGCACCGAAACGGGTACACCCGCCGAACTCTTGCCCGCACCACTAGGATCCAACCTGAACGCCTCGGCCGTCTCCTACGAGGTGAACGATGGATCACGCTGCCCGATGTCGTCGCCCTGGGCATGGCTCTTGAGATCGACCTCATCCGCTACGCCTACCCGTCCTTGCCGACAGCAGACTCACGGGGTGAAGACGTCATCTGGCTCGAACCGCCTGGGGTCGGGCAACCTGTCACAGCCTCATGGGACGATTGAGCAAGCCAGCAGGCGGTGCTGCTGACCTGGGCAGAAGAGAAGAGACAAGCGGTGTCCGTATGTTCGGTAGCAGGCTGTGATGGGCCTGGCGTATTCAGAACACGCACCCGCCCAACATGGTGCTCGAAACACCTGAAGGACGTGTACGATCTGGGCGGACTGGTGTTGCTTGAGGAGTTCACCAACAGACAGGACCACCTGCTCACCCGGTGCACACACTGCGGTTTCGAAGGGCACTACCGATTCGAGTACGTCCTCGACAGGAACAAGGCAGGCGAACGGGTATGCCGGGCATGTTTCTGGAGGGACTGGGCAGGGACAGCACGTCCCTACGCTGGTGGTGAGCGCCAGGACGTCGAGGAGACTAAGGCTCTTGCGAAGAAGAACGGGTACACGTACCTCTCGCCCCTAACCAGCCCCGTCTTGGCTGCCGACCCCCATCGCGTCCAGTGCGTGAAGTGCGGGCGCATCACCGCCGAGCGCCCAGGCGACATGGGGTGGGGATGTCCATGTCGCAAGAGCCCTAAGACCTCGACCGCTGGTGCCGCCAAGACACCTGGCAGCAACCTCCTGATGAACTCCGACAACCACGCCGTGACCTGGTGGGACCACGACAAGAACCCGGAATCCCTATGGCGAACCGCGAAAGTCCGTGGGCGGAAAGAAGCACGGTGGATCTGCGACAAGGAGCACTCCTTCAAGGCAAGAATCCTCGATGTGACTGACCCTTCCCGCGGGTGCCCCGTGTGCAGGGAGAAGTGGCTCAGTGAATACCAGGCCAAGCGTGAGGCAGAAGAGGAACAGTACCGAGGTCTCACAGTTGCTGACGTACCCGAGCTGCTCGCTGCGTGGGATGATCCCACTCCACCAGAATTGGTCCCGGTCTTGGAGTTCAGAATGACAGGTGGAGGGTATCGATTCAGGTGCCCGAAGGGGCACGCCAACACTCGGCAGGTCAGGAGCTGGCTCAACGGGTCATGCGCCTCCTGTAAGGCACAAAAGACCCGCCGGGAGCGCCAGTCGGTTGTGAAAGATGACCCTTCATTCACCAGGCTCACACCGGAGATCAGTAGCCAGTGGGACCACGAGAAGAACGGCAAGCTAAAGCTGTCGACCATCTCACCGGAGTCACGACGGGTCGTCTGGTGGAAGGACTCTGTCTGCGGCCATAAGTTCCGGGCGACACCGCGCGAGCGAGACAAGTATCAACGCCTGAGGTGCCCTGAGTGCCAGACCATCCTCGACTCCCTCGCCTACCACTACCCCGAAATCGCGCAGGAATGGTCGGAGGAGAACCCCATCTCGCCATGGCACATCAGGCCCACCACCACGATGCTCGCCGAGGTGCCGTTGTGGAATTGCCCGAACGACCCAGGGCACACCTGGAGGGCGATGCCGGGCAACAGGGTGAATGGCTCCACCTGCCCTATGTGTCAGTCGCAAGGGAAGTCGCAGATCGAGCTCTCCTACGCCGAGGCCGCCGAGCAAATATGGGGCAACGCGCTATCCGGGCAGCGCATCCACAGCCCTGTATTCAGGGGGCGTGGGTCGTGGTCGGTCGACATCCTGGTGATCCTGGGAAGTGACCTCAAGCTTGTTATCGAGTACGACGGCTCGTACTGGCACAAGGACAAGGTCGACCTCGACATGCGCAAGAGCCTTGAACTCCTGGAGGCCGGGTACCTCGTCTGCCGACTCCGAGAATCACCACTCGGACCGCTAGATATCACCGACCCGGGGTACCAGGAGCTTGTGATTTACTCAGGAGCACAGGACCCACTCCGAGAACTCGCTGAGGTGGAAGAGTGGATCAGTTTCCAAACCGAGATCTGCACCAGCCCCAAAGACCTGTGAGACGAAGCGAAACCTTGCCTTCACCTATCCCGTCGTCGAAGTGGTCTCTGCCTTGAAGTTTCGGATCACAACGCGCTTGTTGGCACGATTCATATCCGCGACTGCGTCGACCACAGTGTGGATTTGGACTGAGCTTCCTAAAGATGAATGGCCAGCGCGACCAATGCGGCCGAACTCTGATCGTCCATAAACAGATCGCGCAATGGAATCTAATCAAGATCCAGTGCGAGTCTGCCGATCAAACCCCTGTCCCGTAAGCCGATCCCTCACCGGGACAATCCGGAAAACTGTGCGTCACGTGAGGCAACCGCCCCGTGTTTCACCAACATTCCCCTCAACTGACTCTCCACTGACGTGGTTCCTCGGCTGGTTGCCCGACGTGTTTAGGGTGGGGTTCTCGGACGAGGAGATCACCGATTTCACAGTCGAGGGCGGAGCAGATTGCTAGCAGGGTGGAGAAGCGGATGGCACGGGCACGATCGTTCTTCAGGACCGAGAGATTAACAATGCTTACGCGACCAGTTCACTCCCCCCGGTTCGGCCCGATGGGCCGAGGCTGTGGCCCCTGCCGCGACCACAGCGCTGCTCACCCATCGAGGAAAGTGGGCACTCAATAAGCACCCGGCCGGTAACGACCGTTAGCGGTTAATTGTCCGCCGGGACGACTTCCGGTCGTTCGCGACCCTAGGCATCGCCCAAACGAGCACCACCATTGCAACGAGTTCGATGAGCGTCTGCGTCACCACAGCGAGCGGGGCAATGCTCACCGCTGCGGGCAGCGCCAGGGCGAGCGGCAGCACAACAAGCGAGTTTCGAGTTGCTACAGAGAAAATGACTGCACGAATAGCAGGCACGTCCAGACCTGCGACGCGCCCAGATAACTTGCCGATCACAACGGCGATGATGACAAACGCGATATAGATCGGCACCACGCGCAGCAAAGTCACTATCTGCGAGCCAACAGCGGCGATCTGCGACCCGATCACCACTGCGAGGGTCACCATCATCAGCGGCACCATCGCCCCAGCCATAACCTCTTCCACTACCTTGCCCGCACGAAAACAGCGAGAGACAGACTGCACTGCGGCCGCCGCCGCGAGGGGTATCACGATCAGAAGTAGGAAAGCCTTGGCAAACGGCTCAATCTCGATGATCGACAGCACATCTCCACCCACGAACACAAACAGATAGCCCGGCAGCAGCAGTATCTGCACAAGCATCAGCAGCGGCGCGGCCGCGAGCAGCCGCGCGCGCACCACCGGCGAGGCCGGTGAACACGATCACATAGTCAATACAGGGCGTGAGCAGCACCAGCAACGCCCCGAGCAAAAGCCCCTCATCGTCCGCCACGAAACGAGTGAGCGTCCACGCGATGCCCGGCACGATAACGAAGTTTGCTACCAACACCGTGCCGAGGAATCGCACATCGCGGAACGCGCGGCCAACCTCGATCAGCGGAACCCCGAGGAACGTAGCAAACAGCAACAGCATCAGCACCGGCTCAATCGAGTGTTCCAACGTCGGCGCGAACTGCGGCGCAACAAGTCCCACGGCAAGACCTGCCACGATCGCAACCAGATACAGCACGATCTGGCGTTTATCCCACCAGCGCACAACAGCATCCATTTCTTAATGTCGTCCTTGATTCCTAAGCGGCCTAAGCGATTCCATACATTTGAGCATCCCTTGTCCCAAAGCGACCGTTTTCGGAACTGAACCTCCGGGGCGGTGGGTGTGACTTTCGCCGATAAATGGGGGTGTTCTGTCGGCGCTCTGTGGCGGTGTTCTTAGACCTCAACGCAACGGTCCTGGCAGCTTCGAGAGGTGCTAGCAGCAGCTGGTGGGGCCGGTGCCCTGGTGTTCGACACGGAGAACCTCGCCGAGGGTGTCGAGGGCCTGCGGGACGACTGCGTAGTAAACCCACTTGCCGCGCTTGTCGCGGGTCAGAAGTCCGGCGTCGGTAAGGATCTTCAAGTGGTGGGAGACGGTGGGCTGGGACAGGTCCACGGGCTCGGTCAGGTCGCAAACACATGCCTCGCCTCCCTGGTGGGAGGCGATGATGGAGAGTAGGCGCAGGCGGGCGGGGTCGGCCAGGGCCTTGAACATGGTCGCCAGGCCGCGCGCCTCGTCGGGCGCGAGGGGCTCGCGGACTAGCGGGGCGCAGCACGCCACCTCAAGCTCGGGGATGTCCGGTATTGCCGTCATCCCCCCATCTTCCCTTAGAGATTGACGTCTGTCGATACGATCTGTCATGCTGCGCATGTTGCATCGAGAACCATCAATCTGAGGGTGCGAGTCGTGCCCTGCCAGAAGGGACTAGCCATGCCCTCGACTACAACGAGGCCGTTGCCGGTGATCGTGATTGGTGCCGGCCCGGCGGGCCTGGCGGCCCCTTCTCCCCTGGGTGGAGCGTGGCCTAGAGCCGCGGGGGCTGGAGGCCGGAGACTCGGTGGGCGCGGCAGTGCGGAGGTGGGCGCATGTGCGGCTGTTCTCGCCGTGGCAGTTCAATGTGGACGGTGCCGCACGCCGCCTCCTGCGGCACACCCGAGCGCCAGCTCATCGGCTTTCCCACCGGCTTCGCTCACGGCCGCTCCGCCCTCTGACCACCACAGACGTAGCCCTGCCCTCCGCGTGACGTCAGGGCCGGGTCATGTAGCGAAAGGACACCAGACGGTGACACCGCTCTTTGAATCCCGACGTGAGGTTCCCGGAACCCAGCTGCTAGGGACCTGCAGCTCTGCGATCGGGGGTGCACCGTGCTGCTAGCCGTGGGGATCTTCCTGGCCACCCTTGTACTGGTGATCTGGCAGCCCAAGGGCTTGGGGATCGGGTGGAGTGCGCTGGGCGGCGCCGCGGTCGCGCTCATCGCCGGGGTGGTGCACCTGGGCGACGTCCCGGTGGTGTGGGACATCGTGTGGACCGCGACGTTGACCTTCGTCGCGGTCATCATCATCTGCTCGATCCTGGATGAGGCCGGCTTCTTCGAGTGGGCCGCCCTGCACGTCGCGCGCTGGGCGCGCGGCAACGGCAGCACCCTGTTCAACCTCATCGTCGTGCTCGGGGCGGCGGTCGCGGCCCTGTTCGCCAACGACGGCGCCGCCCTGGTGATGACCCCGATCGTCTTCCAGATGATCCTGGCCCTGAGATTCAGCCCGGCGGTGGCCTTCGGACTGGTCATCGCCACAGGCTTCATCGCCGACACCACCAGCCTACCGTTCGTCGTGTCCAACCTTGTCAACATCGTCATCGCCGACTTCTTCGGCATCGGCTTCGCCCGCTACGCCCTGGTCATGGTGCCCGTGGCTCTGGTGTCGTTGGGCGCGAGCCTGGTCATGCTCCGGTTGTTCTTCCGCAAGTCCATCCCCGGCCGCTACGACGTGACGGCGCTGCGCCGCCCAGCCGAGGCGGTGGCAGACCCGACGACGTTCCGCGCCGGCATCGTTGTCCTGGCCGCTCTGCTGGTCGGCTACTTCGCCGCCGACGCGATCGGGGTGCCCGTCGCCGCGGTCGCCTCCCTATGCGCCCTGGCACTTGTCCTTATAGCCGCCCGCCGCCCCCGGGTACTCTTTCGGCGAGTCGGGACCCAGATCCGCGTGCGCCCCTCTGGATCGCACGACGACCTGACGGCAACCTCCATCAGCGGCGGCAACACAACCGCGCCGCGCAGCACCTCCGTACGCGGCCACAAGGCCATGTCCGCCCAGACGAGAACCATCACCACTACCGAGCCCACGATCGCGGTGTGGTCGGTAGTGAGATCCGCGCCGTGGCAGATCGTGCTCTTCAGCCTGGGCATGTACCTGGTGGTCTACGGCCTGCGCAACGAAGGCCTCACTGACTACCTCGGCCAGACTCTGGCGACCATCGCCCAGCACGGAAACCTCGCCACAGCCACTGGCACCGGCTTCCTCGTGGCCGGAATGTCATCGGTGATGAACAACATGCCCACCACACTCATCGCCGCCCTGGGCATCGAGGCCGCGGGAACCACCGGACTGACCGAGCAGATGATGGCCTACGCCGCCATAATCGGCGCCGACCTCGGCCCCAAGATCACCCCCATCGGGTCGCTGGCAACACTGCTGTGGCTCTCGGTCCTGGACCGCAAAGGCATGCACATCGGCTGGGGCACCTACTTCAAGGTCGGCATCGTGCTCACCATCCCCGTCCTGGCCGTAACCCTGCTCGCCTTAGCCGGCTGGCTCACACTCCTCGGCACCTGACGGAGCACGACCCTGGACAATAGCCAGTGAGCCAGTAAAGTGCTGACTGCAGTGACGCGGACGGGCTGAGCCTGGCAAGCCCCTTCCCCTCAAAGCTCGCCGAGACCCTCGCAGCGCCGTCGAACCTGGTGGCCCCGAATGTCCCCCATCCACTGAAGGAGAGCCCATGTCTGACCGCCCCAGCGTCATGTTCGTCTGCGTCCACAACGCTGGACGTTCCCAGATGGCAGCCGGCTTCCTCACCGCCCTGTCCAATGGGCAGGTCGAAGTCCGCTCCTCCGGCTCTGCCCCCGCGGAGGCGATAAACCCGGTCGCGGTCGAGGCCATGGCCGAGGTCGGTATCGACATCTCCGATCAGCGACCCAAGATCCTCGCCCCCAAGGCCGTAGAGGCATCTGACGTGGTCATCACCATGGGCTGCGGGGATGCCTGCCCCTTCTTCCCCGGCGTGCGCTATGAAGACTGGAAACTCACCGACCCCGCAGGCCAGGACATCGATACCGTTCGCCAGGTGCGCGACAACATCCGCGACCGAGTCGAGGCACTGCTGACCGACCTGCTCCCCCCGAAGTCGCGAACCCCATGATCGAGCTCGAACCTCACACCGCCAAGCAGACGGCGTGCACGAGGTCCCTACCAACCGGCATATGCGGCAAGATCTGCGGGTGCTATCGGTTGGACCCTCACTGGCCCCTCCTGAGGCACAACCTTCACGCTGCGATGCAAAAACGACCGTTATCCAGCCTGGGACATCCTGCACTGGCCAGAAGACTAGAAGCAAAGATGTCCCGTATGCCGATCGTTCTGCGGGACGGTGTTCATGAGCGCAGCGAGTCATCCGTCTCAACCGGGACTCCTTCGAGATTGGCATTGACATTATCCACTTTTGATAGTTCAGCCCTGGCTGTATAGTCGTTGCATGCTGGCTATTACTTTCCGCCTCGACGTGATGAACCGGATTGGCCGAGCGATGGCTGACCCGACCCGGTCGCGCATCCTCATGACCCTCTTGGAGGGGCCAGGTTACCCGGCCGAGCTGTCCCGGGACTTGGGCTTGAGCCGGTCCAATGTTTCCAACCACCTGGCCTGCCTGCGGGATTGCGGCATCGTGGTGGGGGAAGTGGAGGGACGCCAGACCCGCTATGAAATCACCGACCCTCATCTGGCCCGCGCCCTCACCGCCTTGATCGACGTGACCCTGGCGGTCGATGAGAGCGCTGAATGTCTGGACCAAGGTTGTCCGGTGCCCGGGTGCTGCGAGAGCGAGACAAACGCATGAGTGATGCATGCTGCGCGCACGATGAGCCTCAGGAGCAGCACACCGAGACCGGGGCCAACACTCCGTGGTGGCGTGATCGCGGGGTCATGATCCCGGTCGCTTCCGGGGTCGCATTTGTGGCCGGTCTGGTGACTCAGTGGTCAGGGGCCGAGGTTCCCGCGCTTGTGCTTTTTTGGGCCGGTTTGCTGCTGGGTGCCTGGACGTTCGTTCCCGGGGCGGTCCGCAAGTTGGCCAAGGGCAAGCTTGGCGTCGCGCTGCTGATGACCATGAGCGCCACGGGGGCCGTCATCCTCGGCTACGTCGAGGAAGCCGCCGCTCTGGCGTTCCTCTACTCGATCGCCGAGGCCCTGGAAGACAAGGCGATGGACCGTGCCCGCAGCGGCCTGCGGGCCTTGTTGAGACTGGTCCCCGAGACCGCCACCGTCCTCATCAATGGCAACGCCACCCCAATCCAGGCCAGGGACCTCACCATCGGCCAGATGATGCTCATCAAGCCCGGGGAACGGATCGCCACAGACGGCATTATCCGCACCGGACGCAGCAGCCTGGACACGTCGGCGATCACCGGCGAATCCATCCCCGTCGAGGTTCAGGCCGGAGACGGGGTCTCTGCCGGGGCGATCAACACCTCCGGCGTCCTGGAAATCGAAACCATCGCGGCGGGCACCGACAACTCCCTGACCACCATTGTGCACCTAGTCGAGCAGGCCCAATCCGAAAAGGGTGAACGCGCCCGCCTGGCCGACCGCATCGCCCGCCCGCTGGTGCCCGGGGTGCTGATCCTCGCCGCACTTGTAGGGTTGCTCGGCTCATTGTTGGGAGACCCGGAACTGTGGATCACCCGCGCCCTGGTCGTCCTGGTCGCTGCCTCCCCGTGCGCCCTAGCGATCGCGGTGCCGATCACCGTCGTCTCGGCGATCGGCTCGGCTAGCAAGTTCGGCGTCATCATTAAAAGCGGTGCGGTCTTCGAACGGTTCGGGGCCATCCGCCATCTTGCCCTCGACAAGACCGGCACGCTGACACGCAACCAGCCCACCGTCACCGAGGTACTAGCCGTCGAGGGAACCGGCAAGCAGCAGATCCTGGCGTGGGCTGCCGCCCTGGAACAGCACAGTACCCATCCGCTGGCTATCGCCATCACCCAAGCCGCCCCGGGAACGGCTGCAGCGAGCGGCATCACCGAGGAAGCCGGGCACGGCATCCACGGCTCCGTTGACGGGGCGGCAGTCGGGGTCGGCAGCCCGCGTCGGTTCGACGCCGGAGAACTCACCGAGGCAGTGCACCGCATGGAAACACTGGGCATGACAGCGGTCATCGTCCACCGCGACGGTGCAGCGGTAGGAGCCATCGGCGTGCGCGATGAGCTGCGTCCCGAGGTGCCCGAAGTGGTGCGGATTCTCGCCGCCCGGGGCCTCGGCGTCACCATGCTCACCGGAGACAACGGACGCACGGCGCACACCCTCGCCTCCCAGGCAGGCATCGAGGATGTCCGTGCGCAGCTACGCCCCGAAGACAAGGCGAAAGCCATCCGCGAACTGAACGCGGCCGCACCCACGGCGATGATCGGGGACGGCATCAACGACGCCCCGGCCCTCGCTGCCGCAGAGATCGGTATCGCCATGGGGGCCACCGGCTCCGATGCCGCAATCGAATCCGCCGACATCGCCTTCACCGGCCACGACCTGCGTCTGATCCCGCAAGCCATCGCTCATGCCAAGCAAGGCCGACGGATCATGAACCAAAATATCGTGCTCTCGTTGCTGATCATCGCCGCCCTGCCGCCCCTGGCCATCACCGGCGTCCTGGGCCTGGCAGCCGTCGTCCTGATCCACGAGGTCGCGGAAGTCATCGTGATCCTCAACGGCCTGCGTGCAGCCCGAACCAAAAAACACCAGTCGCCCCAGCCAGAGATCCACTCAACGGACCCGCAAGCATCCACGTTCAGCGACCACCCCGCCCCCATCTCCTAGCCGGCCCGGCCCGCCACCTTCGGCCTCGCGCTGCTGGTCACGGGGGCCGTGGGCTGTGTCGCGCCCTCCAGTGGGGATCCGTCCGAGTAGGAGTTTGGAGCAGTCCCATACGTGGGTCCCTCACCACGACACCTCCACTCTGCCGCGAACCAGGACCGCTAGCGCGGACTTCCGCCACTCTACGATTCCCGTAAGACCCGCCCGGTGAACTGCCCGGTCAGGGTGCCCTATGTGCGACATCGATCTTCAGCGGCGATGCTGTGGAGCCCCCAGAGACGATCACGCTTCGTTCGGGGCATGGCAAGGATGTCCTTCCAATAGATTGATCAGGAATGGTCGGGCACCGGTGACGATGCGGCGCGATTGCTAGGCTCAGAGCAAGTTCAACGCATTGAGACGGCTGTTCAAGGGAGACAATCAGTCGACACCGAGCGTGCGCCAGCTTGAGCCGCCCGAGGAGCGTCGCGTTCGCGTCACCGTATCGGTGGAGCGCGGCACACCGCCGGCTCCGGTTCCACCTGATCAGCGTCATACTTTCTACCGGGCAGAGTACCTCCCGCGTGAACGGGAAGCAGAAGTCATCGAGGTGGATGAGGGCGGGGCGGTGAACCTGCGCCTCGAGCGAGTCCGAGACCTTCTGGTGCTGGCGACACCCAGTGGGGAGTGGATCAATCCGTACTCGCCAGCATTGCACCGCCTGGGCATCACAATCTTCAAGCTGCGCGGTGTCTCCCACTACGAAGTGGCGGTCAAGGCTGGCGATTTTTCACCCGGTGCATCAGTACGCCTCGTACGTAAACCCGACAACCAGCACGACCCCAACGCCATCGCGGTCAACGCCGCTGACGGAACGGGACCAGCCGGCTATGTCAACAAGCAGAACGTTGCCCGACTAACCAAGAGGCTCAACAGGAGTGAACAGCTGGATGCGATAGCAATTCGCGGTGCGCCATCAGGGCAGGATGGTGTGCCCATCATGGTCCTAGTGACTGATCTAGGCACGCTGGAAGTGTTCTCCCCGGTAGCCAGAGTTAGGGACTGCGCCCGGAGTAGATCGACCGCTCCCATGTCAGAGCACTCCTCGACGGTTCGCGATAACTCGCATACGTGGCATTGAGCAGAACGGAGGAGAAAACATGACGAGGTACGAGTGAGGTCCCACCGACTCGGCGGACGACGCGGAGAGCCTCAGGTTCGCGCCGCCCGTGCCTTCGACTTCATAGTGGAATAGGAGCTACCTTCAGACCTTCGGTCGCGAGATGGCTGCTCTATCGGAACCCCGATTGACCGACGAGGCCCGGAGGCGAATCTGCATGGGAGTAGCCCGCTCCTGACGGGATTTAGGCTTGAGACCAGCGGGAAGCGTGGCTGGCAGGCTGGATATCGGTGCAGGTCATCCTATTTCCGCAAACAACCCACGTGCAGATTCCGGTGCGGAATCTAGACAAGGTGTTATACCCCGAAAGTGGTACCACGAAGGGCGAAGTGATCGATTATCTGCGCGCGATCGCGCCGGTGTTGTTGCCGCAGTTGGCGCAGCGGCCCGTGACGCGGATTCGGTTTCCAGACGGCCTGGCGGGGCAGCGGTTTTTTGAGAAAAACGCCCCGCGCGGTACGCCCGATTGGGTGCGCACGCAGGTTTTACCGGCCTCCCCAGGCGCAAAGGATCCCGGAAAAGACGTCACCTACCCGTTCATCGATAACGAGGCCGGTCTGGTGTGGCTGGGTGGCTTGGCGGCGTTGGAACTGCACACGCCGCAGTGGCGGGCGGGGCCGCGCGGTGGGGTGAAAAACCCGGATCGGCTCGTAATTGATTTGGATCCGGGCGAGGGAATGGGATTAGCCGATTGCGCTGCCGTAGCGCATATTGTGGCCGAGCGGCTGGAGCGCGAAGATTTGCAAACGTTCCCCGTGACTTCCGGATCGAAGGGGATGCAGCTATATGCGCCGCTGCATGGCGGGCTGGTCAATACGCGCGACTACGCCCGGAAGCTGGCGCACGAGCTCGCCGACGCGAATCCGGAATTGATTACGGCCGATATGTCGAAGGAAGAACGCGTGGGCAAGGTGCTTTTGGACTGGTCCCAAAATCATCGGGCGAAAACGACGATCACTCCGTACTCGCTGCGGGCGCGCACACACATCGCGGTGGCGGCGCCCCGGACCTGGGATGAAATCGGGCCAGACCTGACGCAGTTAACGCCCCGCGAGGTGCTGCAGCGCGTTGCGGATATGGGTGATTTAGCGCCGCCGACCGGCAGCACAGATTAGGACGACGTCACTCCTGTCCGGAGGCAACTGCGGTTGGATGCAGGTCGTCGCTGTCGACGCGCGTGGTGACGACCATGACGGGGCAGATCGCGTGATTAAGGACCGTTTGGGATGTGGAACCCAGCAGCATCCCGGCGAATCCGCCGCGCCCGCGGGAGCCCACCACGATGAGGTCGACGGCGGTGGAAAACTCGGTTAGCAGGCTCGCACCGGTGCCATCCAGCACGTGACGTTTGATCTTTACGTCGGGGTGTTCACCGGCGGCACGGTCCACTACAACGTCCAGGCCGGCGGCAACGTCAGCCAATACTTGTTCACGATCAATCGAAGCTGGGAGCCAGCCCAAAATGCTGGCGCCGGAACCGACCGGAACGCCGGTAACGATCGTTAATTCTGCTCCCCACAGGTCGGCTTCAGCTAGCGCGCGGGACAGCGCCGCCTCGGCGGGCGGGGAGCCATCAACGCCTACGACGATGCGCCGAGTTTCGCGCACTCTTGGTATCGGTTC
>DAHVRJ010000073.1:0-6720 GCA_027322505.1 Demequinaceae bacterium
GGTGTTGCGATAGCCATTTAGGGCTCCTGCCTGACAGGGGATTTTGGACATCTTTATTGTCCCATGACCTCTGTTAGAGAAACCAGCGACCCTGGGCAAATATTTTGCGCTCTCAGCGCACAACCGCGCCGCGCTTCTCGCTGCTGCGTTGACCCGCGCACCCGGGTGCACATCCCGCGCTTAAATGATCTTCGACACTGGCCTTGCCACGCCCGAAAATAGCCCCAGTTCAACCGCGGTCGAACAACTCCAGTCCCCCGCTCAACTTCGCCGGCACAACTTGACGGATTGCCGCTAGGAGCCCCGCTTCATCGCCAGCTGTGAGGCGTTCGACGGGCGCGGTGATTGAAATTGCCGCCACCGGCTGCCCGGCATGCAGCAAGGCGATGCCCAGACAACTAATGCCGGGCTCGTTTTCTTCCCGCTCAATGGAATACCCACGCTCACGCGCCCGCTTTATTGCCGCCCACGCTGAGTCCACTAAATCCGGGTCCTGGGGCGCATAATGGGCCACCACATCCCGTTCCACATCCGCCGCCGCCAGCAGCGCTCGACCCAGCGCCGTTGTCAGCACCGGACTTGCCCGGCCCACCGCCGACCACACACGCACCGATCGCTGGGGTTCCACCTTTTCCACATACACCACGTGCCGGCCGCGCATAATGCCCAAGTGCACAAGTTCGCCAACCGCTTCACTAAGGGCAGCCAGAGCCGGCCGCAGCAATTCGGGCAGATTTTCTTCGCGATAAAACTGCGGCGCCAATACCGTGGCGGCCGGACCCAAAACATAGGCCCCGCTCGCCAACTGGCTCACAAAATCACGAAAACGCAGGGCCGCCAAAACCCGATGCACGGTGGCCTTATTGAGTTCAACACGCTGACTCAATTCGGCCAGCGAAATTCCACGCGGTCCCACCTGCGCCAAGTGTTCCAGCACGCGCAGCGCCCGGTCGACCGCCTCAATTGGCGACTTCCCACCCATTTCAGTGCTCAATGCGCCGCCGCACTCCGGTCACGGCCCGCACCAGCGGGCGCGGGCTCAACCGGGCAATCGCGGAGGCAACCTGATAGCGCACAGAGGGCGTAGAAATTACAGCCCCGCGCCGCACATCGGCCAGCGCGGTCGCCACCACGCGCATTGGATCCAAAAAGGCCGCGTCCGGGTAGGGCATTTTCTTCCACCCCGCTCGCTGATGAAACTCCGTACGCACAAACCCCGGGCTCACCACCGTCGCCGTCACCCCGGTGCCCCGCAGTTCCGTCGCGAGCGCCTCGGTGAAAGTCCGCACCCAAGCCTTATGAGCCGCATATGTTCCCATCGCCGTCAGCGCCGCTACTGATGACACATTAAGGACGGCGCCCCTCCCCTTTTGCACCATGTGTTCCGTAGCCGCGTGGGTCAGTACGAGCACCGCCCGCACCAGCACGTCCAGGAACTGTTCTTCGGTGCGGATATCGCCATCTATAAAAGACTGGTGCAGACCGTATCCGGCGTTGTTTACCAACAGGCCGATTGGGGCTGACGGGTCGCGCAGCCGCTGCGCCACGGTTTCAAGCTGCTCCCGATTTCCCAGATCAGCGGGCAGGACTTCAACTTCAATGCCCCCGGCCGCGCGCAATTGGGCGGCCAGCTTCTCCAACCTTTCCGCATTGCGCGCCACCAGCACGAGATCATGGCGGGCTTCAGCTAGTTGCCAAGCGAATTCTTCCCCAAGTCCGGAGCTTGCACCGGTTACTAATGCGCGTCCCATGGGCTTAAGCCTATGCCCTTTTATGGCTATGATGTATTTCATTGTTCGAGATGCATATTTCATCTAGCGAAACAAAGGGGTTTGCTATGTCCGGATCAATTTGGGCACAACTGTGCGCCGCGCGGCTGATTCCCGTTGTGGTCATCGACGATGCCGCTACTGCCCCCGCGCTGGGCGCAGCGCTGGTAGCCGGCGGACTGCCCACGGCCGAAATAACGTTCCGGACCGCCGCCGCGCCCCAGGCCATCGCGGCACTGGCCCAGCGCGAGGATCTGATCGTGGGGGCAGGCACGGTGTTGACGGCCGAGCAGGTAGATGTAGCGGTCGACTCCGGGGCCCAGTACGTGGTCTCGCCCGGGTTGAGCGAAGCGGTGGTGGAGCGCTGCCGCGAGCGCAAGGTGTTGGCACTGCCCGGTGCAGTAACCGCTACCGAGGTGCAGGCCGCGCTCGCGCTGGGTTTAGAAGCGGTCAAGTTCTTCCCCGCCAAAACCTCCGGCGGCCCCGCGGCGATCAAGGCCCTTTCAGCCCCGTTCCCGAATTTAAGTTTTATCCCCACCGGTGGCGTCTCCGCCCAGAATCTGGCGGATTACCTCGCCGTACCGGCCGTTAAGGCCGTGGGTGGTTCGTGGATGGTGCCGCGCCATCTGGTCCAGGAACAGGCCACCGACCAGATCACGGAACTGGTGACCGAAGCAGTCCAACTCGTTCGCGACATAGATGACCAAGCTGCCCGGCGCCGTCCTTAATTAGCGCTTGTCAGCAGCTACGACAACCGCCCCAGGTAGTAAATGTTCCCCGTCCCAACCAAAGGAAAGCCATGACCAAGTTGAATATTCGACCCGCTAATGAGTGCCGCTACGACATTGTGTCGCTGGGTGAGGTGATGCTGCGGCTGGATCCGGGCGCGGGGCGAATTCGCACAACGCGATCGTTTCAGGCCTGGGAAGGTGGCGGTGAGTACAACGTGGCGCGCGGGCTGCGGCGGGCGTTTGGACTGCGCGGGGCGATTGTGACCGCGCTGGTCGATAACGAGGTGGGCCGGCTGGTCGAGGACTTCATCATGACCGGGGGGCTGGCGACTGATCACATTAAATGGGCACCCTTCGATGGGCTCGGCGTGGCGGCGCGCAACGGGTTGAACTTCACCGAGCGCGGGTTTGGAGTGCGCGGGGCGGTGGGGGTTTCGGATCGCGGTCACACCGCTGCCTCACAATTGGCTCCGACAGATGTGGACTGGGACCACCTGTTTGGTCAATTGGGGGCGCGCTGGCTGCACACCGGCGGAATTTTTGCGGGTTTGAGCCAGACGAGCGCGCAGACAACCCTTGCCGCGGTCCAGGCGGCGCGACGGCACGGGACGATCGTGTCTTATGACCTGAATTATCGGCCCAGTTTGTGGAACCACCGCGGGGGCCAGCCGGCCGCGCAGGAGGTGAACCGAGAAATTGCGCAATACATTGACGTGATGATCGGAAATGAGGAGGACTTCATCGCCTCGCTCGGTTTTGAGGTGGAAGGGGCCGATGAGCACCTTTCGAACGTGCAGGCGGAGAACTACGAGGCGATGATTCAAACGGCGGCGGCCACGTTCCCTAATTTCCAGGTGATTGGAACAACACTGCGCACCGTGCACACCGCTTCACGCAATGACTGGGGCGCGCTGGCGTGGTCGGCCGATACCGGCGTCGTGCAGGCAACGCTGCGCCGGGATTTAGAAATTATGGATCGCGTGGGCGGCGGGGACTCTTTCGCATCCGGGTTAATTTACGGGCTGCTGGAGGGTCAACCCCTGCAAACGGCGGTGGAATACGGCGCCGCGCACGGGGCTCTAGCCCAAACCACGCCCGGCGATACCACCATGGTTACCAAGCCGGATGTAGTGAAACTCGCTTCGGGCGGGAGTGCGCGCGTTGATCGATGAGGGACGCAGCGGGGAAGCCCTTAGGCACCGAAACGGTAATAAAAGAGTCCGTCTAAATACGGTATGATCATCGTAAAGGAAATCTCATCGCCCTGGCAGCGTCGCTGGGAGCGATGGTGCAGATGGGAAGCGCGCTTCTTAACAAATAGGACGTGAAGAGCCGCATATGCATGCAGGTCGCGAGGGTGCGCGCAGCACTCGTTCCCGGGAACACCGCTGGCCCGACGATTCCGCTTTTCCCAGCCCCGGGCCCGCCACCGCCCATAGTCAAAAGCTGCCCTATGAGATTCCGCGCGGGCGCCTAAGTGAAATCGAACTGGCCATTTCGCGCTGCGAATACGGGGCCGGCGCCCTGGTATGGACCGGTGAGCCCGGGATGGGTAAAAGTGCGCTGCTCGCGCACGCCGCCGCCGAAGCGGAAGCGTTGGGATCGCTGGTAATTCGCGTGCCCTCCCAGCCGCCTAACCCCCAAGGGCCTGACGCCCAGCCACGTGGTGCGCAACAGCCCGGCGCCCAGCAACCCAGTGCCCAGTCACGCGGTGCCCAGCAACCCGGTGCCCAGCACCCCCGTGCCCAAGAAAATGACGGCGACATCGCGCTCGATTACGTGGTGCGCCGGCTCATTGATGACACAAAAGATTTGGACTCGAGCCGCTCCGCTCCCGTCCAGCCGCTGGTACCGGCCGATTTACGCAATGCCGCCACCCACCAAAACGTCGCGACTTTGGGCCGCTCGCTCGCCGATCTCATCACGGCCGGAAAGCACGAGCGAGCCGTGGTGTTCGTCATTGATGATCTAGAAAATTTGGATGAAGTAACGCGCCGAACCTTGGTGAGCGCAGTAGCAGAGCGGCGGGCGGCAGCGGTGCTGCTGATTACGGCCACCGACCCCGACCTCGTGCGCTCTTTGCCCTACGAAATCGAGCGTCGGCCCCTGGCGCCCGTTACCAACGCAGATGCGCTGTTCATGCTGCAAGAAAGTTTGGACACCACGGTGGCGCCCCACGTTATTCATGTTTTGAATGAGCATGTGAGTGGGGCGCCTACCGCGCTGGTGGAAACGGCGCAAACACTCAGTTCGGCCCAGCTTTCTGGGCTTTCGCAGCTGCCAGACCCACTACCGGTTTCCCCTTCCACCCACCGGGCAGTATCGCCGGAATTAATGGGAATGCCGGCGCGCGATCGGGAGCTTCTACTTACGGCCGCGGTATCGGTAAGTGATCGCACCGACCTGTTCCTTGCCGCCACCGGCCTGGAGATTGACGAGCTACTTTCCAGTTCCGCGGCTCGACACCTGCGCCTCGTGGCGGGCCACATTAAGATTGCCGACCCGCGCATACGAGCGCTGGTACACGGCGACGCCTCCGTTGGTGAGCGCACTATTGCTCACCAAAAGCTAGCGCGGGCGCATGAAGCAGCGGGGTCAGAAATCACGGCGCTGTGGCACCACGCGCTCGCTTCGCTGACCGGGGATACAGCTCTTTCGCACCGCCTTTTGGAAGTTGCGAAACGAATGCTTGAACTTGGCGACGCGGCCTGGGCGCAGCGCGTGGCGCGCGAGAGTCTGTCCCACGCCACCGGCGCGGCGCGACCCGCGGCGATGATTGTGGCCGGGAACGCGGCACTGCACGCCGGGCACATTTCCGATGCGGTGGGTTTACTGCGCGAAGCTGCACGTATTTTGCCTCGTTCACAGGCTCAGAAAGTGTCGGCAGCACTGACGGCAGCCGTGACCTTTGCCACTGGGCAAGTTCCTGAAGAAATGATGCCCGATGGCAAACCCGACGTGCATTCACAGCAATTAGCGGCGGTCTTTCATACCGAGCGCGCTGATCTGGATGCGGCCGATGATCTCATCGATGCACTAGCTGCCGGCATTGACGCGCTGGCGCCCGGCGACAGTGGTGCGCTGGCGCCCGGCGATCGTGATGCACTGGCGCCCGAGGACAGTGGTGCGCTGGCGCCCGGCTCAGCGAACGAAGCAAGGCGCGTGGAACTCCTGCGCGCGTGGATGGAGGTTTTAGGCGGGGACCCCGAGCCGGGTCTATATGTTCCCACTCAGGCGAGTGCGGATTTGATTTATACGGTCGCCGCGCGGATTGTGCGGGCACTTGCTTTGGTGCGAACCGGGTCCGGCGCCGAGGCCCGGCGCGTAGTGACCTCAACGCTGTCTGAATTGAGCCCGCCGGTAACTTCACCGTGGGATCCAGATTTTCACAACGGCAGTTCCCATAGTATCGCGATCACTCCACTTTTGAATGCCTATTTACACCTGGCCGACATCATTGTGGAATACGCATCGGGCAATATTTCGGGTGCTAAAAAGGCACTCCAACAGGCTGCTTTCACCCTACCGATGGCCCTGCCGTTTGCCGGACTTGTTTGCGTCATTGCCGGCCGATTGTCCGTGCTGCGCCTCGGCGAAATCGATGATCTGGCTGCCGTTTTAGAAAAGCTGGTACCCGTACCCCACTCGCCCACCGTCCACACCGAATTGCTTGCTAATCGCGCACTAGCACACGTGATAGCTGGGGAGATTCCAGAGGCGGAAACGCTATTAGAAATGGCGCGCAGCTCACGTTCGAGCACTTTGCCGCTGCTGACACGGCCCAACTACTTCGACATTGCCGAATTATTGGAGATCCCAGCAGCCAGCTCGCACGACATGATGGCTCCGGATGTCGACACGCTTCCCAATCTCGCCACCACCGAAGCGGAAGCCGATAATGCCGATGCACTCGATCTGGCGCTGCGTCACCTCATCGCAGGCCGCCGTTCTGCGGCAACAGTTGACACCGCCGAAAGTGCGGATGGGACTGGCAAGAGCGGTGGCGGTGCTACTTCCGCCAAGGGTGGAGCTGGGAAAGCCAAGGGCCGGGGCGGTGCTACTTCTGCCAAAAGCGCGCCCGGGGCGGCCACGGGTGACGCTTCCGCTAAAGGTGCAGAACACCTGACGCGTTCGGCCCTGCTTTTTGAAGAAGTCGGCGCGGACGCGGCAGCGAATTTGGCGCGCGTTTGGGCCGACCAAGTGGCTAAAGGCACGCGCGT
>DAHVRJ010000093.1:0-3701 GCA_027322505.1 Demequinaceae bacterium
GATAATCGCGGCTTTAAGGCACTCCAGTCACATCAGTATTGTTGCGTCACATTTTTGGAAGGGGTTCCGTCAGAACCCCGCCACATGGTGCAAACCTCGACGCGTTGAGGAGTGTGCTTGTGGCCCGTTGATGAGTGCGATTGTGGGGCGCTGGGAGAGATTCGTGGGGCGCGGAGCCAGAAAGCTGCTATTTGCGCAGCGGAACCACCATCGGAGTACCGGTTACCGGATCGGGGACCACTTGGCTGCGCAAACCGAACACGGTTTGAATCAGATCTGCCGTCAAAATCTCACTGGGCTCGCCCGTGTCGACAATCGCGCCGCCGCGCATGGCCACCAGGTGGCTCGCGTAGCGGGCCGCCTGGTTTAAGTCGTGCAAGACCGCAACCACTGTGCGGCCGGCGGCGTGCAGGTCAGCAAGTAGATCCATGACCTCGATTTGGTGGGCGATGTCTAGAAAAGTGGTGGGTTCATCGAGAAGTAAAAGGGGCGTTTCTTGGGCCAGCACCATGGCGATCCACACGCGCTGGCGCTGACCACCTGATAGTTCATCGACCATCCGGTCAGCCAAGTCGGTCACATTGGTGACCTCCATGGCCTCTGCGACTGTTTCCGCATCATCAACAGACCATTGCCGCAGCATTGATTGGTGCGGGTATCGACCGCGCGCTACCAGGTCAGCAACTGTGATTCCCTCGGGTGCAATGGAGGATTGCGGCAGCAATCCGAGCCGGCGCGCCACCTCTTTCGAACGCAGCGTCGCGATTTCGTGCCCGTCAAGCAGTACTTGGCCGCTGCGGGGCTTGATCATGCGGGCCAGCGCGCGCAGGAGGGTCGATTTTCCGCAGGCATTCGGCCCGACAATCACCGTGAAAGAGCCGTCAGGAACCACCAGCGATAAGTCTTCGATGACCACGCGCTCGTCATAGCCAAGTTGCACGCCGCGGGCAGCAAGTCGCGAGGCCGCAAGGCGGGAGGCGGCAAGCCGGGAGGTGGCATCGGCGGAGTTCGGCTCAGTCACCGCACTAGCCTACGAGATTTGCGTCGCTTCACGATGCCTGAGGCTGCTAGGCGCCGGGCGGGCCCCAAGCCGGGTCACGGCCGTGGCGGCGGTGGCCGATCCGGCTTCGGCCGCGGCAACAATGTCACCGGTTGTCATCCACTCCGCCAGGAAACCAGCGCAAAAAGAATCTCCGGCGCCGGTGGGGTCCAACGCGGTGATGCGCTTTGCCGCCACGCGCACGGGCTCAGCGCCGTTCTGGGCCACAACTGCGCCGCCAGCGTCCAGCGTGATAACAACGATCGGGTAGTGCTCATTCAACGCTCGCGCAGCGGAAACCGGATCGCGCGCGCCCGTTAAGTACTCAGCTTCCTCCCAATTTGGAAATATCAGCCGCGCACCGGCTGACCATTGAAAAAACGTCTCAGCACCGTGCTCGCGTAAAAACGCTACAGATGACGGGTCAACTGAGAGTTCCACCCCGAACTCCCGTGCCCGGCTCAAGATTTCCAAGGCACTTTCCCGCACGCTCGGCTCGAATAACGAGTAGGCCGTCAGATGCAAGAGTCCGGCGCTGCGCAAGTCTGCGTCGGATACGTCAGTGGGCGCCAAATTGAGATTCGCTCCCCGATCGGTGTACATCGTGCGGTGACCGGCGTCGTCCACAATGATCACAATCGAACCGGTGGGGGCGCGCGGATCGGTGACCAGCTCCGCCCGTACGCCGAACTCCGCAAAGTGGTCGCGGTGGTAGCCGTGGTCTTCCGCGCCCACGCGGCCCACGAACACCACTTCGGCGCCGAGGTGGCCGAGCCAGCAAGCGGTGTTGGCTGCCGAACCGCCGGGGCGGGCGGCGATCTGCGAGCGGGTGTCGGAATCGAGCGTGACGGGCTCCAGTGGGCGGACCACGACGTCATTGATGACGTCCCCGACCACGACGACCGTGGGTGGCGACATTGCCGGCTCCGTTCTAGCGTCGTCCAGACCAGGCGATGGCAATTTCGCCCCCGAGCCGGATGTTATTGACCGCGATGTCAATGTTCACGGTCATCGAGGCGCCCTTTGTGTGCTGCTGCAAATACGCCAGCAGGAAGGGAGTTACTTCCTTGCCGTGAATGTCGTTTTCCGCCGCGGCCGCGAGCGCCGCATTCAACACCTCATCATGCAGCTGCGGGTCCAGTTGCTGGTCAAGTGGAAGCGGGTTCGCCACCACGATGGCGTTTTCCAAATCCAACTCATCGCGGTGGGCCATAATCTCGGAAACCTCGGCAGCCGACGCCACCCGCCAGTCCAGGCTGTACCCGGAATCAGAGAGGTAAAAACCCGGAAACTGCTTGGTGCGATAGCCAGCCACAGTGATTCCCAGAGTCTCGAGGCGCTCCAGCGTGGCGGGGATATCCAAAATTGACTTCACGCCCGCGGCCACCACGGTGATCGGGGTGCGCGAGAGCGTTGTTAGGTCAGCTGATTCGTCAAAAGAATCAGATGCCCCGCGATGGACTCCGCCCAGGCCACCGGTGGAAAAAACGCGGATTCCAGCCTGATGAGCAAGTATGGACGTCGCCGCTACCGTAGTTGCGCCCGTCACCTTTTGGGTCATGGCCAAGCCGAGATCGCGTCCCGAAACCTTGATTACGGAGGTGTCATTGGCGATGCGATCAATTTGCGAAGAATCTAGGCCCACGTGCGGGACGCCGTCGATGAGGGCGATCGTGGCCGGGGCGACGTCCATGTCGGTGAGAGTTTTTTCGAAAGTGTGCGCGACTTCGAGATTTTGGGGCCGCGGGAAGCCGTGGGAAATGATCGTGGATTCCAGCGCGACGACGGGCCGGTTTTCAGCCAGGGCATCGGCTACTTGTTCGGAGAGTTTGATGATTGTCATGTGCGTGCTCCTCAGTTAGAGCCGACGGCGGCAACAGCGTCGACGACCAGGTTCCAGAATTTTTCGCGATCTAGCTCAGTTGCGACTCGGGTGCGTCGCGGAACACCGCCGCGGCCTTGAAAATCGGTGACCGTCATACCGGCCGTATAAGTGCCGGTAAGTTCAACCACCACGTGAGCGGGTTGGACGACCATGGCCGAGGGGTCGATGACGCGTGCCACCGCGCATGCGTCATGGACGGGTGGGGCGTCGAAGTCTTGCGCCTTTTTATACATGCGACCGAAGAATTCCAGCAGGTCCACCACAAACTGGCTCGCCTGGGTTCTCTGCTCCGCGAAGCGCTCTACGACGTCGGGGGTCGCAACCGCTTGATGGGTTAAGTCCAGCCCAACCATGGTGACCGACCAGTCGGCGTTAAACACCACGGAGGCGGCTTCGGGGTCAACCAGGATATTGAATTCCGCCGCCGGCGTCGTGTTGCCCTTCGAATATCCCCCACCCATGAGGACGACCTCGGCGACGCGGTGGATAATTTCCGGTTCACGCTGGATAGCCATCGCGATGTTCGTCAGCGGGCCAGTGGGTACGAGTGTGACCTCACCGGGCGGGTGATTCATGACCGTCTCGATAATGAGATCGACGCCATGGCGCGGGTCGAGATCAACAGTTGGTTCCGGTAGTTCGGGGCCGTCCATACCCGAGTCACCGTGGATATCCGCAGCCACAATTTGGGGCCGCACCAGCGGAACGCCCGCCCCGGCCGCAATGGGCACATCCGTGATGTTTCCGATGGTCGCAACGGCGAGCGCGTTGCGAGTG
>DAHVRJ010000114.1:0-10731 GCA_027322505.1 Demequinaceae bacterium
GAAGCGAAGTAACACCCGGCCGTGAGTTCGCGGCTTTAGTGGTTCCGCGAGCGCTTTCGCGACGTCGCAATCACAGCCCCGCCACCTATGACCAGCAGCAGCGCCAAGATAATGACGGTGGCGATCTCAGCTCCCGTACGGGGCAGAGTCCCAGCCGGTTTCTTAGCATCATCGCCCGGATCCTCGCCGTCACCCGGATCCTGGCCATCGCCCGGATCCTCGCCGTCACCCGGATCCTCGCCGTCACCCGGATCCTGGCCATCGCCCGGATCCTCGCCGTCACCCGGATCCTCGCCATCGCCCGGATCCTGGCCATCGCCCGGATCAGGCAGATCGTCAGTGGGGACGATTAATACCTGGTAATCCGTGAATGTGGTCCAGTCCTCCGCATAGGCACGCAGTTGTAGCGGCGTTTCTTGAGTTACTCCATCTTCGCTGAGAAGCGAAACGGAGCGGCTATGCGCATCGTCAATGAGTATTTCTTCACCATCAGGGGTTACAACCTTCAGCAATCCCGTGGCGAGTAGCAGATCAGCTGTAAATGAAACTTCACTTTGATCCGTTGGAATCAATAACTCATAGTCCGTAACGGAAGATTCGAAATCAGGTGTCAGGACACCGTTATCAAATTCCAAAGCGGATAATCCTGCATCGCTGTCATACACGAGATTTGCGGGATCCATGCCTGAGATCGCTAGATTGAAAATTCCACCTGCAAAACGATCCGCGACGAACTTCACGGTCACAACTGGGTTTCCGTCGTCATCTACCTTCTCATTGCCAGCTAAGAACTCCTCGTAGTCGATCAGATCGACTTCATCATAGAACTCGTCTCCGTGGTCGGAAGAGATCGTTTCAGACTTGAAGAGAACGTCGTTGATGTAGATGCTGAACGTGCGGCCAGCGTCTCCACCATAGTACGTGCGCACGAGGTAATTCGTCGCCCCTTCAGTGGCATCATACTTGAGGTCGTAACTGAACCAGCCTTCATTTTGAGCATCCCGGTACTCTCGGCCATTGAATGAGCCATTGCTGCTCTGTCCTCCAGTTTGGAGGTTTTTCGAGCGTTCGATGTTGTTGTTATCGAACTGGTTTATGTAGTCGTGCGTGTACTTTTCAGTTCGGGCGCGCTCCTTAGCGTCAAGGATTGCTTGCTGTGCCGGCTCTGAGTCCGGAATGGAGACCGTGAAATAGAGGCCATAGCGAGTATCTTTGAGCGAATACCATGGCTCAAATCGTAACTCGGCCGCCGCATGATCAACATTGCGGAGCGCAAATTCAAGGCCAGATCCCTCTTCACTCGTTCGAACGAGATTGTCTTGGATTTCTTCCTTCCAAAGATCGATATCTTCGGTGTCCGGCACGATTAATTTCGTAACGCTCGGATCGTGATTCGGCATCTTAACCATCACGCCCGCGTGATAGGTACTAAACGGCACGTCGCTCTCGAGCGGAGCCGCCAAAACGACCGGGCCGTAGGCGAACGCAACGAAGTAGTCGTTATCTGCTGTTGACTCTGCGCGGACCTCCATCGGAATGCTGTACTCGACTACGTCTCCGTCGCTGACAGGAACGGACAAGTATCCTTTGCTTGATGAAGGCGAGGTTTCCTCGCCATTGACCTGGAGTGTGACATCCCCGGCAGCCCAGTCGGGAACGCGCAATTTCAAGACAGCGTCATCAAAACCAGCAACGGTGAAAGTGGTGGTCTCACCGTCGGGAATCGTCGATTCTTGCTTAATTTCGGTGTCCTGGCCAGCAACGCGAAGAGTAGAACTGTAAAACATGTTCACGTAGACATCCGTGGCACCTTCGCGACGATCGATGAAGTAAATCGAATCGGCCAACTTAGACAGTCCCTCAAGACCGGTACCGGTGCAGCACCAAAATTCTGGGCTGTCATCCGAACCAAATACCTTAAAGTAACCTGCGTCCATTGGTTGGAAGTAGGTAGTCGCTCCCGTATCAGTGTCGACAGAGGCCATGGTCTGGTTCGTATAGGCCCGCTCGTAGTAGTCGGCATACTTCACATCCAGACTTTCCCGGAACAGCTCTCGAGTGAGCTTGAGCATGTTGAAAACGTTGCATGACTCAGCCGTTGAGTTATTTCCATAGCCCGCATCCGGGTGGTTGCTAGTCGCATCGTGCCATAACTCGCCCGGAGCGTGGAAGTGCTCCGACTGGCTATTTCCACCGGTGATGTAGGTGTGGTCGTCGATAACGACTTGCCAGAAATTTTCCGCAGCCTTTTTGTACATCGGTAACTCGGCGCGTTCTTCCGACGTCAACCGATCAAAAAGTTCGTCGTCCTGCGTGAGAACGTGATAGCGCTTAAGTGCTCCAGTTAACTTCGGGATCTGGGTGTTCGCATGTTTGCCCGGCAGCGGATTTTCACCGTTCGCGAGTTGCTCAAAGAGCACTGTCTCGTCGAATAGTTCGGCCGTTTCCTTAATACGATCATCCTTTGTGAGCGCGTATAAATCATAAAGAGCCTCGTTCATGCCGCCGTACTCAGTTGCGAGCAGTCGCTCCTTATTTACCTGCCCGACCAATCGATTAGCTAGATAATTTCCAAGGCCATCAGCTAGTTCAAGCGCGCGTTCGCCGGCTTCATCTTCGGGCATTATGCGCGCGATCTCCACTAGTCCCGCAAGAACTTTGTGCAGGTTGTAATACGGAACAATGAGGACGTCCCCTGTGGCGCGTTCGTCGTTCGCGGGAAGGCCGTCAACAATGCCACCGTTGCCATCTTGAGCCAGGAAAGCCTCCGGGAATGCGGAGATGTATCCCTTAGCATCGGGATACTTTTCATCCCATGCGGAACTGGCGGCCTCAAGCCCGGTAAGAACCTCGTCAATTCGTTCTTTATATTCCGGCTTCTCCGCGTCAGTGGCATAACTGTGCTGCAATGCCAGAGAAGACATGTAATGCCCGAACATGTGGCCCCTGAAGTTCCAGCCTTCCGGGTCTTCCCAACTTTCCGCGTAAGGGCTATTTTCTTCTGGCTGGTTGACGCCAGCTACCTCGTAAAAGTTGTATAAAAACTTTTGTGGCTCGAGATTCAGCAGATAATTTGCCCCAGCAGCCTGGGCAGCGCTGAGGAATGGGTCTTCCAGCGTCACGTCGGACAGGCTGGGAGAATCTGGAAGCTCATCTTCAGCAGCGGATATTCCCGCCGGAACGGTCGCTTGAAATTTCTTAGTGTCAGAGGTTTCACCCAATTTAAATATGGCGGTCAAGGTGACTTCTTGATCACCTTCGGTCGAAGACGGTTGGATGACCGTAAATGTTTCATCGTCGATTTTCACCACATCTGGGTGCGATGATTCCCACGAAAGTTGCGAGCCATTCGGACCGAGAATTGGCAGCGGGGCGGTTCCCGCGTACAGGGTTTTTTCTAATGTGATGGCCTCCATATCGGCCTCGATCACGTCTTGATTCGGAATGGCGTCACCGGCATCGGCGATAAGCGAGCGAACCTGCGCGGGTGTGATGGTGCCAGCAAAAAGTTGAAACTCATCTAGCGCCCCTTTAAGGCTTTCCTCCTCATAGAAAGGCCCGTTCCAACCGATACCCTTCACCTCATTAGATTGCCCGATCGGCCCCACTGTCTCCGCGTCTCTGGCTGTGCCGGTTTCCGCAACTTTAATGCCATTCCGGTAAAAGGACGTCATCCGCAAATCGGCGTTATAAGTGACCCCAATATGCGTCCACTCACCAACCGGAAAGAAATCTTTTCGTTCGCGCTCGACGATAAACTCTCCAGTGGTTTCGCTGTTATCCGTAACTGAGAATACCAATGCATTATCGTCATCTAAGGAAGAGAGATACCAACCCGGCTGATCCCATTGGTTTTTGTGCCAAGCGAACACATGTTCGCCGGTCATTTCAGATTCCGGCTTGAACCAAAATGACACCGATAAATCTTCTGGCTGCAAATCTTGACTGGATCCCAAGTCTAGATATTGCTCACCGGTAAAGTTAAGAGCTTTATGCTTTTTACCTTCTACGATGGATGCACCGTCGCCTCTTACGGCTGCGTCGAAATTGCCTACTTTATCGGTCAATTCTGCGCCGTCAGACGCATCATTATCTTCGTCAAAATTGAGCCACAAAATGCGGCTGGCATCGAGATCAGATACCGCAGCGGCCGTAGTTCTCATTCCGTCTACAGCCACGCTGGCACTCGCGGCGAGCGTAGTTATGGTCAGAGCAGACCATAAGCGCCGCCATCCTATATTTATCATTCTTCCCTTACCCACTCTCAGAAAGCTAGGGAACAACAAATTCTGCCGCTTCGCAGAAATCAAGTTCCCTGCCCGCTTCTGTCGAACATCTTTGTCCAAATGCTTTGTATCGCAATACACGAAACAAACCCTTACAGCAAAGAAGGTTACCGCTAACATGGTGCTAAGTCCAGGGCTTACCGTAAACAGATGGTTACATGGAAGCCCAGAGTGGGTCGGCGCTATTTTCCCATTAAGTATGGAAAGATAGCAGCGACCCTAATTTGTTGCCTTATTACATACGAAAACCCTTTCGAGACGTCGCAACCACAGTGGCGCCAGCTAAGAACAGCAGCAGGGCCACGATCACGACCGTCGCGATCTCAGCTCCTGTGCGGGGCAACAGACCGCCCGAATCATCATCGGGGTCGACTGCGCCGTCATCACCGGCTCCGGGGCTGGAACCATCACCTGGTTCTTCCCCGTCACCCGGCTGTTCACCATCTCCCGGCTCTTCACCATCTCCCGGCTCTTCACCGTCGCCGGGTTCTTCAGGATCAGGGTCAGGGTCAGGGCTTTCAACGTCGTCGACGACGTTGATGGTCAAGGCGAGTTCGAGGGAATCCGAGACTTCATCGACAAAGTTCATGTCAAAGACCGGCATGCCATCCGCGGCCCAGTGCACACGACGAATGAAGGCGTCGCGTCCGCTGTAGTTGCGGTAGCCGGGTGTCTCATTTGCGTAGGCGTGGAACACGTAGATCGTCTGGCCGTCTTCGTCTTCGGACCACATACCGTGTCCGGGGCCCAACTGCCACTCATTGTTGACGATGCTCGACTTTTGAATCGGTGCGTTCAATTTCTCCCAGGAATCTGGATCAGTCAGATCCGATTCGCCCGATGCGTCGGCGGTTGCCAGGCCCGTCGTATATGACGGTCCGACGTTTGAGCCCGAGTACATCATGTAAAGGGTTCCCTCATGGTTGAGGACGTTCGGTCCCTCCGCGATGGCGTTGTCCCACGCATATTCCGGCGAAACGATCAGCACGGGATCGGTCGTTACCCGCGTCGGATCGGCTGGATCCATCTCGGCTATGTAAATGGCGCCCAGCTGCTGCCAGATGTAGTACGACTGCCCCTGTTCATCAACAACGTAGGTCATGTCAAGCGACATACCAATTTTGCCGTCGTGTTCTATAGCGAGCGGGGAGCCATCGGCCCGGGTTACCGTTTCCGGAACCGTCCACGAATCCGCCTCAGTCGGGTCGAGATCGTAACCGTTCTCGTCCTGCTTCAGCTGCATAATTGCAGCCGCACCGTCTTGCCAGTTATTGGCATAACTGGGCATGAAAAGGATTGACAGTGTGCCGTCAATTTCGTGGAATTCAGGTGCCCAGAGGCTGCCGGTAATTACCCGCCCATCGGCATTGCGGTCACCAGCGCGCAGGATAATGCTTTCCTTCGGGTTGGTTCCGCCGTTATCAATGAGCCCAGAATCGTCAAATGGGGTATCGGCGAGGTCGACGATACTATCTGCCATCCGCACCGGCATCCGGGGATTGCCCCGCTGGCTCACAACATCGCCATGGATGTCATTGGACGCGATCATCAGGTACTTGGTGTGGGAGCCGTCTTCGCGTTCCCATTCCCATTTCTCAACTACCGGGTCAGCCCGCTCCTCCGCAAAGGGCATGGGGTACTCGGTTTGCTTAATTGTTGGCGAAACGTCATAGGAACCCTCTTCAGAAAGGTCGAGATCCGATAGGTCCCACTCCTCCACCGGCAGCGCATTTTGCGAGCCATCGGAGTAGTTTAAAGTAACCTTCTCGGGCAGTTCGAGATCGGCGACATCGGTGCCCACCTCGACTGTAATTTCGCCCAGATCTTCGCCGCCGTCGTTGACGATTTGGCCATAGCGGCCTTCCAGTATGGCGGCTTGATCCAGCGTGACTGGAATCTGCCGACCCGCGACATAGTCGTCGATTCCGGGAGCCGAAGCGACGTTCCCGACCGTGGAGAATGTGCCGGTGCGCACGTCACCGTGCTCGGAATCGCTATCGACCAGTTCATCAAACGTCGTGTACTTCGGAACGCCCGCATCATTCGTCCAGCCCACCAGGTACTGGTCGGAAGCCGAATCGTAGACGGCATACGGGTCATTTACGCCGCTGGTTTCGCCCACGTCGATGATGCTCTTGGAATCCGGAAGCTCGTCATACGCTAGGAGATCTTCCGAAGTGGCAAACAAAATGGAGGTATCTCCAGTTTCATCATTTCGGTCGGTTCCACGATCGGTGCGAACGGCAACTACCCCGTAACTACCATCGTCGAGATAAAACAGCGAGGGCGAACGCAAACTGCGGTGGGTGTGCAGCCTTTCTGCAACATCCACCCCGTCCGTGGGGCTGATCGACGTTCGCGGGAAGAAAATGCCGTAGTTCTGATTCAGCGGCAACCAGTCTTCATCCTGCTCCAGCGCCAGGTGCATCGAGTAGGCAATATCACCGTTATTGGCGTGATTCACGGTCGTCGCATTTCGGTGGTATCCCAGCAGTTTTTGCGAGTCTTCCTCTGCCAAAACCTCAACCGCAAATTCTTTAGTTGTGCTCACATCAGCACCGGCCAAGGTGAGAGTTGCGGAGATGATTCCGGACGACGTCCCTTCGCTTTGGCCGGTAACGACGCCTTCGCTGAGGCTCACGTCGCCCGCGGTTTCATATTCCACCTCTAGGCCCGACGGAGCGGCTGGCAGCTCATCTCCCGATTGCAAGACCGGTGGGATTACGTAAGCGTCGGCGCGAGCTTCGAGCCGATCTGCGGGAGTGCGGGTGTCCGGTAGGACCGTTACCGTAATGGTCCTTGCGACGCTAATTCCGCGCACCGTTCCCGTGGCCGTTAGTTCTACGTCAACGGGATCATCTTCCGAAGGCTGATTGACCTGCCCGTCATCTGTGATGACACTGGAATCCGATGACGTCCAGGTGATGATGCCCTGCGCGGAAGGCAGGTTCACATATGAGTCATCGACCTCCATGCCATCCATGTCGGCAATGTCGGCATCGTCCAAGACCCCATTTAGGTACTCAGTCAGCTCGTCTGCAACTAGCTGAGCATCCTCTTGGGAAATCTGCGCCACCGCGTCGGCATCGAGCGCTTCGTCATAGATACGCGCGGTAGCGATTTCACCCTTGAATAAAGGGTCTGGCCAAGGTGCCCGACCAATGGTGTTCAGCGAGTGATCCTCAATCTGATCCGGTCCGCCATCGATGGAGCCGTGGGCGATGCGCTGGCCATCTTGGTAAAGAGAAGCCGTGTTTTCATCCCCGTCGATTACTGCGGTAATGGATTGCCAGCGGTCGGCTTCGCGCAGGCAATTACCCGATTGAAGGAGCTTTTCATTGCCGGAGATCTTCACACCGACTAGTGGGGAGCGGCCATCTTTACAACTCAACGAGGTAAAGATGTACTCGTTTTGGGTGTCTGCGCCAATATTAAAAAGAAAGTGGAAGTCATCGTAAATATCGGCATGCGGTTTGACTTCAAGTTGAATTGTGGCCGAACCCGCCTCTTGCAGCAGGTTTTCAGGCAGTTCCACCCAGGGGCCAGATTCTTTGTTCCCGCCGCTTAGTTCCAGGCCGATACCGTTCCATAAATCGGCAGTGGCCTTGTGAACCTCAGCGGCGCCAAAGTCACTATCACTTACCTGGTTCGCCACCGTCTTGTCATCGTCCGGTGCTTGCGTGAAGTCATATGACGCCACGAGGCCGGACTCGGGTGCGGCCAGCGCTGGGCCAGCAGCCACGACTGCGGTACCCAAACCCATAACCGATGCGGTTGTGAGGGCAAGTAGTTTCTTTCTACTTATCTTTCCCATTTATCTTCCTTGATAGGTGCCGGTGCTGAGCCGGGAAAGGCCCAGCACCGGCATGGAGGGATTTATGTGTGAAAACGCGATGGTTCTATGCGTTTAGTTCCTTTCGCGGGCCGAAACTCGCGCCAGGCCGATACCGGCTGCGGCGAGCAGGAGCGCTACGCCTATGAGCAGGAGCGTGCTCGCGCCAGTTCGGGGTAGCGAGCCCGGATCCTTCTTATCGGCGTCGGCGTCTTCTTCACCGACATCGCCGTTGGAGTCACCGTCTTCGTCCCCATCGCCGGGTTCTTCTCCGTCACCCGGTTGGTCACCGTCGCCCGGCTCTTCGCCGTCACCCGGTTCGTCACCGTCACCGGGTTCGTCACCATCACCGGGCTCCTCCCCGTCGCCGTTGTCATCAGCGGCGATAACCGTGATTTGCGCGGTTACGGGGAAGCGCGAGGCATCATTGGCCGTTCCGGAGACTGTGATGACGCCTTCGGTGGCGAAATCATCTTCTTCGAGGGGATCCCACTGCACGGTGGCGTCTTGTGTCTGACCGTCCACCATGGAGAGCTCGATGGTTTCTGGTAGATCTGGCGCAACGCCCACTTCGGTTTCTAGCGCGATTTCCGCCGCGCTGCGTACTGCAATATCAGGCTGGTAGTGCTCCAAGACGCCCTGATATTCATCACGCGTGATGGGAATTACCGTTCCGTGCCGCGGCTTACCGCCGTCGGCGTTTTCGGGCAGGCTGGTGATCAGATCATCCGCTACGGACACCCAGTCATCCCCGCCCGTTTCGGCCAGCGACTTCTCCGTGGCAAATGGCACGTAGTGGTTCGGTCCGTCGTGGTAACTGGGCTGATCAATCCACACGAACCACTCATAGCCGTTCACATCGCCCGGGTTGGACGGGAATATCGATGGACCCTCACCCTGGTGGAAGGTTCCACCCGCTCCATTGGAAAGCCCGGACGCGAACTTATCGGTGATCAAGCTCCAGCGGTTTTCGTCATCGTGCGTTCCGGGCAGTTGCGATTCACCGTTGTGCGTGGCCAGGAAGGTCTTGGACTTTTCCTGCCGCAAAGTCATATCTGACTCGTCCTTATAGACGCGGTAGTACCAGTCGCCTTCCTTCGCGGACGTGACGTCAATCGTTCCGTTGCCTTGACCCTGGTCCACATCAATCCAAATCTCCGGCTCGGTGAAGTGGATGAAGTCCTCGGTGAGGCTGTACATCATGCGGTTATAGGTCACGTTGCCACGATTTTCGGGATTTGGCTCGTCGTAGAGGTTCGAAGCCCAGTACACGACGTATTTGCCAATTTCATCGTCATAGAACGCTTCCGGCGCCCAGGTGTTACCGGCGTAGATGGAAGAGACTTCAACGTGGCGCTGTTCGCCCCAATCCACCAGATCGGTTGATTCCCAGATTTCTAGGTACCGTGAGCCCGATAGTTGGGCCTCCGTGAAGCCGCCTGGAAGATCCGCGACCATGAGGTCGGTGGCGATCATGTAGAACTTATCGCCCTCTTCGGAGCGGATGATGAATGGATCTCGCAGGCCCTTAGTGCCCTCAGTTGACTCAATTACGGGCTGGCCGTCATTGAGCGTGTTCCAAGAGAGCGCATCGTTACCCTGCGAGGCCGCGAAGCTGGTTTTTTCAGCTCCCTGGCCCTCACCGGTAAAGAACGACCAGAAGTAGGCTTCCATCTCTTGGTCGGCTTCCGGCAGTGGGGTAATGACCAGCGGGAAGGTGAGCGTTTCCGTTTCTTCGCCGAGTGTGACAGTAACTTCCAAGCTCGCCTCGGCGGCTTCGGCACCAGTTGCCGGGCGCTCCACTGAAACGGTAATCAGGTCGTCAGTGTCTTCGACAAGCGTGATGGCATCTCCAGTGGCTTTCCATTCCATCTGGGAACCGTTCGCTCCCCGCGCCGGAACAGAGAAGTTCGTCCGGATGTCATCCGCATTGAGAACTTCGATTGCGGCCACGTCTTCTGCGTGCAGCTCACTCAAGTCCTTATCCGAAGGCAGGACCTTAACAGTGTGCTGCGCCGTTGCGATTTCTTCATCGCCGCTAGTGAACGTCGCCTGCAGCGTCACTTCCGCCTCGCCGGCATCCTGCCCGGGCTGCGTTACTCGTGCGAGGGATCCAGATACCGAAATCGCATCCCCGGAGACCACGGACCAAGAAACGCGCGCGCCTTCCGAGGAAAGCGGCAAGAAGAAGTCCTCACTCACGGTTTCCGGCAGCGAAATGGCGTCCACGGCTGAATCGACGACCGCATCAAAGTCTCCGCCACCAGCCGCAAAGAGCCCGCGGACGTCTTCTGATGTTAAGGCGGCGTGGTCGACGCGGTACTCCTTAACCGTTCCCTTGAAGAACCTGTCCGGGTATGCCGAGCGGCCGATATCGGCCCGCAGGTCACCAAAATCGGTTAGATCAGCCGAGATCTCGTCCTGCGAAATAAGAATTCCGTTGACATAAACGCTGAAGACCCCGCCTTCACCATCAATGACAGTCGTGTAGTGGTTCATGCCACCAAGTGCCGCGCGGCCCGGATTAGCCGACCCGATCTCGGTGTTGTACGGCCTGTTCGACGGGTTTTCCGCCGTTGCCGAAGTGATAACCGACTTCACGCGCTCTGAGGG
>DAHVRJ010000142.1:0-18773 GCA_027322505.1 Demequinaceae bacterium
AGGGGATGGTCGACCTTCTACACGCCGCCGGCATTGAGGTGATTTTGGACGTCGTCTATAACCACACCTCTGAGGGCGGCACCGATGGTCCGACCTACTCCTGGCGGGGATTGGATCCGCATAGCTACTACTTACACGACCCCGATAATCCGGGGCAGTTCGCTGATGTCACCGGCTGCGGCAACACGCTGGATCACGGTAAATTTCCCGTGGTGCGGCAGACTCTAGATTCGCTGCGATACTGGGCGACCGAAGTGGGAGTGGACGGTTTTCGCTACGACCTGGGGGTGGCGTTGGCGCGGGGGCCGGAAGGATTCGATCCCAATCACCCGTTCTTGGTAGCGCTGCGCTCCGACCCGCAATTGGCAGGTCTGAAGCACATCGCGGAGCCGTGGGATTTGGGTCTGGATGGTTGGCGCACCGGACAGTTCCCGCTGCCATTTGCCGAGTGGAACGATCAGTTCCGCGGGGCAACGCGCACCTTTTGGCTCGCCGACCCCCACTCTGCAGCCGGCTCTCACCCCGGTTCGGGTGTGCGTGACCTGGCCACCCGCCTGGCTGGTTCGGCGGACATGTTTGGCAACGGGGAAATTCCCGGGGCGCGCGGACCGAATGCCTCGATCAATTTTGTAACTGCCCACGACGGTTTCACTCTGGCGGACCTGACCGCCTATCACTACAAGCACAACGAGGCTAATGGCGAGGGAAACCGCGACGGCACCAACGACAATCGTTCTTGGAATCACGGGGTGGAAGGGCCGGTCAATAGCAACGGCGCCTTTATGGAGATCGCGGAATTGCGCCAGCGTTCGATGCGCAATTTGCTTGCCACAACGATTCTGGCTGCGGGAACGCCCATGCTCACGGCGGGCGATGAGATCGCGCGCACACAGCGGGGCAACAACAATGCCTATTGTCAAGATGAATTGTCCTGGCTGAACTGGGATCTGGCGCAGTGGCGGCAAGACCTCTTGCAGACAACGCGCTATTTAATTCAGCTGCGGCAGCAATTTGGTGTCTTCCGACCCGACGGCTTTTATCAGGGCCGGATTGACTATGACGGCCCGGAGCCGAACGCCCACGATGTGCAGTGGTTCGACGCCGCAGGGATCGAACTGGATCACGATATGTGGCATGACCCGCAATTGCGCACGCTCCAAATGTGGCGGCCGGCGCCCGGGGCATTGGCAGCGGTTCGCGCCGAAGCAACAGACCCGAGTGCGAAATCAGTCGAGCCGGGCGCCCTCGTGATCTTCCACGGGGGACTCAACCCCCAAACCATTACGCCCGCGCTTCCGGCCAGTGCCCGCTGCGAACTGGTGTGGGACAGCTCCTGGAACCGCCCCGAGATGGTGACCGATTCGGCCAACCGCCTGGATGAGGGCGAGTTCGTGACTGAGGCGCTGTCAGTACTGATTTATCTGGTGTGGCAATAACGGCAACGTCATGCACATACGCCTGACTCCTAAGCGCTAGGCGGTAGCAACACAGCCCACTTCCGCCACGTGTGCCAGCGCGGTGTGAAAGGGAACCACCCGCACGGTATATCCAAACGAGCCGGCTGTTTCGAGCTTCAGATCGGCGGTAAACCGGTGCCGGCCCGCTTCGAATTCTTGCTCGTGGTTCAAATCAAGAAACTGCGCCTCAGTGATTTCATCGGCGGCATTCACCCGGCCGGAGACGACCTGGACACGCACGTCCTGAGGCGCAAGTTTGCCCAACGACACGTATGCACAGATCGTGATCGATTCGCCGATCTCGCTCCCGCCGGCCATCCCGGCGTCAGCACCGTCTCCCGCCGGGGCCGCCTCGATGTGGTCCACGCGCACGTCTTCCCAGCCGGCACGCACGTGTTGCTTCCAGTTCGCCAAACCGCGCGCGCCCGCCCGCCCGTGTTCTGCAAGTTCCTGAGCGCTTATCGCCGCGGGCACATAGAGCCGGTCAACGTATTCCGCAACCATGCGAGTGGCTTGGACTTTGGTGCTTAATGACTCCAAGGAATGGCGCACCATTTCCAACCATCTGCGCGGAATGCCGGCCGAATCGGTGGCATAAAACGTGGGCGCGACCTGATTTTCGATCAGGTCATACAGCGCCGCCGCTTCCAAATCATCCCGTCGAACCGGGTCCTGCACCCCATCGGCTGATGGGATCACCCAGCCGTTACGGCGATCTTCGGCCCACTCATCCCACCAGCCATCCAAAATGGAAAGGTTCAACGCGCCGTTCAAGGCGGCCTTCATGCCGGAGGTTCCGCACGCCTCCAGCGGCCGCAGCGGGTTATTAAGCCAAACATCACAGCCCGGATACAGCCTTTGAGCCATGGCAATGTCGTAGTCGGGCAGGAAGACGATGCGATGGCGCACATCATTTTCATCGGCGAACTGCACGAGTTCTTGGATCAGCCGCTTGCCCTGCTCATCATCCGGGTGCGATTTACCCGCCACAATCAGTTGCACGGGATGCTCAGCGTGGAGCAGCGCCGCTTTTAACCGCGCCGGTTCACGCAGCATCAGGGTCAGCCGCTTATAGGTAGGAACCCGGCGCGCAAAACCAATGGTTAACACGTCGGGACTTAAGACTTCATCGATCCAGCCCAGTTCCGCCGGACTCGCGCCTCGCTCGCGCCAAGACTGGCGCAATCGAGCCCGCACATCAGTAACCAGTTGCGCCCGCATCCGGCGCAACTGCGCCCACAGTTCCGCATCCGTTACCGAATCCGTCTCCTGCCAACCCGAGACGCCCCCAAGTGGATCAACGCTGAGTTTTTCTCGCGCTAACTCCGTTAGCTGTGGATCTACCCAGGTGGGACCATGCACCCCGTTCGTCACCGACGTAATCGGGACCTCGGAAGTATCAAAACCGGGCCACAGCTGCGCAAACATTTCGCGCGAGACTGCACCGTGAAGCTGTGATACGCCGTTGGCGCGCTGGGCTAATCGCAGCCCCATGACGGCCATATTAAATACCGTAGGCGTGCCGCCCTCGTAGTTTTCGGCACCCAGCGCGATCACATCTTGCTCCGCAATTCCCGCCACCGCGCCCGGATTAGTGAAGTGCTGGCGTATCAAGTCCAGGTCGAATCGATCGATGCCGGCTGGCACGGGGGTGTGAGTTGTAAAAACGGTCCCCGCGCGCACCGCTTCCAGCCCCTCGGCAAAGGTCATGCCCTGGGCCACCAGTTCGCTAATTCGCTCAATTCCTTGGAAACCGGCGTGCCCCTCATTTGTGTGGTAAACCTCCGGCGCCGGCGCATCGGCCAGCCGCTCCCACAGCCGCAGCGCCCGCACCCCGCCGATGCCTAAGAGCAACTCTTGCCGCAGCCGGTGCTCCGCGCCCCCGCCATACAGTCGGTCTGTCACCCGCCGCATCTGTTCATCATTCGCCGGGACGTTTGAGTCCAGTAGCAGCAGCGGAACGCGCCCCACATCGGCGCGCCATACCTGAGCGTGCAGTACCTGTCCCCCGGGCAGATCAATTTTTATTAAGGACGGCGTCTCATCAGTTTCGCGCAAAAGTTTCAGCGGGAGGGCGTTCGGGTCTACAACCGGGTAGGTCTCGGCCTGCCAGCCGTCGCGGGTGAGGGACTGGCGGAAATACCCGGCCCCGTAAAGCAGTCCAACCCCGATGATGGGCACCCCGAGGTCGGAGGCTGATTTGAGGTGGTCGCCAGCCAGAATCCCTAACCCTCCGGAGTATTGCGGTAGGGCGGCGGTGATGCCGAACTCGGGCGAAAAATAGGCGATGGAACGGGGCGGATTTGCGTAGTTTTGCTGCTGAAACCACCGCGGTTCGTTCAGATATTCGGCTAGTTCTTCTCCCGCTGCTTGGACCCGGTCGACGAGTTGAGAATCTGCTGCTAGCGCGTCGAGACGCTGGGGCGAAAGATGTCCGAGCATCGCTATGGGGTCATGGTTCACCTCGTCCCACAGCCGCGAGTCAATATCGGCAAACAGGCGTTGGGTGGGCTGATGCCAGGACCAGCGCAGATTATGGGCGAGCGTTTCTAGTGGACGCAGCCCCTGGGGCATACGGGGGCGGACCGTAAATTTGCGAATGGCTCTCACAGCCTCGAGCCTAGGGCAGCCCACTTGAATTGAACATTCTTTCGGCCTGAATTTCGGGGCCGGAGCGCGTTGAAGGTGACCATCCATACTGATCTAGATAGGTTGCCTTATGTGAAGCACTCTGAAACCGATGGCGCGGGTTCCCCAGACGTGCGCGCCGACTTAGCGCAAGTATCAGTTCCAGCCGGCAGCGATGACCTCGAAATTTCTGCTAGTGCCTGGCCCAGCCCAATTGGAAGAATCCCCGTTGTTGATGTTCTTCCCACCTTGGAACAGGGCCGGTGGCCCGCCAAAGCCGCCGTGGGTGAGGCCGTCCCGATTCGAGCCACAATTTTTCGCGAAGGCCATGATGCGGTGGCCGCCACGGCCGTCCTGATTGATCCCGAGGGGCGAGAACACTCCACCGCTCCCATGGTCGATATCTCGCCGGGCAATGACCTTTTTGAAGGGCACTTGATTCCGGACCGCATCGGGAATTGGAGTTTTCGCGTGGAGGGATGGTCTGATCCCTATCGAACTTGGCGGCAAGCGGCGGAGACGAAAATTGCGGCCCAGCAAGATGAGGAGTTAATGCTCAAAGAGGGCGCGCTGCTCTTGGAGCGCGCGGCCCAGCGCTCCGAGTTATCAAGAAAGGCTGCGCGGGTGTTGCGTGATGCGGTTACCGCAATGGAAGATACTGATCGACCCGTCCCAGCCCGCCTCGCCGCGGGTACCTCCACGGCGGTGGAGCGCGTCCTTGCCGATGCCCCGTTTCGCGAGTTCATTTCACCCTCGCCAAATTATCCACTCACGGTGCAGCGAAAGTTGTCGCTATTTAGTGCGTGGTATGAAATTTTTCCCCGTTCCGAAGGCGCATATTTTGATTCCGCGACTGGTAAGTGGGTATCCGGGACGCTGCGCACTGCTGCCCAGCGCTTACCCGCCATTGCCGAGATGGGATTTGACGTGGTTTACCTCACGCCCATCCACCCCATTGGTACGACGTTTCGTAAGGGGCGTAACAACACGCTTACGGCCTTGCCCGAAGACCCGGGCTCGCCCTATGCCATTGGAGCCGAGACTGGCGGCCATGACGCGATTCACCCGGAGTTGGGAACATTCGCGGACTTCGATGATTTCGTTGCTGCCGCGCGGGAGTTAGATCTTGAAGTAGCGCTGGATTTAGCCCTACAAGCTTCCCCGGATCATCCCTGGGTAAAGAATCATCCGGAGTGGTTTACTACCCGCGCTGACGGCACGATTGCGTATGCGGAGAACCCGCCCAAGAAGTATCAGGATATTTACCCGCTGAATTTCGATAATGATCCTGAGGGCATCTACCAGGAGATGCTGCGCATCGTGCGGCTGTGGATTGACCACGGCGTGACGCTGTTTCGCGTCGATAACCCCCACACGAAACCGCTTTGGTTTTGGGAACGCTTGCTGGCCGAGGTTGCACAAACCAACCCGGAGATCATTTTCCTCTCCGAGGCTTTTACTCGGCCGGCAATGATGAAAACGCTGGCTAAAATTGGCTTTCACCAGTCCTATTCCTACTTCACATGGCGGAACACCAAGTACGAGATTGAGGAGTATCTCACCGAAATTTCGGGGGCCTTGGCCGCCTATATGCGCCCGAATTTTTGGCCCACCACCCATGACATTCTCACCCCATATATGCAGCACGGTGGGCCCGCCGCTTTCGCCATCCGCGCCGTATTAGCGGCAATGGGCTCTTCCAATTGGGGAATCTATTCGGGGTACGAACTGGTGGAAAACGTTGCCCGCCCCGGAGCCGAAGAGCAGATCGACAACGAAAAATACGAGTTCAAGCCCCGAGATTGGGATCGCGCAGCTGAGTTTGGCATTGCCGATCTCTTGGCCAAACTGAACGAAATTCGCCGCGCGCACCCCGCCTTGCAGCAGTTGCGAAATCTAACCATTCATCGCACTTCCGACGAACAAATCGTCTGCTTTTCTAAACACCTACCCCGCAGCCATTCGCCCACCGGCACTGCCGATACGGTAATTGTTGTCCTCAACATCGATCCCCACTCCACTCGCGAGGCCACGATCGAACTGGATTTGGCTGCGCTGGGCTTAGACCCACAGCAAATTCAAGAAACCGGCTTCATAGCGCATGACTTGCTGACTCAGCAGAGTTTTGCGTGGCGAGACAACAACTACGTGCGGCTCGACCCCCATGACAATTGCGCCCACATCATTGAGGTGAAATCCCCGTGACCCCACCGCAGTCCGCTGCCCAATCCGTGAAGAGCGAGCCGTTACACGCGCTGCCGAATGCAGCGCAACCGTATTTCGGGCAAGATGCTTTTCCGGGTCTTTCAGATGATCCGCAGTGGTATCGCACCGCCGTGTTCTATGAAGTGTTGTTACGCGGATTTTCTGATTCCAAGGGCCAAGGGTGGGGCACCATCCGCGGGCTCATTGACCGTCTGGATTATTTGCAGTGGCTGGGAATTGATTGCTTATGGTTGCCGCCTTTCTTCCCATCACCGCTGCGCGATGGCGGGTATGACATCGCAGACTACTGCGCGGTGGCACCTGAATACGGCACGATCGATGACTTCGCGGAGCTGCTCGAAGCCGCCCACGCGCGCGGTTTGCGCATAATTATCGACCTGGTAATGAACCACACTTCAGATCAGCACCCGTGGTTCCAATCCTCGCGCACTGATCCGGACGGCCCCTACGGGGATTTTTACGTTTGGCGCGATACGGATGAAGAATATGCCGACGCCCGCATCATCTTCGTTGATACCGAAACATCAAACTGGGAGTTTGATCCGGTCCGCAAGCAGTACTACTGGCACCGGTTCTTTTCCCATCAGCCGGATTTAAACTTCGAAAATCCGGACGTGCAGGAAGCCATGCTCGATGTGCTGCGCTTTTGGCTCGATATGGGAATTGATGGCTTTCGACTGGACGCGGTGCCCTACCTATTCGAAGAAGAAGGCACCAACTGCGAGAACCTGCCGCGCACCTATGAATTTTTGCAGTACGTGCGTTCCGTTGTAGACGCGGAATACCCCGGACGCGTATTGCTGGCAGAAGCCAATCAGTGGCCCCAAGAGGTGGTGGACTATTTCGGCACCGAAGAAAAACCGGCCTGCCACATGTGCTTCCACTTCCCCGTCATGCCGCGCATTTTTTATGCCCTACGGGATCAACGCGGGATTGCGATTCGCGATATTTTGGCCGACACACCCGAGATTCCAGCTGGAGCACAGTGGGGCACCTTTTTACGGAATCACGATGAACTGACACTGGAGATGGTCTCGACAGAAGAGCGCGCCGCGATGTACGGATGGTACGCCCCCGAATCGCGCATGCGCGCCAATGTGGGAATTCGCCGCCGACTCGCTCCTTTATTGAATAATTCTCGGGCAGAACTGGAACTTGCCAACGCTCTTTTGCTTTCACTTCCCGGCAGCCCGTGTCTGTATTACGGCGATGAAATCGGCATGGGCGACAACATCTGGCTCGATGACCGCGATGCTTCGCGGACGCCGATGCAGTGGACCCCGGACCGCAACGCCGGATTTTCCACCGCGACCGATCCGGGTCGGCTCTACTTACCCGTTGTGCACTCACTGACATTCCACTACACGGGCGTCAATGTTGAAGCGCAACTCGCTCAGCCCGCCTCCCTGCTGCACTGGATGCGCGGCATGCTCGAAGTCCGGCGCCGCCATCCCGCTTTCGGATTGGGCGATTATATTCCGGTCGATTCGGATGAAGACGCAATTTTGGCGTACCTGCGTGTAACTGAAGACGAAACAATTCTGTGTATAAATAACTTCGCCACTGCTCCGCGCAGCGCGCGGCTCCACATTCCACAGTTGGGCAACAGCGAGTTGCGCGACATCGTAGGTGGCGCGAATTTCCCGACCATCGATGAGGACGGTTACCTCACGGTCACGCTGGGCGGGCGCGGCTTTTACTGGCTAATCGCCGTATAGGCTCAGGCACGCCTTAAAACACTTCCGGAAACTCGCTAAACCAGTTCGTTGGCGGAGCGGATCGCACCGCTTTGTCCAAGACGGTGCCAATCAACTTCCCGGTGCCAGTCAACCGGTTGCGTGTTCACTAGCTCGGCCGCTGCGTCCACACCAGTTTGCCCGATCGGAGCGCTTGCAACTGCTTGAACACCCGTATTTCGGGCCATGCTCGGCTTTGTGCCGTGCTCAATGGTCACCTGGAAGGTCACTTCTTCTCCGGGAAGCAGCGTGATGAGGCTCTTATCCACGCGCGCATTGGGGTGGACCACATCGGCAAGAATTGATAAGTCACGCACCAGGTTGGCGGCCGCCACGTGGACGGCTGCCCCGGTGTCAGTTGGCGTGATCGTCATTTTGAGCTGCGCGGGCGCGAGCGCTGAGTCGCGCGGAGGAGCAAAGAACCACGTCCCGCGCGCCTCCCCAAGGGACACCACGATGAGTTCATTGGCCGCGTCATCTGGCGTGCTGATCTCAGCGGGCAATTGCACTTCCATCGTTTCAAACGGGCCAACAGTTACGTCTTTGCGCATTCCAGCGCGCTCAGCACCAGCAAATGTTAGGCGCTGCACCGTCAACTGTGCGCTCCACGGCGCGCCGGAGTCTTCCACAACAACCGCGCTCAAACCCGCGCCGCGCGGCTGAACCGTGACGATTCGTTCGCTATAACTTTGCGCCACCGCATAGAAAGCCGGTTTGGGGCGTTCATCCCCGTCAATAACGGCCCACGAGGTGACGGGCCACATGTCATTGAGTTGCCACATGATCACCCCGGCACATCGCGGAGAATATGAGCGCAAGTGTTCAATAGCGGTGCGAAATGCGCGCGCCTGATTCAGCTGCATTGCCCAGTTCCAAGTGGGCATGTCATCGGGGCGCTTAAAGTGGGGTAATAATCCCCACAGCAATTTCGAGTTTCCAAATGTTGCCTTTTGGTGGGCCAGCATCCCGGGTGAATCTGGAGTGAGCGGGTCATCTGAAATGGCGCGCTTAAGGGTCGCCCAATTCGGCGGTGCCTGCCAGCCCAGTTCCGCGGTAAAACGCGGAACGTGGTCGCGGTAGCGGTCATAGCCCCGGGCGTTCCAAACGTCCCAAATATGCATCGTGCCACTGTCAGGCGCGTTGGGGTGAGTACCAGCAATAGATGAAAAGGGGCTGCCAGGAATATAAGCGCGCGTGGGATTAAGTTCGGCGATAAGTTTGGGAAAGAGCTCCTCGTAATAGCGCGCGCCCCACGTCTTTTCTTCCAGTTCGAGCTGCCAGTTCCAGTCGTGATAGCCCAAATAGTTCTCGTTATTCCCACACCACAGCACCAAAGACGGATGCGATGACAGCCGCACAATATTCTCGTGCGCCTCAGCTGCAATTTCGGAATACAGCGGTTCTTCTTCCGCATAGGCCGCGCACGCCAGCGTGAAGTCTTGCCAGGTGAGCATGCCGCGCTCATCAGCGATCTCATAAAAATCGTCCGCCTCGTAAATTCCACCGCCCCAAACACGCAGCAGGTTGACGTTCATTTCCTCCGCCTGCTCAATGCGGCGTTGATACTGCTGGCGGGTAATGCGATGCGGAAAAGCGTCGTCCGGGATCCAGTTCATTCCGCGCACAAACACCGGTTCGCCGTTTACGTACAGCTCAAAACTCTGGCCATGCTCATCGGGCTCTTGCCGCCACTGAACTGAGCGGAACCCAATCTTGCGCCACCAATTATCGACCTCCGTCTCGAAATTGCGGCCAGGTGGCCGATCCAGCAGCCCAACGTTCAGGTCATACAGCACCTGCGCGCCACGTCCGCGCGGCCACCACCGCTCGATCTCGCCTAACTCCACCGTCAAGGTGACCTCATCTACCCCAGCCGGCACGGCGCCGTCCACAATTACCCCGGCGATCTCCGCCCGCACAACGAGGTCGCCCACAGCGCTGGCGCGCTCCACCGTGGCGACGAGGTCAATGCGAGCCGAGTTGTCGTCGTCCACAATCGAATCCACCCGCACCGATTCCAGGCGGGCGGCAGACCAAAACTCCAGATAGACCGGCCGCCAGATTCCCACTGTGGGTAGCTGCGGGCCCCAGTCCCACCCGAAACTGCACGCCATTTTGCGCACCGCGTTATACGGCGGCGGATTGGTCTTGGGGCGGTAGCCGATCTCTTGACTTTGGGCCGTCGCATACTTCACCGGTGAGGCGAAGCGGACTTTTAATTCATTGCTGCCCGCCACCAGGTGCTCACAAACCGGCACGCGGTAACTGCGATGCATGTTGCGGGTACGGGCAATTTCGACGCCATTAAGCAGCACCGTGGCGACCGTATCTAGGCCCTCAAATACCAAATCCACGCGCTCGGAGCCGGCCGCGGCGTAGTAGATAGTGGTGGAATATTCCCAGTCACATACACCTACCCAGGCCACGAGGTGTTCGTGATTGTCCAAATACGGGTCCGGAATGAGGTCGGCGGCTAACAAATCGGTGTGAATGGTGCCCGGAACCGTAGCGGGAATTTCGCGGCCCGAAATACGGTCAGGAATAGGGCCGGCAATTGCACGTGCCACCCAGTTTTTGGATAGTTCTTGGCGCGCGGGAAGAGTCGGTGCGGTAGACAAGCTTCCTCCTATTTGGCTTAAGTGGGTATCACTCTAAGACACTCAGATACGCCCAGTTTGCTGCGCAATGACTCGCGGCGTGGGAAAGTAAGCCTATGGAGCAACCAACCCCAGTTTCGGTCCCGGAAACCCAGTTGGCGGCGGTCGCACACGGGGCGCATCACAGCCCGCACTCGGTGCTAGGCGCGCACGGTGGAGCCGGCCAAGTAACCGTACGCGCGTTGCGCCCCTTGGCCGATAGCGTCGAAATCGTGACGAAGGACGGCCGCTACCCCGCCCGCCACGAACACCACGGCATTTGGGTGGCGGTTTTGCCCACTGCCTCCCCCAGCGATTACCAAGTCACCAGCACCTATGACAACGACGTTGCCACCGGCGCTGATCCCTACAGTTTCCCGCCGACGCTGGGCGAGGTGGATTTACACCTGATCGGGGAAGGGCGCCACGAGGAATTGTGGCGGGTACTGGGGGCGCATGTGCGCAGTTTGCCCAGCGATTTCGGGGACGTTTCCGGCACATCATTTAGCGTTTGGGCGCCCAATGCGCGCGCGGTGCGCGTAATTGGGGACTTCAACCACTGGGACGGCACTTCGCACGCCATGCGCTCCCTGGGCTCTTCAGGGGTGTGGGAAATTTTTATACCCAGCGTCACGGCTGGCACCCGGTATAAATATAAGATCTTGGGCGCCGATGATCGCTGGCGGGAGAAGGCAGACCCGATGGCCTTTGCGACCGAAACGCCGCCGGCGACCGCCTCGATTGTCACCGAAACCCAACACGAGTGGGGCGATGAGCAGTGGCTCAAGGCCCGGGCCGCGACTGACCCTCATTCAGCGCCCATGACCGCCTATGAGGTGCATCTGGGATCGTGGCGCGCCGGCTTAAATTACCGCGACTTGGCCCACGAATTAGCCGATTATGTCAGCGAACTGGGGTTTACCCACGTCGAATTGATGCCCGTGGCGGAGCACCCCTATGGGCCGTCTTGGGGCTATCAGGTCACTTCCTATTACGCCCCCACTTCACGTTTTGGCTCCCCCGATGATTTTCGGTACCTAATCGACCATTTGCACCAGCGCGGCATCGGTGTGCTGCTGGACTGGGTGCCGGCGCATTTTCCAAAGGATGCTTGGGCGCTCGCCCGCTTCGATGGCACCGCGCTTTATGAGCATTCAGATCCCAATCGCGGCGAGCACCCCGACTGGGGCACGCTTATTTTTGATTTTGGACGGCGTGAGGTCCGAAACTTTCTCGTCGCCAATGCGCTGTACTGGCTGGAGGAATTTCATATCGATGGATTGCGGGTGGACGCGGTCGCCTCGATGCTCTATTTAGATTACTCGCGCGAAGAGGGCCAGTGGACCCCCAACGTGCACGGGGGGCGGGAAAATCTCGAAGCGATCGCCTTCATGCAGGAAATGAACGCCACTGTGTATCGGCGCGTTCCCGGTGTCGTGACAATCGCGGAAGAATCAACCGCCTGGCCGGGGGTCACCAAACCCACCGATGCCGATGGTCTGGGATTTGGTTTGAAATGGAACATGGGCTGGATGAATGACACGCTGCGGTACCTGTCGCATGATCCAATCCACCGCCAGTACCACCACGGCGAAATTACCTTCTCAATCGCTTATGCATTTTCTGAAAATTTCGTTTTACCCCTGAGCCACGACGAAGTGGTGCACGGCAAAAAATCGCTGCTCCGCAAAATGCCCGGTGACCGCTGGCAACAATTGGCAACGGTGCGGGCGCTTTTGGGTTATCAATGGGCGCATCCGGGCAAAAAACTGCTCTTCATGGGGTCAGAGTTCGCACAAGAAGCCGAGTGGGCGGAATCTCGCTCTTTGGACTGGTGGCTCTTAGACCAACCCGACCACGCCGGTTTACAGCGTTTGGTCGGTGACTTAAACCGCATCTTGCTCACTGAACGCGCCCTGTGGGAGCGCGACTGGCACCCGGAGGGTTTTGCTTGGATTACCGGTGATGACGCGGCCAATAACGTGCTAGCTTTTGAGCGCCGCGCCGCCGATGGTGCGCCGCTGGTGGCGGTGGTGAACTTCTCGCCCAATCCGCACGAGAACTACCGCCTGGGCCTGCCCGCAAGCGGCCCATGGAATGAACTGATCAATACGGATTCCGAACTCTATGGCGGCTCGGGAGTCGGAAATCTGGGCCAGGTGGTCGCTGAACCGCTTGCCTGGCACGGCCGGGAACACTCGGTGCGGCTGCGCGTGCCCCCGCTGGGAGTGCTGTGGTTGCGGCCGGCCTAGCGAATTGTTCGGTTGCGCAACTCCAGCCGACTTAAAATAGCGCGCTCGTCAGATCGCGGCGGGCTTTGATCACGCGAGCATCATCGGGCCCGACGACTTCGAACAGTTCCAGCAGGTGCTCGCGCGCCCGATCGCGCTCACTGCCGGCGGTGGTTTTGATGACTTCTAAGATGCGCAAGAAACCGTCCTCAATGGCACCGCCCAGCACATCTAGATCGGCAACAAGGAGCTGAGCGTCTAAATCTGCTGGATCGGCCGCTGCGGCTGCTCGGGCCGCGTTGAGATCCACGCCGCGGGTGCGCTGCAACAGATGTACCTGCGCCAGACCGAGCCGCGCCATGTCGTCACCCGGGTTTTCGTCCAGCGCCTTTTGATACGCAGCGGCGGCTCCCGCGAGGTCCTCTCGCTCAATTGCGTCATACGCTTCCTGATGCAGGGGCGGTAGTTCCTCTTCCGGTTCGGGCTGCGGTTGTTCTTCACCCGTGCCCGGAACCTTGCCGGTCACACCCTGCTGTTGGGCGACTTTTAAGACTTCTTGAATGATCTGCCGGAGCTGATCTTCGGGAACTGAGCCCTGGAAAAGCGGCAGGGGCCGGCCCTGAATAAGTGCCACGACCGTGGGGATGGCCTGCACCTGGAACGCCTGGGCGATTTGCGGGCTGGAATCAACATCGACTTTGGCGTGCAAAAATGCGCCATCGTTTTCGAGTGCGAGTTTCTCCAGCAGGGGCGAGAGCTCTTTGGAATGTTCCGCGCGCGGTGACCACAGGTCAATCAAAATCGGAACAGTGTTTGACAACTGAACCAGTTGTTCAAACTCGGCCTCGGTGACATCCAAAACCACGCCTTTTTCCCGGGCGTCCGCGTTCTCGGCGGGCGGATTTTTACTAGCGGCCAGGGCGGCCAAATCCACGGCGCCGTAGGGATTGATCTGTGGTTCGCTCATTGGTCTCCTCCTTGGAGAAGTCTAAAAATCTGCGCTTTGGATGCTCAAGGTCAATCTTAGGTTGGCTACTTGCCAGCGGCTTCTACCAGATCCCGCGTCTCGCCCAAAACGGTGATTTCTTCATCGGAATCCTGGGGAGGAACATAAAACACCAGGGATAGTTCGTGCACTGTTTCCAGTTTCGAATTGATGGATTCCTTGTCGAGCAGCACGGCCGCATCGGAGGAAACATTCAGTGAACCGCTATCAATTTTGAAATTTGTTATTTCCTGCACCGAGGTGATCACGATCGCACCGCCCTCCAGTGCTTCAAATGCCGCAACGGGATCTTCCGCCGCCTCGAACGTCTTTTTAACGCTCCCCACTGCCGAAATACCGTCTTTTAAGGTCTTGTATTCATCGCGGATCGCCGTGGATAACGGATCTTCGGCGAAGAGCTCGACCTGACTGTCTTCATCATCGGCCTTTTTCCCGCTCAGCACATCGGTAAAGGCATCCCCAACTTCGCCCGGTGTCAACGCGAAGCCTTCCGCGTCATTTTCCAATGGCTGCGCGCCTTCCGTGGGCAAGGGCATGGCCGGCATCGACACACCTGGCAGCAATTGGGACCACATGGTCAGCGCAAAATTATCGCGCGGTGTTTCCTGCTGGAGGACCATCACCCGCGGTATCTGACTTTCGGCCGGAGGTTCGGTAATAACGACGATATCGCGCGGCCAGTCATTGCTTGCCGGAACGATCACCATCGAATTTTCACGTGGAAGCAGCGTAATGGGCCGGGCTGGGTCTGCTGCCTCGATCAAATACTCAGCCGTCCGGATTTCACGGGCCGTGCCGGTGACGCGCGACCCCAAGTCGGCTGGGTTCATACTCGCATCTCCGGTGGTCAGGTCCACCTCCACCTCGTCGAGCACGGTATCGAGCTGCTCCTGCGTTAACACCGGCTCCGGAGCCGCTGCGGCTCTCTCCGGTTCCGGCTGGGGCAAGTCACCGGAGCAGGCGGCAAAAAGTAGTGTCGCAGCCAGGCCCAGGGCCGCGGGCACAAATCGTCGCGAACGGCGCGAAGAGGAATTCAAACTAGGCATCCCGGTCCTCCTCATCATCTACCGCCTGGGGCAGCCACCCCGTGGTGCGGGCGTCAGTCTGGCTTTCGGGCCCCACGCCCCAAGTCTTACGCCAGTGTTCCGAACGGCGAACTCTTGAAGTGTCATTGCTGGAGCCTGCTGCTTCGCCGCCTGCGGATCCCACCGGTGGCTGCGATCCACGCTGTTCGGGCGCATCCGAACTGCTCGCGCGTGAGGGCTCGGCCGCGCCGGGACTGCCCACGTGCGAGGACTCGGCGGTGCCGGGACTACCCGCGCGTGAGGGCTCAGCCGCGCCGGGCGATTCGTTGCCACTGCGGGGCTGGGAAGCCCGCGGCGGTTCCTTAGCGCGCCGTGCTTCTTCTTGCCGCTGGCGTTCGAGTTCGCGAATCTGACGACGCGTCATCGTGCCCGGCGCAAAACGGATTGGCTCAGGCGCACTGGCCGCAGGTGCCACCGGTTGCGGCTGGGCGGGTGCCTGTTGGAGTGCAGGTACTTGCTGGTCTGAAATTGCTGGCGCATCTTCAGCAGCGACAACAGATTCTGCGACCACGAGATCTTCATCGGCGGCAGTTGCGGGCACCTGTGAGGTTTGGGAAACGTCCTCTGGCTGTGCCGGCTGCGCGGCTTGCGCGTCGCCTGCGTCTTCGACCGGCGCAGTGAGATCAGCGTCCGCCTCAGAACCCGGATGCGTTGTCGATCCGGTGGCCACCTGTTCTTCGCCAACTTCTTCGCCAGCCGGCTGCGGATGGGCTGCTCCGGCTTTTTCCCGAACCGAGGTCGCAAACCGGTCGCGCGCGTCCCGATCAAGAGCCTGCGGGAAAACTAGCAGCGCAGCGCCAGCCAGAATTAGCAGTGCCCCGCCCATAATCAGCGGCATAGCAAGCGGCGTTTCAGTACTTTGGGGCCAGGTAAAGGAGACTTGCGAGATCTTCCGGTCCGCGCTGGAAGCAATCACTGCCGACCAGCGACCGGGCTCTTTTTGCCATACCAATTGTGCATCGGTTAAACCGGAAGCACTTTGCCACCACAAATCGGAGTCTTCACTCGCCGCCGCTTCCAGCTCGCCATCAACCTCGGAGGTGCGCAACGTCGATTCGGTTTGTAAACCCGTTAGGCGCAGGGCGGCCGCATCACCGACCCATCCTTCGGCATCAATGTCTCGCGCGATGGAAATGATCACACCGGGGTCTTCGTCCGCCTCCTGGGACGCATCCGCGCCGTCCTCTTCGCTGCCTTCCGCTTCGTCCCCATCGGCCGGTTCGGTTTCCTCTTCCTCGCCCTCGGCTGGTTCCTCGTCTTCCTCGTCTTCAGCTTCGGGGTCGGCCGCGAGGTCATCGGCCGGAACAACTGTGGCTTCAATCGTGACGTTATCAGCCATTAAATTCAGCATGCCCGGATCAGATATGACCAGGCGAGTGTCTTCATCAGGCTGAACGGACGCCGTCCAAAATGGATCCGGCGCCCAAGCCGTACGCGTCAAAACACCGAAGATCGCCAAAACTGCGCCCAGGGTGATGACGACCCACGGCGCAAAACGGCGAAGAAAACCCAGGATTCCGTTCATTCAGTCACCCGTGTTCAACATCAGGCGACGCGTCCGTCGCTGCTGGAACATTCCCGCGGGTCAAAATCTGCTCCACACGTTCGACCTTAGAGTCCAACTGCCCCGCATGGCCGGGGCGAATGTCCGCCTTTATAACCAATTGCACCCGTGGCCCGAATCGGCCCACCGCCTCCGTGGCGCGCCGGATCACATCGAAGACCTCGTCCCACTCGCCCTCAATCGTGGTGAACATTGAGCCCACCTGGTGGGGCAAACCCGAGTCGCGCACAACGCGAATGGCCGCGGCCACCGGCTCAGATACCGATTCGCCCGCGGATGTGGGAGCTACTGAGAATGCAACGAGCATTCCCCTATCGTGCCAGGTCTGATCCCCTACCGCGCTATGTACCCCAAGCAAAAGGCAGATAGTCTAAGGACGGATTATTTCCCTAAAAATCTAGACACCAATCATTTACCGCACCATAGTGGGCGTCGGCCTAGTGGGCGGATGAGGAGGATACGTGTCTGACCAGCGTTCGACGTTCCCAGTCGCGATGCGCGGCTACGACCGGACGGCAGTTGACACCGAAGTGGCCTCGCTGAAGCACTCGCTTGAGCAGACCCGTCAACAATTAGACGAAGTTGACGGCAAGGCAATGCAATTGTCGGCCGAGTTGGCAGAGGCGCACCGGCAACTACGCGAGGCAGAAAGACCAACGTATTCCGGGCTTGGTTCGCGAATCGAACAGCTGATGCGCTCGGCAGAGCAGCAGTCTGGCGAGGTCGTTTCCCAGGCCAACGCCCGCGCCGCAGATGCCCTGGCGCGAGCTCGCCTGGCAGCAGGTCAACTGCGCGCCCGAGCCGAAAACGAAGTGGCAGAAATTTTAGCCAACGCCCAGCGGGAGGCCGAAGAAGTCCGCTCCACCGCCCAGGCAGAGGCGAACACGCACCTAACTACTTCGCAGCGCCGCGCCGAAGAGTTGGTCTCATCTGCTGAACGCGAGGCAGATCGGATTCAGTCGGCCGTTAACACCGAAGTGAGCGAGCGCCGCGCCAGCCTGGAGCGGGAACTAGCCACGATGCGGGCAACCGCCGAGCGCGAAACGACCGAGTTGCGGGTTACTACCGAGCGCGAAACCACCGAGCTGCGTGCCACAACTGAACGAGAAACGGCCGCCCAGCGCGAAGAGGCCGACACTTACGCGGCTGATTTACGCGCACTGGCAGACCGGGAAACCTCCGAGCTACGCGCTAAGACACAGCAAGAGACTTCTGAGCAGCGTTCAAACGCCGATTCCTATGCCGATACGGTCCGCACCACTGCTGATCGGGAAACGTCAGAATTGCGCCGCACCACCGACGAGGAGTTGGCTGCGCAGCGCGCCGAGGTGGGGGCTGAACTGGCCGAAAAACGCGCGGCAGCGGAAAAAGAAATTTCCGAACTGCGTGCCGCGGCCGAGGCGGAGAGCACTGCGCTGCGAACCGAGGCCGATAAGTATTCCGAATACGTGCGCTCCACTGCGGATCGGGAAACCAGCGCCGAACGGGCCCAGGCCAAAGAGGAAATTGCCGAACTTAAGGCCGCGGCGGAGCAGTATGCGAATAATCTGCGCTCCGAAGCGGACAGCTACGCGGCCGAGCTTCGCTCGACCGCCGAGCGGGAAACAAGTGAACTGCGCGAGAAGGTCGAACGCGAAACCGCGCACCTGACTGATCTCACCGAGCGGGAGACGGCGCAGCAGCGCGCAGCGGCCGAGCGCGAAACCACAGAATTGCGCGAGCGTGTCGAACGGGAAACGAATGAGCTGTTGGAAAACTCCCGGCTCGCCGCTGATGAATTGCGCACCACCTCCGAACGAGATGCCAGTGAAATCTTGAAGGCCGCCAAGGAAGAAGCGCGGCAGATGACTGACGCGGCCGAAAAAGCGCAGGCTGATACCGAAATCGAGTTGGCGGCTCGACGCGAAGAATCAGAGCGCGCCGATGCGGAACGGCACGAAAAAGCCCGCGCCGAAACTGAGCGCATGGTCGCTGAGGCCGAGGCGCACGCCGCCGAGGCTGAAGAGCGGCTGGCCCGCGCGCTGGAGAAGGCGGAGACGATCCAGCGCGAAGCGGATCAGCAGGCCGCAGACATCCTGTCGAATGCTCGCGAAAACGCCGACCGCATCGTGGGAGAGGCGCGGGAACACGCCGATGCCACGCTGTCGGAGGCCATGAGCGAGGCGGAGCGCGAGCGCACGACGGCCCAGCGCCAGGTCAACGAT
>DAHVRJ010000167.1:0-44574 GCA_027322505.1 Demequinaceae bacterium
TGACTGGTCGCGGCGTTAGTTGGTGCGCCACCTGTGACGGTTTCTTCTTTAAGGATCAAGACATTGTGGTTGTCGGCGGGGGTGACTCCGCGATGGAAGAGGCCACATTTCTAACAAAATTCGCCAAATCAGTGACCATCATTCACCGCCGCGACGAACTACGCGCCTCCAAGATCATGGCTGATCGCGCAATTGCCGATCCCAAAATCAACTTCGCTTGGAATAGCGAGGTAATCGACATCGAAGGCGAAGACAAGGTCACTAAATTGCGGCTGCGTGACACCCAAACGGGTGAAGAACGCGAAATTGATGCCACCGGGCTCTTTATTGCGATCGGGCATGATCCCCGCTCCGAGCTCCTGCGCGGCCAAGTTGACCTTGATGATGAGGGCTACGTCCAGGTGGTCGCACGCACCACCAAAACCAACTTGCCCGGCGTCTTCGCATGCGGCGATCTGGTGGACAGCTCTTACCGCCAGGCGGTCACGGCAGCCGGAACCGGATGCTCGGCTGCTCTCGACGCAGAACGCTGGCTCGCCGCCCGGGGCGAGGTAGAACCCGCAGGGGCGGAAGAAGCCACTGCAGAAGCTGCACTTAGCTAACTTAAAAGCTTTGGAAAGTATCGTCGTCCATAATTAATCTAAAGAGGTATATATGTCCCAGCCACACACTGCCACTGACGCCACCTTCGACAGTGAAGTTCTGAAAGCCGATAAGCCGGTACTGGTCGAGTTTTGGGCGCCGTGGTGCGGTCCATGCCGCCAGGTTGCGCCCATCCTGGAAGAAATGGCGGCCGAACACGCTGAAAAACTCAAAATTGTGAAGGTCAATACTGACGAGAACCCGCAGATTGCCGCTTCATATGGAATCACCTCAATTCCCACCATGAATGTCTACTCCGGTGGCGAACTGGTGAAAACAATCGTGGGTGCACGACCCAAGGCTGCGCTGACGAAGGAACTGGCTGAGTTCCTCTAGCTTTCGCGCGATAGGGTGCGCGTAGAAGCGTATGTCAGTGAAGGGAGCGGATCCGTTGCCGCAAGAATCGAGCAAAACAGAACCGAGCGGTACCCGGCTCGATTCCTGGTTGGGGTCCTATGCAGACCGCACCGCGGGCATGCGCACTTCAGAGATACGCGCCCTATTTTCAGTGGCGAGCCGCCCGGAAGTGGTTTCACTTGCGGGCGGCATGCCCAATTTGGATGCGCTGCCCCTCAATGCGGTAGCGGAACTGAACCGGGAATTAGTACTCGATCATGGGCAAGCCGCGCTCCAGTACTGTTCTGGGCAGGGCATTGTCGAGTTGCGCGAGCAGATTTTAGACGTCATGCGGCTGGAGGGCATTGAGGCTCATCCAGACGACGTGGTCGTTACCACCGGTTCGCAACAGGCCATTGACCTTGTCACTCGGATCTTCATTAATCCCGGCGACGTCGTCATTGCCGAGGGTCCCTCTTACGTCGGTGCGCTGGGAGTATTTAGCCAGTACCAGGCCGATGTTGTTCACGTCGAAATGGACGCCGAGGGGATCATCCCCGAGCTACTCGAAGAAACACTTGAAAACCTAAAAAAGGCGGGCCGGGCCGTAAAGTTTTTGTATACGGTCCCAAATTTTCACAATCCCGCCGGGATTTGCCTCTCCGTTGAGCGCCGACCTCGCATCTTGGAAATCGCCAAGCGCTACGGGGTCCTAGTTTTAGAAGACAATCCGTACGGTTTACTTGGATTTGACCAAGAGCCAATGCCTGCTTTGCGCTCCATAGACGATGAAGGGGTTATTTACCTCGGTTCCTTCTCAAAAACCTTTGCTCCGGGTTATCGGGTGGGCTGGGCTGTGGCGCCACACGCGGTGCGAGAAAAGCTCGTTATTGCCTCCGAAGCGACAATTTTAAGCCCGAGCTCCTACTCGCAGATGGCCGTTTCGAGTTATCTAAAAAACGCTGACTGGCAGGCCCAGATTAAATCTTTCCAAAAGATGTACCAGGGTCGACGCGATGCCATGATCCAGGCGCTGTCAGATCGGCTGCCCCAGTTGTCATGGAATGTGCCTACGGGTGGGTTTTATGTCTGGGCGACGCTGCCCGAAGGCTTGGATGCGAAGGCAATGCTACCCCGGGCTGTGACCCAACGCGTTGCATATGTGCCGGGGACTGGCTTTTACTCAGACGGTTCCGGCCATCGAAATATGCGCCTATCTTTCTGTTACCCCACTGAAGAGCGAATCGCCGAGGGCATCCGGCGGCTTAGCAATGTAATTTCTGGGGAAATGGATCTCATCGAGATCTTCGGGTCCGGCGCAGCGCCGGATTCACATCAAGTAGGAGTCCAATCCCCGACTCCGGATATGTTCTAGTTCTTATATGTCATAGGCGCTACGTCTTCAGCAAGGAGTTGTATCGTGGCCAGCAGCAATGGACCAAACGTTCTCGTTTTGGCGGGCGGTTTATCCCACGAGCGGGACGTTTCTCTGCGATCCGGGCGGCGAACGGCTGAGGCGCTACGCGAGGCCGGATGCCAGGTCGAAGTATCAGACGTCGATGCACAGCTATTAAGCACCATTTCAGAACGCAAACCGGACGTCGTTTGGCCTCTCTTGCACGGAGCAACCGGTGAGGATGGGTCAGTACGCGATGTACTCGAGCTGGTGGATGTCCCCTACGTCGGCCCCGGTCCTGGGCCCTCTCGTTTGGGCTGGGACAAGCCCGTCGGCAAGCAATTATTGCGCCGGGCAGGAGCCAATACGCCCCGGCACGTCGCACTGCCCCACAGTCTCTTTCGTGATTTAGGCGCCAATAACGTCCTGGCTGCGATCCTGGATCAGTTTCGCCGCCCGCTGGTTGTTAAGCCAGCGCGCGGTGGCTCTGCGCTCGGGGTGACGATAGTGCGGGAGCCCGAAGAGCTGCCGCGGGCCATGGTTGATTGCTTTTCATATGGCGATGTGGCCCTCATCGAAGATGCCATTATTGGAACGGAAGTAGCAATAAGTGTGGTAGATACCGGCTCGGGTCCCGAGCCGCTACCCGCGGTAGAAATCGTCTCAATTGACGGTGTCTATGACTATGACGCGCGCTATAACCCCGGACGCGTCCGCTACTTTGCGCCTGCTCGCCTTGCTCCGAAAACAGCCGAGGTGGCTTCTGACCTGGCGCTGTTAGCCCACGACACCCTTGGGCTGCGCCATGTATCGCGCACCGACATGATCATTGATGAGTCCGGTGAACCGTGGTTCCTCGAGGTCAATGTGGCACCGGGCATGACCGAGACGTCGCTGCTTCCGCAGGCTGTCCGGGCGACGGATGCCAATTTGGGCGAGCTCTACCGCGGAATCGTAGAAAACGCCATATCCACTTTCTAGATCCGGTGTTACTTGAAGACTCCTGGGTCTTCGGGGTCGATCATTTCAACGATCCGATTTAGGTCTTGCACGGTCGCGAATTCGATCGTGACCCTTCCTTTTTTCTTCCCCAAGGCAACTTTCACGCGGGTATCGAAGCGATCCATTAACCGCGCCGCCAAGTCATCGAGGGCAGGACTGTGCTCACCGGAGCGCACCTGCCTGCGCTTTGCTGGTTTTGAATCGACTCCAAGGGCGACCGCTTCTTCCGTGGCCCGAACCGAAAGTCCTTCGGCAACGATGCGCTGAGCCAGCCGTTCCATCGCGGCGCCATCTTCCAAACTGAGTAGCGCCCGGGCATGACCGGCCGTCAGAATGCCGGCAGCCACGCGGCGTTGGACCAGGGGAGGAAGATTCAGCAAGCGCAGCGTATTGGATATTTGGGGGCGCGATCGCGCAATACGTTTGGCCAACTCTTCATGAGTGCAACCAAAGTCATCAAGGAGCTGTTGATAAGCAGCTGCCTCTTCCAGCGGGTTTAACTGCGTTCGATGCAGGTTCTCAAGGAGGGCGTCACGAAGTAAGTCTTCATCGTCAGTGGTCCGGACGATAGCCGGTATATCACTCAGCTCTGCTTGCTGAGCGGCTCGCCACCGGCGCTCCCCCATGATGAGTTCATATGCTGCCCCGCGCTCATCTGAGTCATCCGCCCAGGAAGCCAAGCGCCGCACGACGATTGGTTGTAGCACGCCAACCTCAGCTATGGACGCACTCAACTCCGTCAGTTCATCTTCATCGAACACCGTGCGGGGCTGACGCGGGTTCGGCGTTATCGCGCCGAGTGGAATCAATTCAAATGTGGCACCCGGCACCGCAACCAAATCTGGTTGTTCGGCAGGCTTGGCGGTGTTTTGGCCGCGCTTCGAAGGAGTCTTTTCCGGGTCAGCTTGTGTTTGGCCCGCGCCATCAGTTGTTTTTCCTGCTGTTTCAGGGAAATACACATCGACGGGACGGTGCGAACGTGGCGTCGCTGTTTCAACGCCGCCGGGTATTAATGCCCCCAGGCCTCGCCCAAGTCCTCTACGCTTTTCACTCATTACTGGCCTCCACGCCGGCAGCGGCAATTTCTTTCGCTGCTTCTAAATAAGAAAGTGCTCCACTGGAGCGCGGGTCATAAGTCATCACTGTTTGCCCATAACTGGGCGCCTCGGAGATCCGAACTGAACGCGGGATTGTTGTTTGAAGTGTCTCTTGGGGGAAGTGTTCGCGAACCTCTGCTGCAACCTCGTGCGCCAGGTTCGTTCGCCCGTCATACATGGTTAACAAAATTGTGGAAAGCCGTAGATCGGGATTCAAGTGCGCCTGGATCAGATTTATGTTCTTTAGGAGTTGGCTTAAGCCTTCGAGTGCGTAGTATTCACACTGAATTGGAATCAAGACCTCTTTGGCCGCGACGAAGGCATTGATGGTTAACAGACCCAACGAAGGTGGGCAATCAATGAGAATGAAATCGTAGTGGTCACTCTCGTCCGGCTGACGCTCGACCATCTGGTCAATCGCGCGACGTAGGCGATTTTCACGCGAAACCATTGAAACCAGTTCGATCTCCGCCCCAGAAAGATCAATCGTTGCCGGGGCGCAATACAGGCCCTCGAGATCGGGGCACGGCTGAATTACTGACTCAAGCGGTGCTTCATCGATGAGCACGTCATAGATTGACGGGGTACCTGCATGGTGATCGATGCGTAATGCGGTCGAGGCATTACCCTGCGGATCATTGTCGATGACAAGCACGCGCAGGCCGCCGCGAGCGAGAGCGGCAGCTAGGTTTACCGCCGTTGTGGTTTTACCCACTCCCCCTTTTTGATTCGCAACTGTAAGAGTTCGAGGCACGGGTGGCTTCTCAAACTTGACGCCGCTTAGAGCTAGACGACGCCGGGCGTTATCGGCTAGTTCCCGCATCAAAGGCGTGTCATCCTCCGCGCTGGGCAGTGCTGCAGCGATGTCGCCGTCCATTGGCACCTAACTTCCTGAATATGTTTCACGTGAAACAGAGACGTCGTGCTGGCTTCTTTCACGAAAGCGTATCTTGCGGCACTGACTTTCACTGCGTCGACCCGAACTCCTGACTGCAGGATTTCGGATCAATTTTATCGTTCGCGGATTACGCAAGCCCGCAGTCTCGGGACCGTTAAATTCCAGATGCCGACCCGCAGATCCTCCGTCGATTCCTCCCTGCCTTTAAATGCGCGCGAAGTTAGAGGATCAGACTCGTTTCACGTGAAACACTATTAAACCCACTTCCCTGCTTTTCCATCTTGATGATGCCTTTTCCCTCCAAAGCCCTCCTGATCAGCTCAATCCGCTAGTTTCCCGTTGTGGCGGAGGGCGACAGCTTTCTATTGCGGCCGGGCTCGACCCCAAATGGGTGGTATCTAGTCGACGGTATCTGATCGATTCTCAGCCCAAGATTCTCCAACTCCGTCTCGACGCATCAGTTTCTGGGCAAGTCTCTGATGGCCGGTCATCGGCTGAGTGCGCAAGATCTACTGCCTCCATCCAACTGCCAAACAAGTTCGACAGCAAAAAGACATTTACCACCGAGACGGATTAGCACTTTAAATGCGGTTCCGCGATTTTCCGCTCCGGGTCACCATGGCTCTAGCAGTTCATAAATCTCGGTGCCTTGATGTTCGCCGCGCCGGCGACCCTTTCCAAAAGGTCAGAGCCGTAACAATGCAAACCGCCACTTAGCGAAGCGATGGCACAACCGCGGCGGAAGTATCTTCCCGCGCTTAACTCCTTCATGTTTCACGTGAAACAGGCGCTAACAGTTGCGCGTTATGCCGCAACACCCATGTCTGGCCCGAGTAAGGCACAAGACGCATATCGATCAGGCGCTCGACTACGGCGTGTACCGATCGAGTGCACGACTACGGCGCGTATCGCTCCCAGAACACCGGAGATGTTTCACGTGAAACAGCGCGCAGATTAAATGCCCTCAGCGCTTCTTAATTACTTTAACGACGCGGGTTGATTCCCCGCCATCGACGCCCGGCAGTTCTTGGACTTCCCAACTAGCCGCCTTAAATTTTCGCAGCGGCTTCAGCGCCGCCTCCAGCTCAACTTCAGCGCGCTGCCCCTTCAACGCAAGTAACTGCCCGCCAGGTGCAACTAGCGGCAAACACCACCGAACGAGCCGGTCCATTGGGGCCAGCGCCCGGGCAGTAACAAAGTCATATTCAAACGCTCCGTGAAACTCCTCGGCCCGGCCCCGTTTCACAGTGACGTTTTCCAGACCGAGTTCCCTAACCACTTCGTGGAGCCAATCCGTTCGACGCTCCATCGGCTCCATGAGGTCCACCGACATGTCTGGGCGAGCTATCGCAATCACAATTCCGGGCAGGCCCGCGCCGCTTCCCACGTCGACGAGGCTCCCGTCTTTCGGTAGTGCACGCGCCAATAGCGCAGAATTGATGATGTGCCGGTCCCAAAGCCGAGGCAACTCGCGTGGCCCGATTAAGCCGCGTTCTTCACCGTGTTCAGCAAGCATTGCAAAATACCGCTGAGCTAGACCAAGACGCTCGCCAAATAAGCCCCGCGTTTCATCTCCAACTTTTGGAGGCTGGGGCAAACCCGAGGTGTTAGACATAACCGGGTCGCGACTATTCGTCGCTGAGCGTGATTACGACGCGACGATCGGGATCATCCCCCGCCGAACTGCTGAACAACCCCGCTGCGGCTACCTCATCATGAACGACCTTGCGCTCGAAGGCGTTCATGGGATCCATCCGGACTTCCTCGCTCGAACTGCGAACCTTAGCAATTGCTTCGCGAGCCAGTTTGACCACCTGTGCCCGTTTATTTTCCCGGAAGCCACCGATATCGAGCATTAATCGAGAGCGCTCCCCATTCTTGGTCTGCACCGCCAAACGGGTTAAGTCCTGCAAAGCGTCAACTACTTCGCCTTCGTCCCCGATCAAGCGCTGTAAAGTTCGATTGCCGTTGCCCTCGGCGACAATCGCCACCAGTGCGCGCCCGTGACCGACATCTAGATCGATGTCGCCGTCGAAGTCGGCAATATCTAAAAATTCTTCGAGGTAGTCAGCCGCAATTTCGCCTTCTTCTTCTAATCGGCTCAATTCCGCAGCGGCCTCGTCAGTTTCCGCTTCCGCGGGTCCAACCTCTTCTTGCGGGTCTTGTGATTTCTCCGTGCTCACAAAACTCTCCTAATTTAGTGTGCGGAGCCGCATATAAAACGCCTCCAATGGATCAAGATCAGTTATTTGCTGTTGCCCTTGTTATTGCCTCGTTTTTTAGGCGCACCCTTGGGGCCGGGAATTTTCTTCCCCCCACTTGCCCCCGCAGCCCCGTTTGCTGTGGAGTTCTTGCTACTGCCGGTACCAGCTTTATTTCTCTTACCCGAACCGTTCGAGCCACCGGAGTTAGAAGACTTTGGCTTATTGGGGCCGCCACCAGCCGGTCTATTTGGACTCCTACCTTTAGGTCCCGCGATCGGCTTGGCACCGCTTCGCTGTTGCCGACTTTTACGTTTGGGCTGTTGTCTTTGTCCCGTTTGTTGCTGGGCCGCAGAAGTTTCCTTTGGTTCCGGTTCTTTCCACTTGCCTTTGCGGCGCAACCGTTCCTCATGCGCCTTTGCGGCCGCGGTGCCGGGAGCTGGCATATTCCGAATAATGAAGAACTGCTGGCCCATTGCCCACACGTTCGACGTCAGCCAGTAGATGAGCACACCAATGGGGAAATTAACGCCCGTTACCGCGAAGATACCGGGTAGGATCCACATCATCATCTTTTGCTGACGCGCCATGGGATTATCCAGCGCCTCCGCTGACATGTTCTTTGTCAGCGCCTGCCGCGAAGACATAAATGTCGCAACCGACATCAAAATAATCAGGATTACCGTGACGATCTTGACCTGAGTTTCATCCGAACTCATAAAGGTCGCCGACAGCGGAGCGCCAAAAAGCGTCGACGCTTGGGCACTCTCAGCCAGGTTCGCGTCCAAGACGCCCATCGATTTCTCTCCGGCTGCGATATCCGGCAGCGCACTGAGCACCCGGAAGAGGGAGAAGAAAATCGGCATCTGCAATAGGAGCGGCAGACATGAAGAAAAAGGATTGGTGCCGGTGCGCTTGTACAAGGCCATTTGTTCTTCGGCCATCGCTTGGCGCGATGCCGAATCGGTGCGCCCCTTGTACTTTTGTTGAATCTTCTTCATCTCGGGCTGGACCATTTGCATTCCGCGCTGTGATCGAATCTGTTTCACAAAAAGCGGAATCAACAGGGCACGGATCACCACCGTCAACCCAACGATCGAAAGTGCCCAAGTCCAACCCGAGTCATGGTCTAGCCCAATGAACGTAAAAAGGTTATGAAATTGCACCATCAACCAGGCGACCGCGATTTCGATCGGCTGGAAAATCTTCATGAAGTAGCTCCTTGTGCTAATGCGCTGGTGTTAAAAGACACGGGGCACACGATGTCTCCCCCACTTATGGAACGTGGTCGACGCCTCCGGGGTTCCATGGGTGACAGCGCAACAGTCGTCGGGTTCCAAGATAAAGCCCCCGAAATACGCCGTGCTTTTGCAGTGCCGTCAACGCATACTGCGAACAGGAGGGATAAAAGCGGCAACTCGGCCCGCGGAAAGGCGAAATCACCCGTTGATAAAAACGAATTGGGGCAATGAATATGAGCCGCGGTATTCGACGTAGCCAGCCAAGCTGTCTAGCCGTTCGTTGCTGCTTCTTCTGCGAAGCAGTGTCTGTACTCATTTCACCGGCCCTCGCGACGCAGATTTAGCAACATACCTTTTTAAACCGTGGCGAATATCGCGCTCCAACGCAGAAAAGCTCGCCCCACTTGCAGCCGGAAGCGCTCTAACTACGATGTCAGTTCCAGCGGGGATTGTAGGCATTTCCTGCGCCATAATCGCGCGAAGTCTCCGCTTTACCAGATTTCGCGTAACAGCCGATCCGACCGCTTTGGATACAACGAAACCCGCGCGCGGTACCCGGTTAGGTTCTTCGCGGCGCAGATGAAGTACCAAATGCTTCCTCCCAAACCGCGCACCTTGCCGCACCACTCGGTCAAAATCAGCCGAGCAGCGGATTCGGTGCGCAGCGGGCAGCACTACAAGGCTTAGGCAGAAAGTTGGCGACGACCCTTACGACGGCGCGCAGATAAGATCGCACGGCCGGCGCGGGTACGCATGCGTAGCCGGAAGCCATGAACCTTGGCACGACGGCGCCTATTCGGCTGAAAAGTCCGCTTACTCACGACAAATCTCCAAGTTACTTCGGGGGAAGTTATTCGAAGTTGGATCACTTCGAACTGAAAAATAATGTGCAGTTCCTGATCACAAGCGGTTGCTGAAAAAGTCTCAGCGGGCACCGTCAGATGACCTATGGATCGGCGCCCTAACGCTACGCGGTCGAGAGCTCTTAGGTCAAACTCTCGTCCTGCCGACTTTTGCGCGCCAGGCTTAGAATAAACTACTCGTTCAGGCTCCACTGTCCCCGGTATCACGCAAAACTAGGTATTATCTCGACACTGGCGGACCAAAGGTGGTACCGACACGCCAGGATCCATATGGTTTTCAACACATGATGCAATACCGGTGTTGTCCACAATCTGTGGATAACAGTGTGGAATACCTGAAATATCTGTAAAACTCAAATGGCACCCGGGCGAGAGGATAACGTGACAGTTCACAACGAGAACATCGAAGAAGTCTGGCAAAGCGCTCTCTCGCTCCTCGCCAACGATGAACAGATCACGAGCCAACAACTCGCTTTTATCCGCTTAAGCCGCGCCCTTGGTGTGTTAGATGACACGGTGCTGCTCGCCGTCCCAAATGAATTTACGAAGGATTTTCTGGAAACCCGCTCACGGGAATCAATAGTTGCTTCTCTTGCGCACGCCACCGGTACGAATTTGCGGTTCGCGGTCACCGTCGACCCCAGTATTTCCCCCACTCCGGAGCCAAACAGTCAACCAGCTTCTAAATACGACGGCGCTGGTAGAGCAAGCCTCGCAACTGATTCGACTGAGCCTGCGCCCTCAGACGATGTCAACCGCCCCGCGCCGGCCGAAGGCGAGTTAGACACCGAACCTTCAGAACCGGTCTTTGACGAAGAGCCGATCGGCCCCCGTCCCCAGCGCACCGACGGCGCGATAATTCCCACCGAATCGCGCGTCAACCCGAAATATCATTTCGACGCCTTCGTTATCGGATCGTCCAACCGCTTCGCGCACGCGGCCGCCGTGGCCGTAGCTGAGGCGCCCGCTAAGGCTTATAACCCGCTTTTCATTTATGGGCAGTCAGGGTTGGGAAAAACCCACCTCTTGCACGCGATCGGTAACTACGCCTACAGCCTGTATTCCGGCATCCGCGTGCGCTACGTAAATTCCGAAGAATTCACGAACGATTTCATTAATTCAATCCGCGATGACAAGGCGGAAGCTTTTCAGCGCCGCTACCGCGATATCGACGTATTGCTGGTCGATGACATTCAGTTCCTGCAAGGCAAAGAACAGACGATGGAAGAGTTCTTCCACACGTTCAATACGCTGCACAACGCCAATAAGCAGGTCGTAATCACATCGGATTTACCGCCCAAGCAGCTAGCCGGCTTCGAAGACCGGATGCGCTCACGTTTCGAATGGGGGCTGATCACCGATGTCCAGCCGCCAGACTTGGAAACGCGTATCGCGATCCTGCAAAAAAAGGCCGGAGCGGAAAATTTAAACGTTCCCAATGACGTTCTTTCCTATATCGCTTCGCGGATCTCGACCAACATTCGCGAACTGGAAGGCGCGCTCATCCGGGTGACCGCGTTCGCCAACCTCAATCGTCAGCACGTGGACCTGTCGCTGGCGGAAATCGTGCTGAAAGATTTAATTACGGACGACGACTCTCCCGAAATCAGCGCTACGACCGTCATGGTTCAAACAGCTGATTATTTCGGGCTAACTATCGATGACCTGTGCGGAGCTTCTCGCTCGCGAGTCTTGGTCAACGCCCGGCAAATTGCGATGTATCTGTGTCGCGAACTAACGGAGATGTCGCTTCCTAAGATCGGCCAACAATTCGGTGGACGAGATCACACCACGGTGATGCATGCCGATCGGAAGATTCGCCAGTTGATGGCTGAGCGACGTTCGATTTACAACCAGGTCACCGAGCTGACAAACCGGATAAAACAAAACACCCGGTCTTAAAGTCGCGCTCCATCCCTTCCCCAGTCCACCTATTCCCCGGCCGCGCCTAATACACACCTGTGGATAACTATGTGCATAACTTCTTATTCCGGTGGAGACTTATCCACATTTCGTGGACAAAACCGGGAAAATCCGTGGATAGCGAAAGTGGACAAATCCGCCATCCACCGCCAAAAGATGCCGTCCACGGACCATGCACAGCACCGTACACATCGCCAGCAGGGCGCTGACCTGCAAGAACGGCAGTTATCCACAGTATCCACAACCCCTACTACTGCTACGGAACTTTAAATGACATGTTTTATCCCCAACCCGCTTTTAGGCCCAAAGCGTGTGCCCAATGCCAAGCCATGCTCGCCAGCACTACATCAGCGCTGACATGATCCTGACATGAATGGGCACTAACCGAAGTCAAAAGCGGTTAACAAACTTTTCGCCTGACCGGCTACGCTTTAACAATCGTTCACCTATATCGTGTATCCAACTATTCCTTGAGCCAGCACCCCATACGTTGTCTCTTTACTACGCGTCGAAAGGGACTGTGACACCGTGAAGTTCACCGTTGAGCGTGATGTTTTATCCGAAGCAGTCACCTGGACCGCCCGGACTCTTCCCCAAAGGCCTCCGGTTCCGGTCCTATCTGGAATCGTGATTGAAGCAGCCGACGACGGTGCACTAACGCTTTCCTCATTTGACTATGACGTCTCCTCCCGCCGGAAAATTACGGCAGATGTCGAAAGTGGTGGGAAAGTAATCGTTTCGGGGCGGCTCCTGGCTGATATTTCCAAGGCGTTGCCCGATCGCCCCGTCGAATTTCAGCTCGAGGGTACAAAGGTCGTGCTCACGTGCGGAGCGTCACGATTTACGCTGTTAACAATGCCGGTTGATGAGTACCCGGCACTGCCGCAGATGCCCGAAACTTCAGGCAAAATCTCGCAAGAAGAATTCGAATCCGCTGTTGCTCAGGTTTCAATTGCTGCCAGCCGTGATGAAACCCTGCCCCTCCTTACGGGCGTGCTGATTGAGATTCAGGGCGAAAAAATCACGCTCTTGGCCACCGACCGGTACCGGTTAGCGATGCGCGAATTGGTGTGGCAACCAGCCCAGCCAGATATCGAAGCCCAAGCCCTCCTGCGGGCTCGCACGCTAATCGATGTATCGAAATCCCTGGGCAGCGCCGATGAAGCAGTAATTGCCCTTTCGGATGCGGGCGTGGCCGGACTCATCGGTTTTGAATCTGATGGCCGGCGCACTACCTCGCTGCTCACCGATGGCGACTACCCACCTGTGCGGCGGCTTTTCCCGGAAGAAACGCCGATCCACGCAGTGGTTAATACTGCGATTTTGACCGCTGCCGTGCGCCGCGTTGCCCTGGTAGCCGAGCGAAACACCCCAGTGAAATTGGCGTTTTCCGAAGGTCAAGTCGTCCTCGAAGCCGGGCAAGGTGATGACGCCCAGGCTTCCGAAGCAATCGAAGCAACGCTCGTTGGTGAACCAATCACCACCGCGTTTAATCCCCAGTTCCTGCTCGATGGTTTAGGCGCAGTCAACACCGACTTTGTGCGCCTGTCTTTCACGCAGCCGATGAAACCAGCAGTGTTGACCGGACAAGAATCACTCGAGGGCGAAATTGAAGATCACTATCGCTACCTCTTAATGCCGATTCGCTTTGGTAATTAGCCGATGTCAGCCAGCTGTGCTGTAGTGGAGAGACGCTAAAACACAACAAAAATCGCTTGGTTCGGCTGGGAGGTCACGATGCAATTAGGAATTGTCGGCCTAGGAAAAATGGGCTTCAACATGCGCGCTCGCATCCGGGCCGCCGACATCGAAGTCATCGGTTATGACCCCAATCCAGAAGTAAGCGACGTCGGATCCCTCCAAGAACTTGTCGCAGCGCTTGACGCCCCCCGTCACGTCTGGGTGATGGTGCCAGCCGGCCAGGTAACGGAGGGAGTAATCAACGAGCTCAGCGAACTACTCACCAGCGGCGATTTGATTGTGGACGGCGGCAACTCCCGCTATACCGAAGACGCCACCCATGCGCAGCTACTGCAAAAGAACGGCATTCACTATGTGGATGTGGGCGTTTCCGGTGGAGTTTGGGGCCGAACGGAGGGCTACGCACTCATGGCGGGGGGCGAAAAAGAAGATATTGAGCGCCTCATGCCGGTATTTGACGCGCTGCGCCCGGAAGGCCCGCGGGAAGAAAGTTTTGCCCACGCCGGCCCGGTTGGCGCGGGCCACTACGCCAAGATGATCCATAACGGTGTGGAGTATGGCGTGATGCAGGCTTATGCGGAAGGGTACGACCTGCTTGAGGGCAGTGGGATCGTTGATGATGTGCGCGGGGTCGTTAAAGCCTGGCAGCGGGGAACTGTAATTCGCTCCTGGCTGCTCGAACTCTTAGTTAAGGCGCTGGAAGATGACCCGAATTTCGCGGAAATTAGCGGCTGGGTTGAAGACTCCGGTGAGGGGCGATGGACCGTTATAGAGGCCATCGATAAGGCCGTTCCCGCGCCGGTCATTACCTCAGCGCTTTTTGCGCGCTTTGCCTCGCGCGATACCGACTCCGATGCAATGAAGGCGGTGGCAGCTTTGCGCCAGCAATTCGGTGGGCACGGAGTACGGCCAGCTGGTGACTGATATCGGTGTACTTAAATCATCTTTCAGTTTTGAACTATCGGTCCTATACGCAGGCCGAGATTGAGTTAGAACCCGGATTTACCGCATTCATTGGGCATAACGGACAGGGTAAAACCAACCTGGTCGAGGCGGTGGGATATCTCGCCACGTTGTCGAGCCATCGGGTTTCTACCAGTGCCCCCCTGGTGAAGCAGGGGGCTGAATTTGCGATAGTCCGCGGTAATTTGACGCGCGGGAATCGCTCGACTTTATTGGAAGTGCAAATAAACCCGGGTAAATCCAACCGCGCGCGCATTAATCGCTCCGAGGTTCCGCGAGCTCGAGACGTTATTGGTTACCTGCGCACCGTGCTGTTCGCACCTGAAGACCTAGCGCTTGTTAAGGGCGATCCGGATGTGCGGCGGCGGTTTCTTGATGATTTGCTCGCGCTGCTTTCCCCGCGCTTGACGGGACTGCGCGGCGAATATGACCGCATTTTGCGCCAGCGCAATGCGCTGTTGAAATCTGCTGGCGCCATGGGCTCCTCCCGCGGGAAAGGACGCGAACTTCCCACGCTGGATGTGTGGGATGAACACTTGGCAAACGTGGGTGGGCAACTATTGGCTGCCCGGCTGCGTCTGGTGAATGAGTTGCGCCCCCACGTGGCCCAGGCCTATGACGAGGTCAGCGGCGGCCAGGGGCATGCGCATATCGAATATGAATCCACGCTCCAGCCCCACATTGATTCAGCAACTGCGGCCCGGTTCACAGCGCCGCACCCCTCCCCCGCAGCGCCAGGCGCTGCGGCATCAGAAATCCCTTCGGAAAGCGAACTGGCGGAACTTATGCGCGCGGCGCTGGTTCGACTGCGCCCCAAAGAGCTGGATCGGGGAGTGAGCCTTATTGGGCCCCACCGTGATGACCTGGCACTGCACTTGGGTGACCTGCAAGCACGCGGTTATGCCAGTCATGGCGAGTCATGGTCCTTTGCCCTCGCATTGCGTCTAGCCTCGTTCCGGTTGCTCAGTGCGGTGGGCGACGATGGCGAACCGATCTTAATTTTGGACGACGTCTTTGCCGAACTCGATGTAAAGCGCCGCGATCGCCTGGCTGACCTGGTGCAATCGGCACGGCAAGTACTGGTGACTGCCGCCGTCCCTAATGATGTGCCCGACCAACTGGCCGGAGCGCGCTACGACGTGCACCTCGATGAGGTAACTCGTGTCTGAAGACCCGGCCGATGAGCGCGAGGCAGCGGAAGATTTGCCCGAGATTGTGGTGAATAGATTGCGCGCTGCGGCGGCACAGCGCGGTTTAAGGCCGGGCGTGCGCCCGGTGCGGCGAAAGCCAAAAGATGTCGTACCGACCCAGTTTTCAGATGGGCGTGACCCCGTAAGTCTGGGGGAAATTGCGGAGCGGATCATGGCGGAGCGCGGGTGGGATGAACCGCTGCGAGCCGGGGGCGTGCTGGGAAATTGGGAGAAAATCGTCGGCCCGCAAGTGTCGGAAAATTGTGTCCCGGAATCGCTAAACGACGACGGGGTTTTGGTGGTGCGGGCCCGAACTACCGCGTGGGCTACGCAGATGAAGCTGCTTACTCCAAAACTTTTGCGCCGCATCGAAGACGAAGTGGGCTCAGACGTGGTGGTCGAAGTGCGCGTACTTGGACCAGCAGGTCCGTCTTGGGGAAGAGGGAAGCGCCGAGTAAAAGGACGCGGACCCCGCGATACGTATGGCTGAAAATACTGATCATGCAAATAGCGGCATTTGCGCCCGCCTAGAATCAAATGGACATCGTCCCACGTACCACCCCACGACAGGGTAAGATAGAGCCTTAGAACGTCGCCTCCTGTTGGCTTCATTCCGATCGGCCGTATAAATCTAGGAGTACTTGAATACTGTGACTGAATCTACGCCTGTGCCCGAAATTATTGCCAGTGGCTACGAGGCTAGCGATATTACCGTCCTTGAAGGACTTGAGGCCGTACGGAAACGACCAGGAATGTACATCGGGTCCACCGGTGAACGGGGCTTGCACCATCTGGTCTATGAAGTGGTCGACAACTCCGTTGATGAGGCACTGGCCGGGTACTGCGACAACATCGAAATCACACTTTTAGCCGATGGTGGCGTGCAGGTTGTGGATAACGGACGCGGTATCCCAGTTGCGGAACACCCGGTAGAAAAACGCCCCACAGTAGAGGTTGTTTTGACCGTCCTGCACGCGGGCGGCAAATTCGGTGGTGGTGGATACGCTGTTTCCGGCGGACTGCACGGCGTTGGTGTCTCGGTAGTAAACGCCTTGGCCTCACGCCTGGAAGTCGAAGTCTGCCGTGATGGCTCGAAGTGGTTTATGGCCTTTGAGGACGGCGATCCGGTGGAACCGCTGCGCGAAATCGGCCCCGCTAGCCACACGGGAACCACCGTCACCTTTTGGCCCAGCGAGCAAATATTTGAAACCACCCACTTCGATTTTGAAACGCTGCGCTCGCGTTTCCAGCAGATGGCATTTTTGAACAAGGGGCTGACCATTTCGCTTGTCGATGAGCGCGACGTTGCTCCAAGTGATGAGCCGGAATCCGCCGCTGATGGAGCGGAAGAATCTGGAGCCCCCGAAACTCCCGAAGACGTTGAGGATTCCGGACCCTCGAAGCGCTCGGTGACCTACCGCTATGACAACGGCCTGGTCGATTACATTCAGCACTTGAACTCTTCCAAGCGCGCCGATGTGATTCACCCGGAAATCATCTCCGTTGAATCTGAAGATGAAGAGCGCCAGATCTCCCTAGAAGTGGCCCTGCAGTGGACTACCAGTTATAACGAGTCGGTCCACACCTACGCCAACACCATCAACACCACCGAGGGCGGAACGCACGAAGAGGGTTTCCGAGCGGCCATGACCACGCTGGTGAACCGCTATGCGCGCGATAAGAACTACTTGAAAGAAAAGGACGACAACCTCACTGGTGAAGACATCCGCGAGGGGCTAACGGCGATCATTTCCATCAAGCTGGGTGAACCGCAGTTTGAGGGGCAAACCAAAACTAAGCTGGGTAACACCGAGGCGCGCACGTTCGTGCAAAAAGTCATTGGAGATCAGCTCACCGACTGGCTCGATCGCCACCCCAATGAGGCGCGCGATGTGATTCGCAAGGCCATTCAGGCAGCTCACGCCCGAATGGCGGCCCGCAAAGCCCGCGAAGCAACGCGTCGCAAGGGTCTACTGGAATCGGGTGGCATGCCCGGAAAATTGCGCGACTGCCAGTCAAATGACCCCGAAATTTGCGAGGTTTTCATCGTCGAGGGTGACTCCGCCGGTGGTTCGGCGGTGCGGGGACGTAACCCGGAAACTCAAGCTATTTTGCCGATTCGCGGGAAAATCCTGAACGTGGAAAAAGCCCGCTTGGATCGCGCTTTGAGTAATCAAGAAGTTCAAGCCCTGATTACGGCTTTCGGCACGGGCATCGCTGAAGACTTCGATATCACGAAGCTGCGCTATCACAAGATTATTTTGATGGCGGATGCTGACGTGGACGGTAAGCACATTGCCACTCTCTTATTGACGCTGCTTTTCCGTTATATGCCCGCACTTATCGAAAACGGGCACGTGTATTTGGCGCAGCCGCCGCTGTACCGGTTGAAGTGGTCAAATGCCGATGACCAGTACGTATATTCCGATCGGGAGCGTGACGCGCTGGTAGCAGCCGGAGAGGCGCGCGGTTGGCGGATCCCCAAGGACAACGGCATCCAGCGCTATAAGGGGCTGGGTGAAATGGACTACACCGAACTGTGGGATACGACCATGAGCCCCGATACGCGCACCCTAATGCAGGTGACGATGGATAATGCCGCGGCGGCAGACGATATTTTCTCCGTCCTGATGGGCGAAGACGTGGAAGCCCGCCGCACCTTTATCCAGCGCAATGCTCGCGACGTGCGTTTCCTCGATATCTAAAGAGACGCCGTCCAAAATTAATTTTCCGTGTGATTAATTCGCACACCCGAACAGAAGGAATGACGTGACCGAGAAGGACGGTATGGACGCCGATAAGCCGGCCGCCGACGCTGCCGACGTCGACATGATCGCCCACGTGGGTGGCCAAGTTGATCAGGTGGATCTGCAGCTCGAGATGCAGCGCAGCTACCTCGACTACGCGATGAGCGTTATTGTCGGCCGGGCGCTGCCCGAGGTGCGGGACGGACTCAAGCCGGTGCACCGGCGCGTGTTGTACGCCATGTACGACGGCGGATATCGCCCCGACCGGTCGTTTTCGAAGTGCTCGCGGGTCGTGGGCGACGTCATGGGCCAGTACCACCCCCACGGCGATACGGCGATCTACGATGCGCTGGTGCGCCTGGTGCAGGACTGGTCCCTGCGCTACCCGCTGGCCCAGGGGCAGGGAAACTTCGGCTCGCCCGGTAACGACCCGGCCGCTGCGCCGCGCTATACCGAAACGAAACTGGCCACCATCGCGATGGAAATGCTGCGCGATATTGACCAGGAAACCGTAGATTTCACTGATAACTATGATGGCCGCACCCAAGAGCCCGTGGTGTTGCCCTCGCGGTTCCCGAATCTGTTGGTGAACGGTTCCGCAGGTATCGCCGTCGGTATGGCCACCAACATCCCGCCGCACAACTTGCGCGAGGTCGCCGACGGGGTGCGCTGGCTCCTCGATAACCCCGAGGCCTCGAAGGAAGAGCTCTTAGAAGCGCTGATGGCGCGGATTAAGGGCCCGGACTTCCCCACCGGCGCACTGATTATGGGCCGGCGCGGCATTGAAGACGCCTACCGCACCGGGCGTGGGTCCATCACGATGCGCGCTGTCGTTGAGGTTGAAGAGATTCAAAACCGCAACGCGCTAGTTGTAACTGAATTGCCGTATCAGGTAAACCCCGACAATTTAGCGGAAAAAATCGCGGACCTGGTGCGCGATGGCAAAATTTCCGGAATCTCCGATATTCGCGATGAGACCTCGGGGCGGACCGGGCAGCGCTTGGTCATCGTGCTGCGCCGCGATGCGATTCCCAAGGTTGTTTTGAACAACCTGTATAAGCAAACTCAGCTGCAGGACACGTTTGGCGCGAACATGCTCGCCCTCGTTGATGGGGTGCCGCGCACACTGAGCTTGGACGGGTTCGTGCGCCACTGGGTGGACCACCAGCTGGATGTTATTCAGCGCCGCACTGCGTTCCGCCTGCGCAAAGCCGAAGAGCGCGCCCATATCTTGCGCGGATATCTCAAGGCACTCGACGCACTCGACGAGGTCATCGCGCTGATTCGAGCCTCGGCAACCGTGGAAGCCGCCCGCGATGGCCTGTGCGAGTTACTGAGCATCGATGAGATCCAAGCAACCGCGATTCTCGATATGCAGCTGCGCCGGCTGGCTGCACTCGAGCGGCAAAAAATCCTTGATGAGCATGATCGTCTCGAGCAGGAAATTGCCGAATACAAAGCAATTTTGGCCTCGCCTCAGCGCCAGCGCGAAATTGTGGGTTCCGAGTTGGATGAGCTCGTGGAAAAGTACGGCGATGAGCGGCGCACCACGATTGTGCCCTTCGACGGTGACATGTCGATGGAAGACCTCATTCCCGAAGAGGACGTCGTCGTCACAATTACCCACGGCGGCTACGCCAAGCGCACGCGCTCCGATAATTACCGCGCGCAGCGTCGCGGAGGAAAGGGAATCCGCGGAGCCGCGCTGCGCCCCGATGACGTGGTCGACCACTTCTTTACCACCACAACGCACCACTGGCTGTTGTTTTTCACCAACTTCGGGCGGGTGTATCGGGCAAAGGCGTATGAACTCCCCGAGGGCGGTCGCGATGCGCGTGGCCAGCACGTGGCTAATCTGCTGGCTTTCCAGCCGGATGAAAAGATTGCCAAGGTCTTGGCCATCCGCGACTATGACCAAGCTGAATATTTAACGCTCGCCACGCGCAGCGGTCTGGTAAAGAAGACGCGCCTGTCCGAATACAACTCACCGCGCACCGGAGGCATCATTGCCATCAATCTGCGCGAGATTGCAGACGGCGTCGTAGACGAACTCGTTTCGGCGCAACTGGTTAACTCCGATGACGACCTGTTATTGATCTCCAAGCGCGGGATGTCCATTCGCTTCACCGCAGACGACACCGCCTTGCGCCCCATGGGCCGGTCAACTTCCGGCGTGCGCGGAATGCGATTTAAGGACGACGACGAGCTGCTTGGTATGGCGGTCGTTGCCGAAGACTCCTACGTATTTGTCGTAACGGATGCTGGTTATGCCAAGCGCACGTCAATCGACGAGTACCGGGTCCAGGGCCGAGGTGGTTACGGCATCCGGGTGTTTAAGGCTTCAGATGAGCGCGGACTGCTGGTAGGCGGCCTAATTACTGGCGATGATGACGAAGTGCTGGTCATCATGCAAAAGGGCAAGATTGTGCGCAGCTCGGTAGCCGAAGTGTCTGCCACGGGTCGAAACACCATGGGCGTAATATTTGCCAAGCCGGATCCAAATGACCGCATCATTAAGATTGCGCGTAATTTGGAAAACACAGATGCTGAAGACGTGGACGCCGAATCGGATGCGCAGGATATGAACGCCGATGATGCTGGTGGTGAACCGCCTGCTGAAGGTGAGCTGGCTGATGATGCAGATGCCGGCGCTGAAGTGACCCAAACAGACGGAGAATCCTAATGAGTCAAGACCGGTCTGAAGAAGAGTCGTCAACCGGTGGGCAGGGTGCAGCGCCGCCTCCCCCGCCCCCTCCAGTAGTACCCGATTCAGCCGGTGCAGCTCCGGATGTTTCGGGGCAGACGCCAATCGCTTCTGGCCCCGCGGCGCCGCAAACTTGGTCTCCAGATGCGGACGTCGATCCGCCCAGCATTGAACCACGAACACAGCGCACTTCGGGAAGGCCGCAGAATTCGACGCGGCCCGAAAGTGCGACGCGACCCCAGGGTGCAAGCGGGCCCGGGGGTACAGGGCAGCCAGACAGCTCAACGCGGCCTGGAAGCACCACCCGGACGGAGGAAGCGCCCCGTTCCGAGCGCGAGGTGCGAGCGGCGGTCGAACGCGGTGAGGTGAGCGAATTTGGTGATGACGATGCACCGCGCAGGATTCGACTGTCGATCGCGCGGGTGGACGTCCTGTCAACATTAAAACTGTCGTTCTTACTCTCCGTCGCCATTGGAATTGGAATCATTGTCGCCTCGGCGGTCATCTGGCTGATGCTTGATGGAATGGCCGTTTTCACAAAGATTGATGACTTGCTCCAGTCGGTTGCCGGTGACGAAGCGCAGATCGAAATCTTGCAATACCTGGAATTCAATAAGGTGATCTCATTCGCAACGATCATCGCAGTCATCGATGTGATTGTGATCACATTGATTGCCACCCTAGGCGCGGTGATTTACAACATAGTTTCAGCACTGATTGGCGGTCTAAACGTCACATTGACTGATGAGTAAGCATTTTTCACGTTTTTCCGCCCCTCTTGCGCAGAGATAAAACTGAAAAGCGTGCGATAGTGGAGGGGTGGTTTTTGGACATGGTGGCAGGCTGCGGTAGTCTCTTGCGGCGGTGAGATACTAAGAATCTCATCCAATAGAGGGCCTGTAGCTCAGACGGTTAGAGCGCTTCGCTGATAACGAAGAGGTCACAGGTTCGAGTCCTGTCAGGCCCACTAGCCACCCATTCGGGAGGAGAAGAAAATGAAGAAGTTTTTGTTTCTAGCAGCTGTGGCAGCCGCAGGCTATGTGGTCTGGCGCAAGATAGAAGATGACCGTCTAGAGCGCGAGCTTTGGGCTGAGGTAACTGACAGCATCGCTTAATGCTGTGTGACCCAAGGTCATGCAAGTTTTAGACTTTCGCCGGCCGGCGTCTTGTTGGCCGGCGAAAATTACCGGGCTTCCGGCTCGGGGCCGTGGCGCAATTGGTAGCGCATCTGCTTTGCAAGCAGAGGGTTAGGGGTTCGAGTCCCCTCGGCTCCACTGTCTTCGAAACGTGGAAAAACGCCTCACACTCACCCACCAGGAGCAAGCGCAGCTGACCGATGTGTCAGCAGTTATCGACACTGCGGCGGATCGATACCCGGGCAAGATGCAATCCTGGATCGACCGCTAAGCTGCCGGCCAGCATCTCGCTGTAGCCCGTTTTTCCGCTTCATCGGTCAGCCGGCTCTTCCGCGCGGGCGCACGCCAATCGGTAGCTCTGAGCATCTTTAGTGCTTGCGGAGACCGGATTAAGAAGGCGCCGCATTCCGGATTGAAAAATAGCTGGATCGGGCGTGGCTCCTCCTGACAGGAGAATCAACCCAATGCCCTGGTCGAGGCCCGCAAGGAGTTTGCCGATCTCCTCGGCGGGCAGCGTCTCCTCGGACGTACGAAATTGGTTTGCCAGCCGGGTATATCGCTCCAGCACTGCTTCGAGACGTTTTTGCAAAAGGGGGGCCAGTTTTTCGTCTCTGGCCGCGCTTGAAACGAATTCCAACGTAGCTAGGGCGAAGCCCTGAGTCGCTTCGAGTGGAAACCCTTCCCGCTCCGCAATGTTTTGGCCAGTTGATGACGGGTGTATTTCGTCCGCAAAAGGGGAAGCTAGATCGGCATCTGCCATCTCTAGGTTTGCGTCCATGACTGCTAAGAAGAGCTCGGCTTTTCCGTGGAAATTTGAGTAGACCGCGCCCTTGGAAAAGCCAGCCTCCCGCGCAATGCGATCGAGGCTAGCCGCGTGATATCCATCTTCCGCAAAAACGCCACGCGCGACCGTAATCAGTGCATCACGAGTCTGTTTTTGCCGCTCTTGGCGTGAAAGGGGCTCGCGATCTCGTGACATGCACCCAGCATACGATAAACGCCACTTGACGTACCATCGGTATCTGCATACTGTCGGTATTTAAATACTGAAGGTATCTGAGAGGCGGAACTACATGGATAACGATGACGTCCTCCGCATTACTGACCTCACGCGCCGGTTTGGAAAGGTCGTTGCAAACAACGAAGTGTCCTTACGCGTGCGTCCGGGGGAGATCGTGGGTTTGCTCGGGCATAACGGCGCGGGAAAAACAACTCTCGTGTCTCAAATAACCGGTCTGCTCAAGCCGGACGCGGGTGATATTCAAGTCGGAAAAATCGACGCGGTGCGCGATCCGCGCGCTGCTCGCCGTCATGTTGCGGTTCAACCGCAAGAACAGGCTCCCATTGACGGACTTACGCCGCGTACGGCGATGGAAGTCGCTGGTCGTATTCGCGGACTTTCAGTAGCAAAAGCTCGGGCCACGGCCATCGAGCTTGCCGAAGAGCTTGATATTGGTCCCTGGCTGGATCAGCGGGCGCTCCCAGAAGGAGGTGGGCTTTCCGGCGGTATCCGGCGTTTAACGGGATTCGCGATGGCAATAGCTGCGCCCACCCCACTTCTTATTTTAGATGAACCCACCAACGACATTGATGCTTCGCGGCGGCGCTTGCTATGGCAGGCGTTGCGGCGGCGCGGTGATCAGGGAATCGGGGTGCTTTTAGTTACCCACAATGTTGCGGAAGCAGAACGCGTCGTTGACGAGCTGGTGATCATGGATCACGGTCAAGTGGTTGCAACCGGTACGCCTGCCCAACTCACTGGTGCTCAGCACACAGAAATGCGCTTGGAACTTCAGCTGCCGTCTCTTGGCGGTGAAAGCTTCCTTAAAGACATGAGTTTTCCAACTATGCGTCAGGTGCACTCTGGCCGCCGTCGCTTGATCACGATTGCGGAAGATTCGGCTGCCGAAGCCATTAGGTGGGCAACCGCCCAGCGCACTACGGGCAATATTGAAGGATTTTCGCTGGCGCCGGTGACCTTAGAGGACTCCTATTTGAGCCTGGTTTCTCCTACTGAGGCGCAAAACAGCACGAATACCGAAAGCCGAAAAAATCCACAGGAGTTCGCAGATGTCTAATGCAGCGCTAGCTACTAGGTCACACACCGCTATCACGCCCGTACCGGCGAGTTTAGGGGCTGGTTTTCGCGCCCTGCTGCGCTGGTCATTGGCGGCAACGGGCGCCATGCTGCCGCTCATTATTGTGATTCAGGCCCTGTTGGCCGCCGGAATTATCCTCGGTTTTGGCTTGCTCATTCCCAATATCACGGCAGAAAACGCGCTCTTTCTTTCCTCGGGTGCGCCAACGATTCTTTTACTGACAATCGGCTTAGCTATCGTGCCGCAGGGGGTATCCAGCGCAAGAGCCAGTGGCGCTTTTGATTATCAACGAGCCCTTCCGGTGCCACGAACAATGCTGCTCGTTGTGGATTTGGTGGTGTGGACGATGATCGCCATTCCCGGGGTGGCGGTTGGTTTGCTCATCGCTTGGCTGCGTTTCGACCTGAATTTTGCTTTTAATTGGCCACTTCTGATTTTCGCTTCACTATTGGTGACAATTGCTGGTACTTCGGTTGGCTACGCGATAGCGGTCAGCATGCGGCCCATGTTGGCGCAGTTGATATCACAGGTACTCGTATTTGTGGTGTTATTGTTCTCGCCGATCGCTTTTCCAGCCAGTCAATTACCGTTCTGGTTTCAAAAGCTACACGAGGTTTTACCGATACAGCCCGCGGCCGATTTGATGCGGGCTGGAATTGCATCTGACTCATATAGTTTTAACGGCCGGGATCTCATAGTCCTTATTATTTGGACGGTCCTTGGGCTGGTTATTACTTCTCGCGCCCTGGTTCGCCGCAAGTAGCACCTCAGCCTGGCCGCTTTAAAAAGCGGCCAGGCTGAGAATGGAGGCGCCAGATGAGTGTGGAGTACCCAGATGAGTGTGGAGGCGCCAGAGGCAAATTCCGTTTGAACTGCGGCGTGTTTAATTCAGATCATAAGAGCCTCGACGAGCTCGTTCAGGGTCGGAGTTGTCGGGAGAAATAGACTGTGCATCTGCACACCGTCCGCCAGGGCCGCCAAGCGCCAGGCTTCGGTATCGGAGACGTGAGCAGCTAGTTTTCGGGACAGTACGGAAGTTGCCTCGACAGAGAGGCGGCGAAAATCGGCATCGCGCAGACCCAGCAGGTAGAGCTCATAGGCGATGATGGTAAGGGGCCGACCCGTTGTGATTTGGGCGTGAATCATTTCGGCCAGATTTTGGGCGATAGTTTCCTTGGTAAGCCGCTGGCTCCACTCGTGCAGATCCTTATCTCGCAGTTCAATGACGCGGTGTGCTGCTTCGAGGAGTAGAGATCGAACAGAATCAAAGTGATATGAGACCGATCCAACGGGAACGTCGGCCTGCGTTGCAACGGCGCGCGCGCTGATCGCTGCCACCCCACCTTCTTGCAGCAGCGCGATAGTGGCCTGAAGAATCCGTTCGCGTCGCTCAGGGTCGTTGGGAGTATGTTTCTTTCGCGCCACTTCCTACCTGCTTTCCCGAAGAATGTGCGGTGGTTGGAAACCCCTTGATCAGCGACACTCCTAAGATCACGAGGCCGATGCCGATCCACGCTGCAATACTCATTGTGTCTTGAAAAAGCAGGATGCTGAAGACGACAACTCCCACCGTGCCTGCGGCCGTCCAAATAACATAAGTGATGCCCATCGGGATTGTCTGCAGCGCCAGCGAGAGCGCGACCACCGTTGCCGCATAGGAACTTACAGAAATCACTGACGGTACCAACACCGAGAAGCCGTTGGATGCGCGCAAAGCCAGCGTGGCAATTACTTCAAGTACGACGGTCAGAGTTAAGTAGATCCAACCGCGTCGTTGCCGGGAAATCATGACCGCATCGCCGTTCCAAGCAGAACAACCCCTAGGAATGTCACCAGCATGCCTACAAGCTGAGATTTATTGTTCTTCACATTGAAGAAAATTCGATCCACGGCCACTAGAACCACCGCGGCGGATCCGGTCCAGACTGCGTAGACGATTCCCACGGGCAGACGCTGTAAAAGCAGGGCCATAGCGACGGTCGCAATAGCGTAGGCACCAACCGCGCCAAGGCCATATCTCCACTTGCGAAATCCATCGGAAGCCCGAGTGAGGATGGTGCCAGAAACACCCGAGCCAATCGCAAGAATAAACATCAATAACGTCACACCCCCATAGTATGTACGAATGTACATGCTTTGCAAAGGGGGGGTGCCAACCCCGTAAATCACGGCTTGTGTGTGAGAGCGTTTCCACACCCTAGGCCGACGCTAGGTCTCGATTTAGCAACGACTGCTTGACAATCGCTTCTGCTAATAGCACAGTTAGAGACATCAAGCGTGAGAGCGCTCTCACACGGTCGGGTATGCTTCCCTGAGGTACCGACCTCGAAATAAAAGCGTTAAAACGCTTGAGTGAGCGGACGGTTATTTCGTCCACAACGCCGCCCATTTCAGTGGCGGTAACTATCGCACTTATTAATAGAGCGCGGCGCAGATGCCGCCACAGACGAGGGAGTCATTTCGTGCGTATCAACCGCAGACGAGGCGCGGCGCTTACCGCCGGTGCCCTCAGCATCGCTCTCGTGGCCGCAGCGTGCGGCAGCGATGGCGACAGCGATAACAACTCTGGCGAAGGCAGCGCGGATGGCGAAATAACGCTTACCGTAGCGACCTTCAATGAATTCGGTTATGAAGAACTCGTTAAGGAGTACATGGCCGAAAACCCCGGTATCAAGGTTGTCCACAAGAAGGCCGCGACAGCCGATGAAGCCCGGGAAAATCTCAATACCCGCCTTGCAGCCGGTTCCGGCCTATCCGATGTGGAAGCTTTAGAGGTCGACTGGCTTGCTGAACTCATGGTCTACGAAGACAACTTTGTTGACCTCAGTGATCCCGACCTGGAAGGTCGATGGCTCGATTGGAAAGTCGAGGCCGCAACCACTGCCGACGGCAAACTAATTGGTTACGGCACCGATTCCGGGCCGGAAGCTATTTGTTACCGCGCCGACCTCTTTGAAGAGGCGGGACTACCTACTGATCGTGATGAAGTAGCCGAGCTCCTGACCGGTGATTGGGATACCTACTTCGATGTGGGTAAAGACTTCGTCGCTAAATCCGACGCGGCCTGGTTCGACGCAGCCCCAGCCACATACCAGGGCATGATTAATCAGGTAGAGGCCGCTTATGAGACTGAAGATGGCGAAATCCTCGGAATTGATCACCCCACGGTGCGCGACATTTACGACAAAGTACTCGAGGCATCGATCGACCATGACCTCTCCGCCCACTACGAGCAGTGGTCGGAAGACTGGACAAACGCCTTCCAGACTGACGGGTTCGCCACGATGCTGTGCCCGGGCTGGATGCTTGGCGTTATTGAAGGAAACGCCGAGGGCGTAGATGGTTGGGACATTGCCGACGTGTTTCCCGGTGGCGGCGGAAACTGGGGCGGTTCCTATCTAACCGTTCCGACCCAGGGCGACCATCCGGAAGAGGCCAAGGCACTGGCTGCTTGGCTGACCGCTCCAGAGCAGCAGGTGAAGGCCTTTAAGTCCAAGGGAACCTTCCCCAGCCAGGTCGAAGCACTGGAAAGTGATGAGCTGAAGAGTGCAACTGAGGAATTCTTCAATGACGCTCCCGTAGGCGAAATCCTGGCGAACCGCGCTGACGCGATCACCGTCACGCCGTTCAAGGGTCCAAACTATTTCGCGATTCACGAGACGGTGGCTAACGCTCTCATCCGCGCTGACGTTAACCAGACCGATGACGCAGAGAGTTCTTGGGAGAAAGCACTGGCCGAGTACAACGAACTGGGCCTGGAGTAGTAATCAGCTAACCGGATCTCGGCTCGTATTTCGTCTGTAGATCGGAATGGAGAGTTGGGCGTGCCTAGCGCGCTCAACTCTCCACCGGGACGCAGACTCAACAAGCCCCTTCGACCCCCGCGCTCCTGAAAGGAGGAACCCGTGAGCAGCATAAAAACCGCCGGCGATGAAACCGTATTAAAGCCCGAGAAAAAACCGGAGCCTTTGTCACCGCGCGCCCAGCGCCGGTTGGCGCGTCGCGGGTTCGTCGGACGTGTTGACGTAAAATTTTCACCCTACGCCTACATTTCCCCCTTCTTTATTGTTTTTGCCATCGTCGGCGTCTTTCCTCTGCTGTATACCGCATATGTTTCGCTGCATGACTGGCATCTAATTGGTGGACAGGGCGACTTCGTTGGTATTCAAAACTATTTGGACGTCATCGAAGCGCCCAAGTTTTTGATTGCGCTGCGCAACACGTTCTCAATTTTCCTATTGTCCTCAGTACCCCAGGTGATCGCTGCAGTATTCATTGCGACCCTGCTCGATGCGAACATTCGGGCAAGGACTTTTTGGCGCATGGGCGTCCTCCTGCCCTACGTGGTAGCCCCGGTGGCGGTCGCGCTAATTTTTTCGAAACTTTTTGCGGATCAGTCCGGACTCATCAACGCCGTATTAGGCCACTTGGGAATCGATCCGATTGGCTGGCACGCCCACCCCCTGGCCAGCCATGTCGCAATTGCCACGATGGTTAACTTCCGGTGGACGGGCTACAACACGCTGATTTTGTTGGCCGCCATGCAGGCCATCCCCCGGGATCTATACGAAGCCGCGGTCATTGATGGTGCGGGCCGGATACGCCAATTTTTCTCGGTAACCGTGCCAATGCTGCGCCCCACCCTCATTTTCGTCATCATCACCTCCACAATCGGGGGCTTGCAAATCTTCGACGAGCCGCGCATGTATGACCAACTGGGGCTCGGGGGCGCCGACCGCCAATGGATGACCGTCACCATGTATCTGTACGAACTCGGTTGGGGCTCCCAACGAAGCTTTGGTCGTGCCGCGGCGGTTGCGTGGATCTTATTCTTCATCATCGTGATCATCGCCCTGGTTAATTTCCGCCTTACCCGCACGATCGCTTCTGCCAGTGGGCCAACTGAACCTAAGTCACGTAAAAAACGGCGATTGCGGACGGCGTCTCGCGTCAAAAGTGAGGCCGTCGCCTTGAACGAGTCTGTGGGGAGGCAGCCATGAATTCCATCCCTATGATTGAGCAAGTTGCCGGTAAGGGCGCTGCTCGGGCTGCGGCCCGCAAGCGTGGAGTGCGCCGTTCGGACTACCGGCGCCCAGGTTGGCTTACATACACCCTGTTGGCACTTGTCCTGTTGATCTCGATTTATCCGCTGTATTTTGCCTTCACCTTGGCGGCATCGGATGCCCCAACCATCGCGCAAAATCCCATTCCCTCGCTCATTCCAGAGGGTAACTTCTTCACCAACGTGCGCCGAGTTTTGGAAGCCGATATTCATTTTTGGAAAGCACTGTGGAATTCCATCGTCGTGTCGGTTATTACCGCATTATCAGTGGTAATTTTCGCAACACTTTCCGGCTACTCATTTGCAAAACTCCGCTTTCGTGGTCGAAAACAGCTCTTAGTCTTTGTGATTGCGACAATGGCGGTGCCGACCCAGTTGGGCATCGTTCCCATGTTCATTGTTATGAGCAAACTGGGTTGGACCGGAAAGCTAGTAGCGGTAATTGTGCCGTCCATGGTTACCGCCTTTGGCGTATTTTGGATGACCCAGTATTTAGAAACCGCGCTGCCCTATGAGTTAATCGAAGCCGCCCGCGTCGATGGCTGTTCAATGATCCGCACGTTTTGGCACGTGGGTCTACCTGCTGCCCGGCCCGCTGCCGCGATGCTGGCGCTGTTCACGTTCGTGGGATCTTGGACTAACTTCTTTTGGCCCTTCATCGTATTGGGTTCGGATAATCCCACCCTGCCGGTGGCACTGCAGCTCTTGCAGGGCACATATTTTAAAGACTATTCGCTAATTATGGCCGGTGTTGTCGTGGCCACAATCCCGTTGATCTTGGTATTTATTGTCGCTGGTCGCCAACTGGTTTCCGGCATTATGCAAGGAGCTGTAAAAGGATGAATTCCATTCACCCACGCTACCCGGACACCACAAAAACACTGGCGTTTCCCCAGGACTTCATGTGGGGGTCAGCCACGGCATCATTCCAAATTGAGGGTGCCTCGAGTGCCGATGGCCGCACTGATTCGATTTGGGATGAGTTTTGCCGGGTGCCCGGAGCGATTGTTAACGGCGATGACGGCACCGTGGCTGCTGATCACTATCACCGGTACCGCGATGACGTGGCACTCATGGGCGAGTTGAACCTGGATGCTTACCGGTTCTCCGTAGCCTGGCCACGTGTCCGGCCTGACGGCGGCGCAGTCAATCCCGCGGGACTGGACTTTTACTCTCGCCTTGTCGACGCGCTATTAGAAAAAAACATCACGCCCTGGCTGACCCTGTACCACTGGGACCTGCCCCAGGCGCTTGAAGCTAAGGGTGGCTGGACCAACCGAGACACAGCAGAGCGCTTTGTCGAATATGCCGTGTCCGTGCATGAGGCCCTAAAAGATCGCGTGCGGATTTGGACGACCCTGAATGAACCGTGGTGCTCTTCGCTGCTGAGCTATGCCGCCGGTGAGCACGCACCCGGGCGCCAGGAACCGGATCAGGCGATGGTTGCCGTCCATAATTTGTTGCTAGCGCACGGAAAAGCCACCACTGAACTGCGCCAGCGCGACCCGGACGCCACGCTCGGCATCACTTTAAACTTCACATATGCGGAGCCAAAAGACCCTGCCGATGCCAAGGATGTGGATGCCGCGCGCCGCATAAATGGTCTGCATAACCGGCTCTTCCTCGACCCGATCTTTAAGGGAGAATACCCCCAAGACATCGTGGCGGATACGGAATTTTTGGGCTGGACTGACGCCATTTTAGACGGCGATTTGGAACTAATAAGCGCGCCGCTGGATACCCTGGGAATCAATTTTTATCACGGAAATGAGGTATCGGCCCACCCACAACCCGTGCGCGAAACCGGTGTTACGCTCCCAGCGCGTCCCACCAGATCGGCATTTGTGAGTGCCGAGGATGTCTATTTTGTGCCGCGGGACCTCCCATTGACGGATATGGGATGGGAAATTCAGCCGTGGGGTCTTACTGATTTACTGAAACAGCTCGATCGGGATTACGATTTGCCGCCCCTTTACATAACGGAAAACGGCGCCGCTTTTGCCGATACGGTGAACGCGGAAGGCGAGGTGGATGACCCCGATCGCATTGCCTACATTGACGCCCACCTGCGGGCAGTACATGACGCGATCGAGGCCGGTGTGGATGTGCGCGGATACTTCGTGTGGTCGCTGCTGGATAACTTTGAGTGGGCCTTTGGGTACGGGAAACGATTTGGCATTGTTTATGTTGACTATGAAAGTCAGCAGCGCATTCCCAAATCGAGCGCACGCTGGTTTGCACAAGTTGCCGCTAATAATAGGGTGCCGGAGCTGGAATTCTCCGCTGCTGCACCGCACTAGTTAAAGGACACTTCCCCATGACCAAGGGCTCAAATACCGAATATTCCCGGTTGGCCAATGGCGGGGCGGCCCCCACGTTAGAGCAGGTGGCCGCCCATGCGGGCGTGTCCCGGGCGACAGCATCGCGGGCAATTAATGGCGGAACGCGCGTCAGCCCCCGGGCGCTGGAAGCGGTAAATGCCTCGGTGCGCGAACTGGGCTATGTTCCCAACCGGGCCGCCCGCAGCCTGGTGACAAAGCGGACAAATTCAATTGCCCTGGTGGTTCCTGAGCCTGATGACCGGCTCTTTTCTGACCCGTTCTTTGCTCACACCATTAAGGGTGTTTCCCAGGCTTTAGACGCAGCCGATCAGCAGCTCGTTTTGCTTTTAGCCCAGCGCGGCTCCAGTGGGGAGCGCGCTCTGCGGTACCTGCGTAATGGCTATGTCGATGGCGCATTTGTGGTCTCTCACCACCGGGACGATGACCTGGTCACCCAATTGGCAGATACCGGTTTGCCAACCGTTTTTGGTGGCCGGCCGTTTTCCGCCCATGATCGCGTGTCATATGTGGATGTGGACAACGTTGAAGGCGGGAGAATTTCAGCGCAACTATTGATCGATCGAGGGTGTCAAAACATCGCGACCGTAGCCGGCCCCCAAGATATGACGGCCGGTGTTGATCGCTTGAACGGGTGGCGCCAGACCCTGACCGATGCCGGAAGATCCACAAGCGCGGTCACTTATGGGGACTTCACAGTTGCCGCCGGGCGCGAAGCGGGTAAGGAGCTGCTGGCGGCCTATCCGGACGTAGACGGAATCGCGGTAGCTTCCGACCTGATGGCCATGGGTGTAATAGAGGTGCTAACTGCTGCGGGAAAGCGAATTCCCGAGGACGTAGCGGTAGTGGGCTATGACGATTTGGGCGTCGCCGCCAGCAGTAACCCTCCCATGACAACGCTGCGTAACCCCGTGGTCGACATTGCGCTGCGCGGCATCGACATGCTTTTGGAATACATTGCTGGCGGCGGGCAAGTGAGCCGGCAGCAGGTCATTTTGCCGATCCGCGCCACCCATCGCGACAGCGCCTAGGGCGGGCGCGCTCGCAGTACTTCATCGCGCTCGCAGTACTTCATGGCGGGGCCCGGGGCTCGCGCTGACCGGCTTGCACGCAACCAGATGCGAGTCACGGTTGGCTAGCCTACCCAGTAATGGCAACGATCCAGCATGACTTTACGCGCGGGAGTATCCTGCGACACCTAATTACATTTTCTGGCCCCATCATGGCGGCTAATCTCCTCCAAACCTCCTATCAGCTGGTGGACAGTTTTTGGATCGGAAACCTGCTGGGGGCACAAGCGCTGGGAGCGGTCGCAATTTCCAGCGTCATTGCCACCACAGTGCTGTCATTCGTGATCGGCATGAACAACGCCGCACTGGCCATCTTGTCGCAGCAGCGCGGGCGGCGCGATGATGCGGGCTTGCGCGCGTACTTGAACGCCTTCGTTGTCATCTTGTTCCTGATCGCAATCGCGCTGGGCGGTGCCGGATTTGCCACATCGCATTTCCTGCTGGAAATGCTGGGCACGCCCGCGGACATCATGGCCCCCGCCCAGGACTATTTGCAGGTCACATTCTTAGGCATGCTGTTCCTGTTCGGCTACAACTTCATTGCCACAGTGCTCCGTTCCCTAGGTGATAGCAAGACACCGCTGCGGTTCGTTTTCGTAGCGGTGTTGCTGAACGTGTTTTTAGATCCGCTCTTCATCTCCGGTTTTGAGCTCGAAATTCGGGGTGCGGCCTATGCCACCGTGTTATCGCAGGGAATCGCCTTCACTTACGGGTTGGTGCACGTGCTGAGCAAAAAGCTCGCGCCACTGCAGTTGCCCCAAATTCCTACCCTGCCCCAGACACGCAAGATTCTGCGGTTGGGAATCCCATCGGGCCTGCAAATGGCCGTTATATCTGGCGGTTCGGCCGCGGTCATGAGCGTGGTGGCTAACTTCGGCGCCGATGTAGTGGGCGGGTTTGGTGCCGCGCAGCGCTTAGATGCCTTGATAATGCTGCCCGCTCAGGCCCTGGGCATAGCGGTCTCCAGCATGGCGGGTCAAAATATTGGGCGCGGAAACTGGCAGCGCGTCTCCCAAGTTTCGCGCGTTGCCGTGCTGTACAACCTGGCAATCATGCTCCTATTTGCCCTGGGCATGATCGCCGTGGCTCGCCCCGCCGTTCAAATCTTTATTTCCGAGCCACCAGCCGTGGAGTTCGGTGTGAAATACATGCGCATGATCGCGCTGTGTTATCCGTTCCTGGGAATTAACTTTGTGCTAAACGGGATCGTGCGCGCTTCCGGAGCGATGTACCAGGTCTTAGCGCTGAATATTATTTCGTTTTGGGTCCTTCGCTATCCCCTCACCGCGTTGGCCACCTCCCAGTTAGATGAGACGGGCATAGCGGTCGGGATGGGCCTGAGTTTCATCCTCAGCAGCGCGGTTGCCTACAGCTACTTCCGATTCGGCAAATGGCGCGAACTGAAACTGTTTGAAACACCTGTCAAAAAACAATAAGCAGCCGGTTAATTGGGCAAGATAGCCAGGGAAAATAATTGGGCGAGATAATCCGGGCAAAGTAAAAAGCCCCGCACAGCAGGCACCGAATCAGCGCCAACCATGCGGGGCTTTCACCGCTTAAATTACTTCCAAGCTACTTACTGGAGTTCCCCTTGGACGGCTTGGGGGCCGTGGTCTTGGAGGTACTTGCGCTCTTAGAAGCGCTCGAGGTTCCAGCTGTTTTCTTCGCCGACCCGGCAGCCTTCTTCGCAGTATCCGTGGTCTTCTGCGCGGCAGAATCCGTCTTCTTGGCGGTCTTTTTCGCTGCCGAGGCGGTTTTGTCAGCGGCCATATCGGCGCTTTCTTCCACGCCCTTTTCAGCCTTGTCAATACCCGCCTTGGCGGACGCGGCTGCGGAAGAGGCGTCGTCCTTAATTTCAGCGGCGGCAGATTCGGCACTCGATTCGACTTTCGCGGCCGTCTCCCGCGCCTTTTCGGAGACCTTTTCCGCCACATCCTGTACCGCTCCCTGCGCGGCGTCGGCGCCCTCGTCAACCATCCCTTGGCCGTTTTCCATGCGCGTGCGCACGGCTTCGCTGCCCGACTTTACCGCCTCGCCGGCCTTATCGGCGGCCTTAGCAAGGGCCTCTTTGGCCTCCGGAACGCGCTCGGCAACTGCATCCGCACCCTTGCGCGCGGCGGAGGCGGCCCGTGCGGCCACGTCACTGGCGGCATCCCGCACTCGGTGGGTGACCGGCGGGTAGGGTTCATACTCCTCGGCCCACGGGTCTTCCTGGGGTTGACGGCGACTCCACGCCACGTATGCACCCGCGGCAGCGGCACCAACTAGACCAATAATTAGCCACTTCTTACCCGAGCGCTTTGGTTTGGCCTTCGCGTCGCCCTTGAGCACCTTCGCCGCGCCCTTTGTGCGCTTGCGCGCTTCCTCCTGGGCGTCTTGGGCGGTGGCCGCGGCAGCCGAGACTGCAGCAACGACCTTCGGAATCAAATCATCCACGATTTTGTCGCGCGCATCATCGATTTTCGGGCCGACAACATCGGCGGCGTGTTCGACGCGAGGTGCAGCGGCAGTCACACCTTTCCGCCAGGCCTTTTTCGCCCGGGGCACCGCCCAATCTTTCGCCTGATCAATCTTCGGTCCGGCCCACTCCATGGCGCTATCCACTCGGGGTCCGGCCCACTCCACCGCTTGGTCTACCTTCGGGCCCGCCCAGTCTTTGGCCTGTTCCGCGATCTCAACCGTGCGGCTTGAGTGGTGCTTCATTTCCGCTCCCTCATTCGTCGTTTGGCCTTACATCTATTGCTTCGGACTCTATGTTGCCATGCCGGGGCCGAGTCCGCCCATGTTTGGGGTAAAACTCGTGCGAGAATTGAAACTATGTTTGCAACCTTGCACACCTCAAAAGGCGATATTCGAATCGAGCTCTACCCCAATCAGGCTCCTAAAACAGTGCGGAACTTTACGGGTTTGGCTCAAGGAACTCAGGAATGGACGGATGAGGCAACCGGCGAGAAAAAGACGGAACCTTTTTACGACGGTCTGACCTTCCACCGCGTCATTAGCGGTTTCATGCTGCAGGCTGGCTGCCCCCAAGGAACGGGAACCGGCGGGCCCGGCTACATGTTTGACGATGAAATTCACCCGGAATTGAATTTCAACGAGCCCTATGTGCTGGCCATGGCGAACGCGGGTATTCGCATGGGCCGGGGCACTAACGGCTCCCAGTTTTTTATCACCGTGGCGCCCACGCCTTGGCTGCTGGGTAAGCACACGATTTTTGGAGCGGTTGCCGATCAGGAATCGCGAGATGTTGTTGACGCAATTGGGCAGGTTGAAACCGATGGCCGCGACCGCCCCGTCGAACCGGTCTTTATTGAGCGCGTAACCATCGAAGAATAGTTTCAAAAATGTCGTATAGCCCCAGCGCCGGCGGTAGCCAGCCGCCGGTTTGTCCCCGTCATCCCGACACGGTTTCGTACGTCCGCTGCCAGCGCTGCGGACGGCCAACATGTGTCAAATGCCAGGTCCCAGCCTCGGTGGGAGTCCAGTGCGTTGATTGCGTGCGCCAACAACGCCAGTCCATGCCGGATCGCCGCACGGCGCTGGGGGCGAAAGTCCGCAGCGGGGCGCCCATAGTCACCTACGTGCTGATGGGCATCTCGCTTGTTTTTTACGTCCTGCAAATGGTGCTCGGCAGCTCGTTTACCACCAGCATGTGGTTTGTGCCTTTAGTCGCGGGCAAGGAGCCATATCGGTTCATCACCTCGGCGTTTGTGCATTCCCCGGGCAATATTTTGCACCTGGCCTTCAATATGTACGCCCTGTGGATAGTCGGCCCGTTCTTAGAACAGATGCTGGGGCGGGCCCGCTACTTAGCGCTGTACGTGCTTTCGGCACTTGGGGGATCCACAGCCGTACTTTTGCTGGCCAATACCCCTGAGGCGCTCGTTACTCCCGTTGTTGGGGCCTCGGGCGCAATCTTCGGACTCTTTGCAGCGGTTTTGCTCGTGCTGCGCCGCGTGGGCCGCCGGGCGACGCAGATTTTTATTGTGATCGCTCTAAACGTCGTAATCGGCTTTGTGGTGCCAGGAATCTCCTGGCAGGGCCACATGGGTGGCCTGATTATTGGGGCGCTTTTGGGAGCTATTTTCGCCTGGTCTCCACGCGAACGCTGGCGTGGCTACGCATTATTAGGGACGGCGTCCACTCTCGTTTTGCTAGTGGCTGCTGCGGTGTGGCAACTGACTCGCTACGGCCTGTTGTGATGGCTATTTGAGTATCCCCAGGGTTATTCACGCCTGTGGAATTACATGCTTGTAACTTTGTCCACAGGGTTATCCACCTCTGGGGATAACTTTCGCTACGGGGTGGAAAACCTGTGGATAACTTTTCTCCGTTACTGCCAGCGGGTGGTCATTCCAAATCCGGCGATGAGCAAACCGAAGCCGACGGCTAAGTTCCACTGCCCCAGCGCGCCAATTGGCCAGCGGGTCTCCGTGATGTAAGTAACCACTACCCATGCCACTCCCAGGCCCATGAGCGCGAGCATGGTCACGACGTACCATTGCGGGCTCTTTTTGGGCTTATTGTCAGTAGAGACCGGGGGAACGTAGCTTGCTTTTTTCCGCTTCCGAGACTTAGGCACTACCTACTCCTTGACTGATACGTAAATGTGGAAGTTATTTTTCACCCGCGCGCCCAGTTTGGCCCCTTCGGTCAAATGGTCGACACAGGGCATAGCCTAGTAGTTGTGACAGATCCAACGCCGGGGGACGCCGAGCAATCCGCGCAATCGAGCGCGCGATCGGTCCCGCCTTCTGAGCAGGCAGCTGAATTAGCCGAAACGAGCCTGTTCAATCCTGTTCCCGGCCCCGCGCCCCGACCCGAGCAGTCCCGGTCGCAAACCGTTCGCGGATCAATTGCGGTCGGGCTGGTGCTTCTCCTAGCGGGCGTGTTGTTTGTGACAAATATCCGCTCTCAGGAGGGGGACGGCGCCCGCGGACCATCTAACCTGGCAGAGCTGATCATTGCCGAATCAGAACGCGTGGCTCAGCGGCAAGAAAGCGTGGAAGACCTGCGCGCGGTCGTGGATGAGTTAACGCAGAGGCAGCCCGATTTGGGTCCGCCTATTGATCGGGAAGCCGCCGACCGTTTAGCGCTGGCGGCCGGCGCGGTTGACATGGCGGGCCCGGGAATTGCCGTGGAGATGTCTGACGCCTCGCCGGATGCCCTGCGCATCAACCAAGATTTGCGGCCCGATGATCTCGTTGTGCACCAGCAAGATCTCCAGTCGGTGGTAAATGCTATTTGGGCCGGAGGCGCGGAGGCGATGACCATCCAAGGGCAGCGTGTTTCTAGTAATTCCGCGGTGCGCTGCGTGGGCAACACCCTGATGTTGCACGGGCAGCTGTATTCACCGCCCTACCGCATTGAAGCGATTGGACCGCAGGAAGAAATGCTGGACAGCCTCCACAATGACGCCGGCGTGCAGCTGTATTTGCAATACGTGGAAGTCGTGGGATTGGGATGGTCGGAAGAAACGCTTGATGAGGTTGAAGTACCTGCCTATGACAGTTCGATTAAACAGGCCAGTGTTCCAGACGATGTCGATGTCTTGGGAACGCTAGATGCTCAAGTACCCTTAGAACCTGAAAATCGCCAGGCAGTTGATACTTCCGGGCACGAAAACTGACCAAAGAGAGCTCATGCGTTTTATTCGCGGCCTGCTGGGCATCGTGGGAGAACTCCTGATTTCTGCGGGAGCGTTTCTCCTGCTTTTTACTGTGTGGCAGTTGTGGTGGACCGACGTGGTCGCCGATCGGCAACAGGAAGAGATTTTGGCCGATTTGGACTGGATGACGTCGATTGATGTTGATACCTCCCCCTCTGAAGAGGGATTACAGCCCGGGGAGGGGCCGCCGCCCACGCTGGACTATCCGGAGCATCACGAGACTATTGGCACGATGCACATCCCGCGATTTGGCAAGGATTACGTGCGCAATATTTCTGAGGGAGTTGAACTGGAGCCCGTCTTGAACCGGATGGGAATTGGCCATTACCCGGATACGGCCCTACCCGGTGAGGTGGGCAACTTCTCCATGGCGGGTCACCGCACGACCTACGGCAAGCCCTTTAATCAGGTCGCAGAATTGGAAGTGGGCGACCCGTTAATAATCCAGACACCCGAGGTTTGGTACGTCTACCGGGTCACCGACGACCACATTGTTTTTCCCAATCAGGTTGAAGTAATCGCCCCGGTACCCAATGAACCCGGCGAGGTCGCCACTGAGCGCTCAATCACGTTAACCGCCTGTCACCCCATGTTCTCTGCGCGAGAGCGGTACATCGTGCACGGCGAATTTGATGCCTGGTATCCCAATGAGGGGCCCGACGGCGACGTACCGCCGGAACTTTTTGAGGGAGTTGAGGACTAATGTACGGATTACTGTGGCGCGCACTACCTGGTCCAGCCTGGCTGCGCATCATCATCTTGCTGATCTTGGCAGCCGGCGTGGTTTGGGCATGCTTCGAGTGGGTTTTTCCAGCAATAGCTCCGCACATGCCGTTCAATGACCAGACTGTGGGCGATTACTGAGGCCCGCTGGCGCGCCAGGCTAAGCTGCTGCACCTAAAAGGTTAGCGTTCGCTCAATCCAAAAATTTGGAGCCGGTCAACCCAAAAGTTTGGAGCCGGTTAAAACCCGCCGCGCGTTACTGGTCACCTTCTCCGTCCTGGTCTTCCCCGGGATCACTTGGGTCCGGGTCTGGAGATTCAGAATCACCAGGATCGGGTGTCTCGTCCTCATCGGGCTCGGTTGGCTCCGGCTCCGGTTCGGGTTCGACCGCGTATTTCAGGTTAACGGTTGAACCCTGCTCCACCAGACCCTTAAGACTTTGTTCGACCACGTGATCGGGGTCTTCGTCATCGGTTTCCACCGATTCCGCGCGAGACTGCAAGCCCAAAGTGCTCAGTATTTCTTGTGCGTCGTCAATATGTTCACCGGTGAGGTCCGGCACCTCGACCATGCCGTTGGACAACGTCAAGGAAACCGCGCTGCCGGGCGGGACCTCTTCACCCGATTCAGGGGAAGTCTCAATGACGTGGTCCTTACGCACGGTTGGCGACTCAGTCGTTGACACGTTCCCAACTGTTAGGTCGGCCTCTTCCAGCGCGCGCCGCGTATCTTCTTGGGAAAACCCAGTTACATCTGGCACCTCAACGGCGTCTGGCCCGGCCGAGAAAAACACCGTTACGGTGCTACCTTCCTCCACTTCAGCGCCCGCGGCAGGATCCGATTCGACCGCGCGGCCCTCTTCGACCTCATCGGAGGAAACATCATCGCCGCGCTCAAATTCCAGACCCTCGGCTTCGAGCGCGAGCCGAGCGCCGGTCTCGTCCATATCGGCGACATTGGGAACGGAGGTAGTTACCGGCTCCGGGGGCGGTTCTTCTTCCTTCTCGCCGCCGAAAATCAGGAGCAGCACAATGGCAATAACTGCCGCCACGCCAATTCCGATGAGCGTCCACATCAGCCCACGCTTTTTCTTTTCAGGCTCTTGGGGTTCCTCTTCTAAATCGTCCCCGTCGGCGCCTACCGGGTTCCACTGTGGAGTGGTGGGATAGCGCCCCGTATTGCCCATGCCCTGGGCAGCCATGGCTTCGGTGGCGGGTTCTGCATATGGGCCGCCGAGCACTTCCGTGCCCGGCTCGCCGGCTGCTGCGCCCGCTGCAAGGGCTCCAATGGCCGGAGCCGTTATATTGCCACCGTGCAATACGGCTTCCAGATCGGAGCGGAACTGTGCCGCGGATGCATAGCGCTGATCGCGTTCTTTAGCTAGGGCCATCAGCGTGATGCGATCTAGTGTCTCGGGCACATCGGCGGCAATGGCGCTGGGTAGCTGTGGTTGTTCTCGCACGTGCTGATAGGCCACCGCGACGGGGGAATCACCCTGAAACGGGGGCTGGCCGGTAAGCAGTTCAAATAACAGGCATCCGGTGGAATATAGGTCGCTGCGGGTATCGACCTGTTCCCCGCGGGCCTGTTCCGGCGAAAGGTACTGGGCGGTGCCGATGACGGCTTGGGTTTGCGTCATGGTTGCCGCTGAATCAGCAAGGGCGCGAGCAATACCGAAATCCATGACCTTCACCGCACCCTGCGGAGTGATCATGACGTTGCCGGGCTTAATGTCCCGGTGCACAATTCCCGCCTGGTGGGAGTATTCGAGGGCCGAAAGTACACCGAGGGTTATCTCGATCGCTTCATCAATCGGCACCGGATTTCCCTGGCGCAAAATATCGCGGACCGTATGCCCTTCGACATATTCCATGACAATGAACGGAACGTTGACCGTGCTGCCGTTGGCGGAGGTCGAAACGTCTTCTCCGGTGTCGTAGACGGCCACAATGGAGGGGTGATTTAAGGCAGCAGATGACTGGGCTTCCCGCCGAAATCGCGTTTGGAAAGAGGGATCACGTGCGAGGTCTTCGCGCAGGATTTTGATCGCGACGGTGCGCCCGAGGCGCACGTCACGGCCAACGTGTACTTCTGCCATGCCGCCTCGGCCAATTAGTTCGCCGACTTCGTAGCGGCCGGCGAGCAGCCGGGGTGTCTGCTCCACTTAGACGTCCTTAATAGTTGAGGTATCGACAAAACTGTACGACGGTAACTTGTCGATACTGTCGTTAGCCATTATGCCGTTGTGCTGATCTATAACAGGTGCCGCCGCGAAGATCCTACCCGCGATGAGTGCGCCGATGGTGGCGAACACAATGAGTAGCACCAAAGCGGCGAGCGGGGTAGTAAGCCAGGACAGGCGCTGGCCCGTCCAGGTGGCGACGGATTTCGTGCGGCGCGCGCCCCGCGACCGACGCTTGGGGCCGGCGCGCTCCGGCTGCACCGGGGAGTTCGAGGGTCCTGCGAGTTTCGAGGGACGCGCAGGTTTTGGCGGGTGCGCGCTCGCGGTATTCGGTAGCCGCGCATTTGGTAGCTGCGAACCCGCTGTCTGCGAACCCGCTGTCGGCGGACCTGCTGACGGCGAACCCGCTAGCTGCGAACCTGGTGAGCCAGTCATCTGCAAATCGGGAAGCAGGTGCGCGCACTCGTCAAATTTATCGGCCAGGATCTGCGCGCTGGCCGGGCGCTTTGCGGCGTCTTTTTCCAGTGTTTGCATCACTAGGTCGGCCAGGGGGCGGGGGATTTCTGCCCCCAGCGGCGGGACCTGCTTTTCGACGTGACTAATCGCGATTTCCAGCGGGGTCGTGCCGGTGAAGGGGCGGTTACCCACCAGCATCTCGTAAGCCACGATTCCCAGCGCGTAAATATCACTGGCTGGGGAGGCGGGCTGGCCATTTACCTGCTCGGGGGAAAGGTATTGAGCGGTGCCCATGACCATTCCCACCTCGGTCATTGCCGGCTGCCCCACGGCGCGCGCGATGCCGAAATCCGTTAACTTTACGCGACCGTTTTCGTCCACCAAAATATTGCCTGGTTTGACGTCTCGATGCACCACTCCACCCTCGTGGGCGGCGTGGAGTGCCCGAGCGGCCTGGCTCAAGATGTTGATTGTGAACTGCGGTGCGATGGTCTTTTCCCGCTCAAGCGTTTCAGAAAGCGGCTCCGCCACAACCAGTTCCATGACGATGTAGGCCGCGCCCGATTGCTCACCGTAGGCATAGGTTTGTGCAATACCCGGGTGCGACAGCCCCGACGTCGCCCGCGCTTCGGCCCGAAACCGGTTTACAAACCCCGGTTCGCCCGTGTGCTCCTCGCGCAGCACCTTGATGGCCACATCGCGCTCGCGTTCCTGATCGCGAGCCAACCACACCTCTCCCATTCCCCCGATCGCGATGCGCTCAAGAAAGCGATAGCGACCAATTAGAAGCAGATCTTTTTCCGGCCTCATTCAAGCACCGCCTCAATGACGGATTTGGCAATTGGCGCCGCCGTGCGCCCACCGGTGGCCTCCGAACCCATCGATCCGCCGTGCTCCACAACTACCGCAACCGCAACCTGTGGGTCGTCAGCCGGGGCGAAAGCCGTGAACCAGGCGTGGGGGTCCTGATCGGGCGAGGTTTGTGCTGTGCCGGTCTTTCCCGCCACGTCCACCCCCGAAATTTGGGCAGATTGGCCGGTTCCTGACTCCACTACCGAGACCATCATTTCGCGCAGGGATCGGGCCGTGGAGGAACTAATGGCCCGCGCCAGCGCCTCCGGATTGGTGCGAGAGCGCACAGATAAATCAGCGCTGCGCACAGTTTTTACCAGGTGCGGGGCCATGGGAATTCCGTCATTGGCAATTGCGGCCGAGATCATCGCCACTTCCAAGGGCGTGACCCGCACATCAAACTGCCCGATCGAGCTCTGTGCCAACTGCGGGGGGTTGAGATCTTCGGGGAAGGTGGAGGGCGATACTTTAAGCGGAATTTCGCGGCTGACACCAAACCCGAACGCATTTGATTGCTGCGCCATGGCGTCGGTTCCCAGTTCCATACCCAGGGATGCAAACGCCGTGTTACAAGAAATGCGCAGCGCATCTGCCAGGGGCATCTCATTATTCGGATCGCAACTGGCGCCTCCGTAGTTTTTAATCGTCGAAGACGTTTGCGGTAGCTCTAATTCCACCGGGGCATCGACAACCGTCTTGGCGCTCCAGTCGCCCGATTCCAATGCGGCCGCCGCGGTAACCAGTTTGAAGACGGATCCGGGCGGGTAGAGGCGACCAGAAATCGCGCGGTTTTCCATCGGCCGGGCCGGGTCGTCATTCAGTTCCTCATAGGCAGCCGTGACGGCCTTGGTGTCGTGGGCGGACAACCTATTGGGATCGAAACTGGGTGAGGAAACCATTGCCAAAATCTCCCCCGTACTCGGATCGAGTGCCACTACCGCGCCCACCTGATCACCCAGAGCTTTCGCGGCGGCTTCCTGGGCGGCTGCATCAATCGTTAATTCGACCGAGCCGCCCCGCGTGGGCTCGCCAGTAAACAGGTTGCGCACCCGGTCATAAAATAACGCGTCAGAGGTGCCGTTAAGCGCGTCGGTTTCTGCCTTTTCAATGCCGGTTGCCCCATAGGTAATGGAGTGGAACCCCGTGATGGGCGCATAGAGTTCGGGCTCTTCATACACGCGCTGGAACCGAAACTCATCATCTGCCGGCACAGAGTGGGCAACGGCCTCACCCGAGACCAAGATTGGCCCCCGATCCCGACCAAATTCGCGGTACAGCGTGCGCGAATTGCGACCATCGGCGTTGAGATCTTCCGCGGCCACGAACTGGGTGTACGTCGTGGATACCAGCAGGGTTAGGAACATCGCCATCATTACCACGGATAAGCGCCGCAAAGACTTGTTCATGCTTCCACCGCCTTCGCTTCCCGCGCCGGAGCCACATCGCCAGGGGTTGGCTCCACGTTCGGTTCGCGTGCGGAGTGTGAAATGCGCAGAAATAGCGCCAAAATCATCCAGTTTGCCAGCAAAGATGATCCACCATAGGCCAAAAATGGCATGGTTAAGCCGGTTAAGGGAATGACTCGGGTGATCCCGCCCACAACGATGAAGCACTGCAGTGCAATTACAAACGCCAGGCCGCCCGCCAGCAGTTTTCCAAAGGCGTCGCGCACTTTCAGAGCTGCCTGCAGCCCGCGAATCGTGAAAATTAAATACAGCAGCAGCAGCGCCATTAGGCCGGTAAGGCCCAGCTCTTCCCCAAGGGAAGCGACGATGTAGTCACTTTCGGCATAGGGCACAATATCCGGGCGCCCCTCGCCCAGACCCGTGCCCACCATCCCGCCATTGGCGAGCCCAAAAAGCCCCTGCACTACTTGCCACGAACCGCCAATTTGTCGGTCGTAGACTTCCGGATTGAACGGATCGAGCCACGCGTCAAAGCGCGCCGCAACATGGCCAAAGAACTGTGAGGAAAGGGCGGCGCCCGCACTGAACAGCAATCCGCCTACCACGATCCAACTGACGCGAGCCGTTGCCAAATACAGCATCGCGACGAACAGCCCGAAAAACAGTAGCGAGGT
>DAHVRJ010000179.1:0-3843 GCA_027322505.1 Demequinaceae bacterium
AGGGCTGTAACGGCGTTCGCGATAGGATTGCGCTCGAAAAATCCGGGTTTGCACACCCGAAATTCAAGCCGAATAAATATTTGGCCCCCACCCCTCGGGATGGGAGCCATTGGTAGCCCCGACCGGATTCGAACCGGCGCCGCCGCCTTGAGAGGGCGGTGTCCTAGGCCGCTAGACGACGGGGCCAAAACGCCATAGTGCTCAGCCAAAAAGTTGAACACATGGATTTTACAACTCTAGCAATCGCGGAACACTCAAACAAAGTGCTCGCCTGCACTAGAAACTGCGCTGGGGTACCAGGACTCGAACCTAGACTAACTGAACCAGAATCAGTCGTGCTGCCAATTACACCATACCCCAGTGGGTATCCCACTTAATGATATTTTGCGCGACAAATCAACGCATGTATCAGGGGAAGCCACCAGCCGTGAATATTACCTTAAGGCCAAGTAGCGACCCAAATCGCGTCCCAGGTTAGGGGCGGGCATCACTTCACGATGTCACGCAAACTGCGCAGCCGCGCCAATGAAGAGTCCTTACCCAAAATTTCCATGGACTCGAACAGCGGGGGTGAAACCCGCCGTCCACTCATTGCGGTGCGCAGCGGGCCGAAGGCGAAGCGCGGCTTAATTTCCATCTCGTCCACAATTTTGGCCCGGAGCACTTCTTGCAAGCGATCAGTGCGGAACTCTTCTTCGGGAACTTCAGCCAACACCTCGATTGCCGCATCCAAAACGGCGGGTGCTGTATCACGCAAAGCCGACTTGGCGTCGTCCTCAATAAGCAAATCTGCATCAGAGCGGAATAAGAAGCCAAGCATGCCAACCGACTCCCCCAGCAAGTTCATGCGTTCTTGCACCAGGGGCGCGGCGGCGTCCAAAATTTCTTGTTCACGCCCGGTCAGTTCGTCCCAAGACTCCGCGCTGACAACCGAGGCAGCGTGCAAATAGGGCACTAAGCGGTTGCGGAAGTCCTCCGGCTCCAGGCGGCGGATGTGCACGGCGTTGATCGCCTCAGCTTTTTTGATGTCAAAGCGGGCCGGGTTGGCGTTCACATCAGCCACGTCGAAGGCCTCGATGAGCTCATCGACGGTGAAAATGTCTTCATCGGGCGAAATGGCCCAACCTAAAAGCGCGAGGTAATTAAGCAGTCCTTCGGGAATGAAGCCGTTTTCCCGGTGCAAGAAGAGGTTGGACTCCGGATCACGCTTCGAAAGCTTGCGCTTACCCTCGCCCATCACGTAGGGCAAATGGCCAAATTTCGGAGTCTCTTTAGCAACTCCGATTGCCTTCAGCGCCTCATACAGCGCTACCTGCCGGGGCGTGGAAGACAACAAGTCCTCACCGCGCAAGACGTGAGTTATCCCCATCAGGGCATCGTCAACGGGATTCACCAGGGTGTAAAGGGGGAAACCGTTGCCGCGGACGATGACGAAGTCCGGAATCGAGCCGGCCTTGAAAGTGATCTCCCCGCGCACCACGTCGTTCACAACAATGTCTTCCTCGGGCATGCGTAAGCGCAGTACGGGCTGGCGCCCCTCAGCTCGGAAGGCTTCGACCTGCTCGGTAGTTAGATTGCGGTCATATCCGTCGTAGCCCAATTTCGGGTCGCGCCCAGCCGCTAAATGGCGGGCCTCGATTTCTTGCGCGGTCGAGAAGGATTCATAGGCGTACCCGGATTCCAGCAGCTTCGCGGCAACGTCGGCATAAAGTTCCATGCGCTGCGACTGGCGGTAGGGCTCATGTGGGCCGCCAACCTCAACGCCTTCGTCCCAGTCCATCCCAAGCCAGCGCATGGCATCAAGTAATTGCAAGTAACTGGTTTCGGAGTCGCGCGCCGGGTCGGTGTCTTCGATGCGAAAGACGAATTTGCCGCCGGTGTGGCGCGCATAAGCCCAGTTAAATAGCGCGGTACGGATGAGGCCAACGTGTGGCACGCCCGTGGGCGAGGGGCAAAAGCGGACGCGGACTTCACTGGTTGTTGCAGAGTTACTCACCCCTTGAGCCTACTGCCATCACAGGTTTTCAGCCGTTTGCGTCCCCGTTTTCCGGGGCGGAAGGGGTTCCGAAGCTTGCGGGCACGGCAGGGCTTTAGGGACAGCGGCCCGCGCCTCAGCTCACCTGGGTCGCGCCGAAAACCTGAACAGCCAGTGTTATTGCCGTGATTGCCAAAATAATCACTGCCAGCACCAGGGTTTTTTGTAACGCCTGCCACCGCGGCACACATAAAGCAGTTAGCACCAATCCGATGCTGGCCACGACCACGGAAACCAGGGAAGAAAAAAGCGTCAAAATCAGGCCTGCGAGCGCAAAACCAACCGCGCCGCGGCTTAACAACCAACCTGACTGTCCCGGCCCCATCTCCGGGGGCGGACTAATAAAGCCTTGCCCAATAGCAAGAGCACGCGGAGGCCCTAAAGAGTTGATAATTGGCAGGACTTGCCGATCGGTCGGGTCATCAATGCCGGCAAGGCGGGCCCGAAATTCCGCCTGAACTTTTTCAATCAGTTGCCGGCTTTCTTGCTCCGGCGCATCTTTTAGTTCGCGTTCCAGTTCGGCTATATAGGCAGTCACGAGCCGGTGTTCAACTGCTTTTGCGTTCTTTGCGCCTGCTCGATTCTTGGCGCCTTTTGCGTTTTTAGCGCCTTCTGGGCAGTTGCTGCTTGCGCGATGGGGCTCATTCGCTGCCCGCTTGCGGCGATGCTTCGCCCGATTCTTGCGGTTCTTCTTCGTCAAACTCTTTCCTCAGTTACCGCCGCAGCACTGGGTTGCCCAGCGCGCCCAAGCCGGCGATCTCTACTTCCACCCGATCCCCGTGGCTCAACTCGCCCACCCCGGCTGGCGTCCCAGTCAAAATCACGTCCCCGGGCAGCAGGGTAAAGGCGGATGAGATGTACGCGATTAGTTCGGGGATTTTGCGCACCATATCGGCGGTGTTCCCCTCCTGGCGTACCTCGCCGTTGAGCCGGGTAATTATCTGGGCGTCGGCTGGATCAAAGGTCGTGTCAATCCACGGACCCAGCGGGCAGGACGAATCAAACCCCTTGGCGCGCGCCCACTGCCCATCGGTTCGCTGCGCATCGCGCGCAGTGACGTCATTGGCAACTGTGTACCCCAGCACGACCTCTTTTACGCGCTCGACAGGAACGTCTTTGCAGATCCGTCCGATAATCACGGCCAATTCGCCCTCAAACGACACTTCCGCCGACCATTGCGGCAACACGATCGGGTCATCGGGTCCCACGACTGCCGTGTTTGGTTTGAAGAAAAGCAGCGGGGTGTAGGGAACATCGCCGCCCATCTCAGTCGCATGATCGGCATAGTTTTTCCCCACGGCCACGACCTTGGAACGGGGAATCACCGGCGCCAATAAGCGCACATCATCAACTTTTACGCGCCGCCCCGTAGGTTGAATCGGGGAAAAAAGTGGATCGCCGCTGACCACAGCGATCTCATCGTCCTCCACTACTCCGTAATGGGGCTGGTCATCTAAAGAAATCCGAGCAATACGCACTGTGTCAGACTATCGCGAGATGATGGATGCATATGACTGAAACAACTGCCTTGCCCCAAACCGCTTCTGCTCCAACGCAGGAGCCGCGCCAAAAACTGCTCGAGTTCCTGCCGCAAGACCCTGACGCTGATGCGCTATATGACGCATTTGTGGACTGGACTACTGGCCAGGGCCTTGAGCTTTACCCTGCCCAGGATGAGGCGACCATTGAGATCGTTTCGGGCTCAAATGTCATTTTGGCGACCCCAACGGGTTCGGGAAAGTCACTGGTCGCGGTTGCCGCGCACTTTACTGCCCTCGCGCAGGGGAAGCGCTCTTTTTATACCGCGC
>DAHVRJ010000002.1:0-50771 GCA_027322505.1 Demequinaceae bacterium
CAGTCAGTTTGAAGGAGCCAACTTGCAAAACCACTGACAGGGTGATGATGACAAACAGGCCACCGAGAATGGCCGCAAGGATTTCGGTGCGCGTCAGGATCGATATGCCTGCCAGCGCGCCGCCCAGGGCGAGGGAGCCGGTATCACCCATAAAGATTTTTGCCGGTGAGGCGTTCCACCATAAAAATCCGAAACACGAGCCCATGATGGCGGCGGCCACGATGGCCAGATCGCGCGGGTCGCGCACCTCATAGCAACCCGGTCCAGCAGCTGAGAGCAGTTGACAGGACTGATTTGATTGCCAGATTCCCACAACAACGTAGGCCGCAAACACCATGGATGAGGCCCCGGTGGCCAGTCCGTCCAGCCCGTCGGTCAGGTTTACCGCGTTGGACCAGGCGGTGATCAAAAAGTTCGCCCACAGGACGAAAAGCACAATTGCCAGCCCGGCTCCGGCAAACGCTAGGTCGATGCTGGTATCTCGCACGAAGGAGATCGCGGTCGATGCGGGGGTGCGGTAAAAACTGTTGGGGAATTGCAGGGCTAAAAGCGCAAATGTTATGCCAATAAGGCCCTGACCCAAGATTTTTCCGCGCGCGCTTAAGCCCAGGCTGCGCTGTTTGGAAATTTTGATGAAGTCGTCAATAAAGCCCACCAAGCCCATTCCGCCCATTAAAAACAGGACGAGGAGGGCGGAAATACCCGGGGAACGACCGGTAAAAATGTGGGCCGAGGCGTAGGCGATAAAGGTCGAGGCGATGATGACCGCCCCGCCCATTGTGGGTGTTCCGCGCTTGGTGGAGTGCGAAGTGGGGCCGTCATCGCGGATGAATTGACCATAACCCCGACGCACGAGGAATCGAATAAAAAGCGGCGTAGCCAGGAGTGAGAAAACCAGGGCAACGGAGGCCGATATCAAAATCGCCCGCATCTAGTTTTCCTCCCGTTTTCCGGCCAGTTCATCGCCCAGCCGCCACAGTCCCGTTCCGTTCGATGCTTTTAACAGCACCACATCTCCCGCTTTCAATTCCGCATCGAGCAGTCTTCGGGCTGCTGCAATGTCAGGTACGAAACGATAGTCCTCTTCGCGTGCTCCCTCACGTAGGCCCGCGGATCTAATGCCGGCGGCCTCCTGGCCCACTGCTAGCAGGCGATCAATTTTATTTTGGACGGCGAGGCTCCCCACCCGCTCATGCGCTTGGGTTGCAGCCGGGCCCAGTTCGCGCATCTCACCCAAGACTGCCCAGGTGCGCCGGCCCTGCCCGATCCGGGCGAGTGTTTCGAGGGCGGACGCCATCGACTCGGGATTGGCGTTGTACGCATCATGAATGATCGTCACCCCATCAAAGCGGTCGGTGACGGCCATGCGGCCCCCGCTTAGGGCCTGAGCGGCGTTTAAGCGCTCGGCAATCGTCGGCAGCGAAATTCCCAACTCGATCCCCACCGCGGCGGCGGCAGTGGCGTTCACGTACTGGTGGCCGCCGATGAGCTGTAACGCAACGCGAACCGTTTCGCCCCCGTGCGATAAATCAAAACTCGCAGCGCCCGCGTCGCTGAGCGTGATGTTGGAACAGCGCACATCGACGCCGGCGTCATTACTGGTCCGGCTGGAATCTGCGCCGCGGTAATCGGCGCCCTGGCCGAAAAAGCGGACGGCGCGCCCGTGGGCCTGGTGGGCCATTGCCGCTACCCGCGGATCATCAGCGTTGAGGATCGTGGTGCCACCTGGTTTTGTTCCCGTGACAAGTTCAGCTTTGGCTTGCGCAATGTGTTCGACGGACCCGAACTCGCCCAGGTGGGCTTGCCCGACGCCCAAAACCAGTGAAATATCAGGGGGCGCAATCTCGGTGAGGTAGTCCAGGTGTCCGATGCCGGCTGCGCCCATTTCGAGCACCAAAAACCACGTGTCCGCATCCGCCCTTAGGACGGTCAGCGGCAGCCCAATTTCATTATTAAACGATCCAAGCGGGGCAATCGTTGAGGCAAGGGGCGAGATGATCTGGGAGATGAGGTCCTTCGTGGTGGTCTTACCTGCTGATCCGGTCAGTGCGATTACGCGCGTTTTTGGCAGGAGACGCAGCACGTGACGGGCCAGGCGGCCCAGGGCGTATTGCGTATCGGAAACAATTACGGCCGGGTAGTTGGTTGGTTTTGTGACCAGGGCTAAAGCCGCGCCGGCGTTAAAAGCATCGGCGAGAAACTCGTGCCCGTCGTGGTGGTCTCCGGGCAGCGCAACGAAGAGTGAGCCGGGCTCAACTAGGCGAGAGTCAACCACGACGGAACCGGTGACGGTTATCTCCGGTGCCGGGGCTTTTGGGCTGGTGGCGGTCGGCACAGCATCGTTTGGGCTAGTGGCGGTCGGTCCCGCGGCTTTTATCTGGGCAGCGGGGGTTAATTCCCCGCCTACGGCTGCGGCTATCTCAGCCGCGGTGCAAGCGATCACAGCCATCGCCTCGCCAACGCAGCGCGCAGCTCTTCCCGATCATCAAAATGGAACATTTCCCCGCGGACTTCCTGGGTGGTCTCATGGCCCTTGCCAACGAACAAAATCGTGTCCCGTTCATCAGCCAAGTCAGCGCACACGGCAACAGCATCGCGGCGCGAGTCTGATTCTAAAACGGTTTTATTTGGAATTGATTTCGCACCGCGCTTTACCTCAGCGCGGATGCTCGCTGGGTCCTCGAAACGGGGATTATCATCGGCAATCACGACCACATCAGCTGCCCGCGCCGCGGCCTCGCCCATGTAGAAGCGCTTGCCCTCGTCACGGTTTCCACCCGCGCCTACGGCCACAATCAGCCGCCCCGGTGTCAGGGGGCGCGCTGCCTGGGCGGCGGCGATAACCGAATCGGGCGCGTGAGCATAGTCAACTATCGCCAGCGGACCGGGTTCGCGCCCAAAAACATGTTCCATCCGACCCGGTACGCCCGGATATGAACCAATCGCTTGGGCCGCAACCTTGATCGGGACTCCCGCGCCATGGGCGAGCAAGATTGCCAGTGCGGCGTTGGTGACGTTAAACGCGCCGACGAGATGGGTTTCTACTGCGATTTCTATTTCTGGCCCAGCGAGTACGAACTTCGCCCCGACGTCCACGTCACCGGCGGCGGTAAGGCGGGGCTGAATATTTTGCACCTGCCAAGTGGCCTCTTGCCCGTTGGTGCTCAGTGTCTCGACCGGCACGCCGGCCTCCCGCGCGGCGCGCACGCCCCAATCATCGTCTATGCACACGATGGCTCGATTGGTGAATTGCGGCTGCAAAAAGGCGAGTTTTGCTTGGAAATAACTTTCCATATCGCCGTGAAAGTCCAAGTGATCGCGCTGCAAATTAGTAAACGCTACGACCGTGAAATGGGAACCAGCAACCCGGTGGAGGCTCAAAGCGTGGGAGGAGACTTCCAGTGCTCCTGCGGCAATATGGCGCTGACGCATGAGTGCGAAGAATTCTTGTAATTCTGGAGCCTCTGCCGTGGTGCGCTCGGAAGTGATTTCTTCACTTCCGAGCCAGGTACCCACTGTGCCGCGCAGTGCGACTTCACCATAGTGGGCGCCAAGGGCAGCGGACACTAAAAAGGCAGTTGTAGTTTTCCCATTTGATCCAGTGATCCCCACCAGTTGCAAGTGGCGGGAGGGAGCTGCCATCAGTTGGTTGGCAATGGGACCAATTAGCGCGCGCGGCTTAGGTGAGACAACTACTGGCACCTGCTGGAGAACTTGCCGGGCCTGCTCGCGCAAAAGCGCCAGGCCGCGCGCATCGGTCCAAATGGCCGCCGCCCCCGCGCTAACCGCGCCGGGGGCAAAATCGATCCCGTGACGCTGGTGGCCGGTGAGGGCGGCAAAAATGTCACCGCGGCGTACCGCGCGATTATCTAGCACGATTCCGGTGATCTGCGGGTCGCTGAAGGAAGGCTGCGCGGCGTAGTCACCGCGGAAGTCGCGTACCAAACGGCTCAGGGGAATTCCGACCTGCGGCCGATAGCGGGGATAGGGGGCAGCACTGGTCACAAAATAAAACCTACCCTGCCGGCCTATTCATAGGTACTTGGCAATAAATCAACGGAAGAACCATCGTGTGGGGCCACGCCCAGGTGCTGCAAAGACGTGCTCATGACCTCGCTAAATACTGGTCCGGCCACCTGACTTCCCCATTTTCCTACCTGGGGGCGATGAATGATGACCGATACCGCCACTTTGGGGTCTTCAACTGGGGCAACACCGATAAAGGAGGCGGTAATACCGGAGTATCCTCCTTTTCCATCCGCTGCCTGGGCCGTACCGGTTTTCCCTCCCACGCGATAGCCGGGAACGGCGGCTTCCTTCCCGGTACCCACGTCAACTACCGACTCCAACATTTGGACCACGGTATTTGCGGTTTCCGGTGAGACGGCTTGGACGGTTTTAGGTTCGGGGGCGTCGTGATAGTTACCCTCGGCATCGGTCCAACCCTTGATGATGCGCGGTTCAACCCGTTTGCCGTCATTGGCCAGCGTGGCAAACACCTGATTTGCCTGCAGCGCCGTAACGGAAAGGCCCTGGCCAAAGAGAACGGCATAGCGGGTGCGCCCATCCCACTTATCAGGCTCGTGCAGGATGCCCCGCGATTCTCCCGGCAGGCCCACTCCGGTCTTTTCACCAAATCCAAAAGCCCGCATGTAGTCATAGACTTGTTTTTTGCTTAGCTTCTCCCCCGCCATGATGGTGCCGACATTGGAAGAGCGTGACAAGATTCCCGTGAGCGTGAGTTTTTCCACACCGTGATCGGTTGCGTCTTTAAAACTTTCACCATTGGCCGCGGTGTAGCGGTCCGGAACCGAGAAGCGGCTATCTGGGGTGAACTTTCCCTCCTCTAACAGCGCGGCAACCGTAATCACTTTTGAAGTAGACCCCGGTTCTAAAACATCGGAAACCGCACGCGAACCCCGCCCATCTGCGGCTGTTCCGGCCGGATCGTTCGGATCAACAGACCCGGAGTCCGCCAGCGCCAGAAGTTCGCCGGTCTCGACATCCTGGACTATTGCCACCGCGTACTCGGCCTGCTGTTTTTCTTTTTGTTCATCGACGATTTCTTGTATTTGCCATTGAAGATCTCGCTCGATGGTCAAGTGCATTGTCTCGCCCGGCACGGCCGGGGTAATCCGCTCCACACCCCCCGGAATTGCCACCCGGCTGGCGTCGCGTTCAAAGACGCGCTCCCCGTCTGTTCCGGTGAGTCGCTCATCCTGAATCAGTTCTAGACCACCCAGCGCCACGCCGTCCGAACCCAAAAAGCCGACTATATTTCCCGCTACGTTTCCAGCCGGATAGATGCGCTCCTCGGTGCGTTCTGCGCTGACCCCACTGATGCGTAGCTCGCGCACTTGATCCCAGACCTCGGGGGTTATTCCGCGGGCAATGCGCACCCAGCGCTTTTCACCTATGAGCTGCAGTGCCAGTTCCTCGGCGTCTAAGTCAAGAATTGGGGCCAATAATTCGGCGGCGTCCAGCGGGCCTTCTGCCACAACGCGTGAGCCGTCAGTTTTTTTGAATTTCTCGATCAGGGTTTGATCCACCACCACGTCATACCGCTCAACTGAAGTGGCGATGGGAACGCCATTGGCATCGACGATGTCCCCGCGCACCGCGTGCAGGGTGGAGCTGGACATGCGATCGCTTAACGCCTCTTCGGCCATTTCAGATCCATCGAGGGCCTGCACCTGCACGAGCCGGCCGCCCAGCACGAAAAGCAAAAGGAGAAAACCGCCCAGCACCCAGGCTTGCCGGCGCTCGGGACGTCCAATAATTTGCCGACCCGAGCGGGTGTTTTGGCGCGAAGAGCTGGGACGTCGCCCCGGATTGCGCGGGTTCTTCGACTTCGCCACTAGTCATCCGCCGATTCTGCCGCGGTGGGCACGCCAAGGATTTTTTCTTTGCCTAGGTCAATGAATGCGGTGTGGGGGCTGGGAATCATTCCCATATCTCGCGCTAATTTGGCTAGCTCCCCCGGCGACCCGGCGGCAACCAAAGACTCCTGAAGGGCCTGTTCGGTTTGTGCCATGCGCGCCAGCTGTACCTCGAGGTCATGGGCGTGGTAGGCGCCCCGCGCCATGGCCGTATTAAGCACTAGCGCAATGAGGAGTGACCCCAAGAGCAAGCCGGCACACAGAAGCAAAAAAGGCGCCCGAGTACGTGAAACCATCGGCGCGGGTAGGACGCGCAAAATGGGAGGCGTGATTCGACCCGGGGCAGTAGCCGGAGAACTTCGCAGTGGCGCGGTATTTAGTTTTCGAGCGGGAGCGGCACTCACTTCACACCTCCAAGACGGGAAACAGGTGTCGGACGAACGCGCTTAACTGCGCGCAAGCGCACCGGTTTGGCGCGCGGATTTTCTTCAATTTCTAACTCGGTGGCGCGCTCGGCCCCGCGGGTGAGCAACTTCAAATAGGGCTGTTGATCCGGGCGTACAACGGGCATATCCGGCGGAGCGCTGATTTCGCTGCCCCTGGCGAAAGACTGTTTGACAATGCGGTCTTCCAGCGACTGATAAGACATCGCCACCAGGCGCCCACCGACGGCCAGCGCCGCAATGGCTGCTGGAATTGCGCGCTGTAAAACTTCCAGTTCGCTGTTAACCGCTACGCGCAGCGCCTGAAATGTGCGCTTGGCGGGATTTCCTCCGGTGCGGCGAGCGGCAGCCGGAATGGTGTCGCGGATCAGCGAAACTAACTCTTCACTGGTAGTGATAGGGCTTGTGGCGCGCTGCCGCACGATCGCACGAGCAATATGGGGCGCGAACTTTTCCTCGCCATAGCTGCGCATGATGCGTACCAGTTCGCGCTCATCAGCCGTCGCTAAAATGTCGGCTGCCGTGGCCTGCCGGGTATCGGTGGGATCCATCCGCATATCCAGGGGCGCAGCTTTGGCATAGGAAAATCCGCGTTGGGCATCGTCTAACTGCATTGAAGAGACGCCTAGGTCAAAAAGCACACCTTCGACCGCGCTGCGGCCGCTGTGGGCCAGCGCTGCGGGAATTTCGTCGTAGGTGGCATGGATCGAAATGAAGCGCCCAGCGGCGCCGGCTCCCATCTGGCCAATCCGCTCTTGGGCGAGCTGAAGTGCCGCAGGGTCGCGGTCAATACCGATCACTGTGACGTTTTGAAAGGCGCTCAATAGCGCTGCGGTGTGGCCGCCGGCGCCCAGGGTCGCGTCTATAACCGTTGCCGAGCCCGGCGTGAGTGCCGGCCGCAGCAATTCCAAGCAGCGATCACGCAAAACCGGAATATGAGGTTGTGAAGAGTTCACCTCATTACTCCTTTCTTTGCTAGTGATCGGTTTTGTTGGTGATCGGTTGTTGTTGGTAACTGATGGTCGAGAGGCCCTCCACCGCCCGACCAGGTCCCCCACCGACACCAGGTCCGGCGCCGGGGAAGGTGCGTCGGAACTGATTTGCGGGAGGAGGCCTCGCCCTACGGAAATAGAGGGTGGACTCGGGTACTAAAACAGGCCAGGTACCACCTCTTCGCCGATGTCGGAGAACTCTTGCTCGCGGTCGGCCAGGTAGGTTTCCCAGCTATTCAGATCCCAAATTTCCATGCGGGTTCCCGCTCCGATCACGGCTACCTCGCGCTCGAGACCGGCGTAGGTGCGCAAATTGGGTCCGATCGTCACCCGGCCCTGTTTATCCGGTTTGTCGTCGGAGGCGCCGGAAAGCATGATCCGTAAATAGTCACGGGCTTGCTTGCTTGTGACGGGGGCTTGGCGCAATTGATCGTGGATGCGCTCAAATTCGGCAAAGGGGAAAACGTAGATGCATCGCTCCTGCCCCTTGGTCATGACAAGGCCCGTGGCCAACTGTTCGCGGAAGCGGGCTGGGAGGGTGAGCCGAAATTTATCGTCCAGGCGCGGATAGTGGGTGCCTAAAAACACTGGGCCTCACCTCCACTTTCCGCCTTCACCGTCACTCCAGGGCCTTCCAAGTATCCCCACTGTACTCCACTTCCCCCCACCGTCAACACATTTGGCGCCCTTTATTGCGGCGCGGCGCAGTAAAAGCCCATGTCAGAGGCGGTGGGGCAAAGTGGGGAGGAAATTGCGATGAACTTGACGCAGTGGGAATTCTGACCGCGTTTTTCGAGCGCGAGCGCGGTAAACGGACCGTTTTCTCGCTCGAAGCCGCAAAATTGCAGCGGCAAAAACGCTTGCAAGCCCAAAGTGGGGGAAAGTGGAATACCTTAGGAGCGTGACTACTTCTGCTGCGTTCTCAACACTTCCCGATGAGAGTGAACTCATCGAATTGGCCGATAACTCCCGCGCGCTGCGCTCGGCTGTCGCGCAAGCCCTCAGCGGGAAAGAAGATGTGATTGAGACCACCGTGGCTGTTTTGTTAGCGCGCGGACACTTACTTTTAGAAGACGTACCCGGTGTCGGCAAGACCACTTTGGCGACCGCTTTGGCACAGGCACTGCAGTTCACTGTTTCGCGTATTCAGTTCACCCCGGACATGTTGCCCAGCGATCTAACGGGGGTAAATATTTACCGATCGGAACAGGCAGACTTTGAATTCCGCCCCGGCCCCCTGTTTGCGCAGATCGTTATTGGCGATGAGGTAAATCGGGCCTCACCCAAAACGCAATCGGCCCTTTTAGAGTGCATGCAAGAAGGCCAGGTCACAGCCGATGGGGAAAGCTACGCCCTGCCGGAGCCGTTTTTTGTTATTGCTACCCAAAATCCTCTCGAGATGGAGGGAACTTATCCGCTGCCGGAGGCCCAGCGCGATCGCTTCATGGCGCGCATTGCCATGGGATATCCCGATCCAAGCGATGAAGTAGCCATGCTGGATATGCACGAAGCATCGGATGTGGCCAGCGATATCCAGCCGGTACTGAACGCCGAAGACGTGCAGCGCATGAGCAAAACAGCTGCTTCCATATACACTGCGCCACTGCTGAAGCAGTACGTGATTGACCTAGTAAATGCCACGCGCCACCACGTAGATTTACGCCTGGGTGCCTCACCGCGCGCAGCAATTCAACTGGTGCAAATGGCCCGAGTCAAGGCCGCCATGGCCGGACGCAACCATGTTCTGCCGCAAGATGTCCAAGAGCTCGTCTTACCGGTTCTGGGTCATCGAATAATCACAAAAGCCTCAGCCAGCCGAGACGATATGGCCGCAGAAGTGCTCAACCAGGTGCTCAACTCCGTCCCCGTGCGAATTGACAGTTCCGCTCTCGTCGAGCCGCAATAAAACAAAAAGAGCGCAAATGACGTCAGCCTTCAACCCATCCCCGCGGCGCACCAGGAGCACCAAGTTAACCCCGCGCGGGATATTGCTGGCGATCATCTGTGCTGGGTTAGCCGTGCCCGGGATTTTACTGGGCTCAAATGAGTTGGTGGCTATAGCGCTGGCCGTCCTTGTCATTATCGGCGTTTCGTTTTGTACCGAGTTTTTTAGCCGCCCGCCCCTACTTACCTCCTTGACTTTCTATCCGCAGCCGGCGCATGGCGGCGACACCTTGACAATCGCGCCGCAGTTAGAAAACTTTGGGCCGATCTGGTCGCTGGATTTTAAACTGGATCCGAAGCTAACCACTGCCACCCGAATTGGGAAAACGGAACTTAACTACGCTGCCGGAGCCAAAAGCCGGGGCGTGTTTGAGTTTGGCAAAATTTCGGCGCAGCGCGAAGATGTTTTGGGTTTCGCGCGAACAACCGTTACTTGGACGATCCCGCAACTAATTACGATCTACCCCCGCTTATTCGACTTGGGGGTTCCGCATTCCGGCACGGGAGGTGGGGAAGGCCGCGGCTTTTTCCCCGCCCCGGCTTCATCCGATGATGTGACTTTACGTACTTACGTGCGGGGAGATGAAATTCGCCGAATCCACTGGGCCGCAACCGCCCGCCAGGGCGAGTTAATGGTGCGCTCCGAAGAGAGCAGTGCCCAAAACGTGCTGTCGATCATTTTGGACAATCGCGCCATATTCGCTGACTCCCGACCCAGTGAATGGGCTATTTCTGCGGCCGCATCGGTGGGCGTAAATGCCCTGAACCAGCAGTGGCGTGTGCAACTAATAACCGCCCAGAGTCAAAACGCGCGCAAAGTAGCACCGGTTTTCACCCAGGAGCGGGCTCTGTTGGAGTTTGCAACGGACCTGGCGCTAAATGATCAAGATAAGTTTATTGCGGCGATCCGACATGCTAAAGCGGATTTAACGGTCGCCTTCTTGCAGGACCTAGATGAAGATCTGCACCGGGAACTTACCCAACTCTCGACGCAAGTACGTGCCGCCGTTTATCGCGGCCCCGGCGGGGCGCTGGAGGCGCCGGAGCTGGCAACCAGCGCCAATTTGGCAATTACCCACGTGCACACCGATGATGACTTAGCCAAAAAATGGCGCGAATTCATCGGAGCGTCTCGATGACGATTTTGCGTGCCATCGTCGCCAACCTCGCAATCTTGGCGGCGACGCTGAGCCTTTTAACGGTGGTGGAATTTGGGCCGTGGTTCGGATGGGCAGCCGCAGTAACTACCGGCATGCTAGCAGTGACCACAACCAGCAGATGGCTTTTGCGCAAGAGGGGCGCCCAGTGGATCGCACTGCCCCTCGCGCTGCTGGCAGCCGCCGTTTTCATATTAAGGCTACTGACGCCGTCCAAAATGTTTGCCGGTTTTATTCCCACCATTCAGACGCTGCACGAGGTCCCCGCACTGCTGACCAGCGCCTCGCAAACGTTTCAATTTTCGCCGCCCCCGGTCCCGGCGAATGCCCCAGTGACCTTGGTGGTGCTCAGCTGTCTAGCCATTGTTACGGCGCTGGTGGATTTATTGGCCCTGCAAGCCCACGCGCCCGCTTTTGCCGCGCTGCCGCTGTTGGCATTATGGACGCCGACGATTGTCCTGGCCCGGGAAATTTCTCTCTTCGTGGTCTTCTTATCGCTCCTGATGTGGCTGGCGCTGTTAGCCCTTGAGCGTGCGGGGCGCACGGCCTGGTATTTATCAGCGCTGCGTACCGGCTGGGCGCTGGTGTCGGCGGCCGTCATATTTGCGCTGGTGAGTCTCCTAGCGCTGCCCGCCTTACAAAAATGGAGCCACTGGAGCTCATTTGAAGTCGCCAAAAACCCGCGCAGCAGCGCGCCAATCGTGGCAGGTGAACCGGTGGTTTTATCTGGGGGCCTCGAATTGAGCCATATTTTGGGTGAACGGTCAGATGAAACGATATTGCGCTATCGCGCCCTGGGGGCCAAACCATCAATTTTGCGCCTGAAAGTGATGTCCGACTACAACGATGGCCAATGGCAAGAGGCCACCGATCTGGAGGATTTGGAAGATTTTCCCCCCGCCCCAGCCACCGGTCTCGACACGGAGACCGCCTCCGTGTTGGAGGTCCAGCACACCGGTTTAGTGGAACGCTTCGGAGTGAGTCCCGGCCATACCTTGGGTATCGCTTCAGATGCGCAGGATTGGCGACTTACCCGCGACACCGGCGAGTTGATCCACGAGCGGGGCGCAATTGCCGCGCCCTATGAAGTGACGTGGGAAGAGCCGGAAGTCACCCGCGAGGAGCTGCAAAACGCGCCGGTGCCGATGAACGTGGGTGATCGATGGACTGCCGTCCCCGATGACCTTCCCGACAGCTTTTATGAAGAACTAAAAAGAGCTAAGGGGGATGCAACAACGCCCTACGACGTGGCGGTGAATATTCAAAACTGGTTCCGCTCATCCGGTTCCTTCACCTATGAAGTCACCAATGATGAGGTTACCGGCTCCGCGCTGGATGACTTTTTTATAAATCGGGCCGGATTCTGCGTCCACTACGCCACCGCCATGACACTAATGCTGCGCCAGGAAGGAATCCCCACGCGCGTTGCCGTCGGATTCCTACCGGGCCAACGCGATACGGGTGGCTGGATGGAAGTGGCGGCAAACCGGGCACATGCTTGGCCAGAAGTCTATTTCGAGGGCCACGGTTGGATTCGCTTCGAACCCACTCCCCCAGATCAAACCGGTCAGGCACCGGATTGGACGCGTGAGCCAGCTGTTGCGGATGACAGTCAGACGCCCGCGCCTGATGATTCGCCCACGCTAACTGAAACCGAGCCGGAGACTTCCGCAGAATCAACGCCGCAAAATTCACAAGCAAGCCCGGAAGAAACGGCGGCAAACCCGGAACCTGATGAGGGGTTGCACCCGCTCTTCCTAGTGGTTGGCATGGCGCTGTTTGCGGTGGCTCTCATCATCTTTGGCCTGCGGCTACGCCGCTTGCGCAAGCAACAGCGCCGGGAAGGCTTTTCGCAAAAATGGGATTCGGCCCGCCGAATTTGTGCCAGTGTCGCGCCCGATGCCGTGGCCGAACACTGGAGGTCAAGTCGTTCCCCAAGCCAGGTTGCCGCAGCACTGCAACCCCAATTACCGCCGGAGATGGGCCCGGTACTTACGGAGTTGGCTGCCGTCATCGAGAGCCGGGCTTTTGCGCCCGGCAGCCAGCCGCGCGAAGAAGCACCCGCCAGTGAAGTACCAGAACACGAACCGGCGGGGGCGGAAGCGGCCGGTGGCAAAGTGGATGAACTCTTAACTGATCTGCGCGCGGCCAAGCGTCAAACCGGGCAGCGGACCTAATTTTGGTCGAGTGCTGGGAAGGGTTTTAATTAAATATCTTCGCGTTTATCCCAGCGCTCTTCCATGCGATCCATGAAGGTGCCATCGCTGCGCTTAGGGGGCTTCTTCTTTGAGTTTGGGCGCACTGAGCCATCGGGCCGCACAACGCCGATCTTGTTTTTCGCTTTGGGCTTGCTGATCGCCCACCAAGCACCGGCGAACATGACCAAAAAGCCAATGATTCCTAACCACGGAGTGGCGATTGCAACTGAAACCACCAACAAGATTAGGCCCAGAAGTATGGCCCCGCCCCCAAGTAGCCAGCGTCCGATGCCGCTGGGCTGTTCGTTTCCGCGCAGCGAGGTTGCAAATTCTGGATCGTCTGAGCGCAGCGCGCGCTCCATCTGAGCAAGGACCTCTCGCTCATAGTCAGACAGAGGCATAGCAAACCTCCTGGCGGTTAAAAATCTGATCTGTCTTCCTAGGATAGTTCGCCAGTGCCATCTTCCGCATCCCTCCCCGCTCTTTCCACCAGGGTACCGGGTTTTAGCGCCTCTGCGCCAAAGCGCTCGCGAACTTGATCAACGAGTTTCGTTACCTGCGGTGTGCTGGTGGGGGCCGGCGCAAAAATCGATTCAAAGCTCAATTGCCGCGGCGTAGTTTCGGTTGCTGACAGCCCTTCTAGGCGCACGCCCAGTAAGCGAATCGCCTTGCTCGGGGCATGGGCAGCAAAGAGTTCTTGAGCTACCCGGTTTAGCGTTGGCGCATCGTCAATGGGTGAAGGCAGCGTTCGAGAGCGGCTGAAGGTTGCAAAGTCCGCCGTGCGGACCTTAATTGCGACCACGCTGCCCACCACTTCTGCGCGACGTGCTCGGGCCGCCGTGCGGTCGGCGAGCGCCAAAATGGTCCGGCGCAACTGGGCAACATCACGGACATCGGTCTCAAAGGTGGTCTCGGTGCCCACAGATTTTTCGGCTCGATCCGGATTGATCTCCCATGCCTGGCGCTGCCACGCGATCTGGTGTAGACGCAGGGCGTGGGCGCGCCCAATGATTCGCGTCAGCACGGGCAAATCGGTGTGCGCGAGGTTTTCTACCGTGTGGATCCCCCACTCGTGCAGTGTTTCTTCGGTGCGCGGCCCCACGCCTGGAAGAGCGCCCACGGGCAGCTCGTGCAAGAACTCCAGCGTGCGGGCCCGCGGGATGAGCAAGAGGCCATCGGGCTTGGCGTGGGTGGAAGCTAACTTGGCAACCACGGGGCTGGAGGCAACTCCCACCGAGCACGTCACCTCGTGGATTCGGGCCACCTCGGCCCGAATGTGGTGCGCAATCTTTGTAGCACTCCCCCACTTTTTTAGCGCCCCGGTCACGTCCAGATACGCCTCATCAATCGAAAGCACTTCCACCCGCGGCGTTATATCGCGCAGCATGTCCATTACCTGAGCCGACACCTCGTGGTAGCGATTATGAGTGGGCGGAATCACGGTCGCAGCCGGGCAAAGCCGCCGCGCCCGGGCCATCGGCATGGCGGCACGCACGCCAAATGCCCGGGCCTCATAACTTGCTGCGACCACCACGCCGCGATCGTGCCGCCCCACAATGACTGGCTTTCCGCGTAATTGGGGGCGCAGCGCTATCTCCACCGAGGCAAAAAACGCGTCCATATCCACATGCAAAACGGCGGTGCCGGAATCATCATCGCCCCAGTTTCGGGCAACGGAAGTAGAACGCGGGCCTCGACTCACAGCATCAATCTACGCAGCCGGAGAAATTAGCGCCTATCCTGGGTGATCGTGTCTGCCTCCCGCGCTCGTCGCCGTCCTTCATCAACTCCCGCGACGTTACCTACCGAGCCGATAAATACGGACCACGCTGAAGTTACGGTAGTGGCGCAAGCTGGAGCACCAAATCGCGTAACGCTCTACCTCGATGGCACGCCCAGCTCGCATATTGATTTTGCCGATCCCACCCACCTGGAATTCAAATACATGCAGTGGATGGCCGCAATCATCGATGCCTGGTTCCCGCCGCAGAAGGCACTGCGGGCAATGCACTTAGGCGCAGCGGGATGCACCATGGCTCGATATGTCGATGCAACCCGCCCCGGTTCGCACCAACTGGCGCTCGAGATTGATGCAAAGCTAGCGCAACTGGTTCGCCAGTGGTTCGATTTACCGCGCTCCCCGCAATTGCGAATTCGGGTTCAAGACGCGCGTGTGGCACTAGAAAAGAGCGCTGATGTCCGCTGGGATGTGATTATCCGCGATGTGTTCGCCAATTCCGAGGTTCCATTGGAGCTGACCTCATTGGAGGCCGTAGCCCAGGTTCATCGCACTTTAAGCGCCCAGGGCATCTATCTGACCAACTGCGCAGATTTTCCGCCGCTAAACCTAGCGCGCCAGGAAGTAGCGACCATGCGCGAACTCTTCGGAAAAAACGTACTAATTGCAGCCGAGCCGGGCGTCTTTAGCGGGCGACGGCACGGAAACGTAATAATTTTGGCCGCCAAGGACGGCGTGCGCCTGCGGGCGGCTGCGGCCCAAATTGGGCGGGCTTTGCGCTCCACCCCCATCCCGGCCCGCACATTAGAGGGCCGGGAATTAGAGGTTTTCGCAGCCGGAGCTAAGCCGCTGCGAGACCCGGTGGGAGATTTAGGGCCCGTTACGAAGCCCTAAGAAACACTCGCCTCGCCGGTGTCATCGCCAAAGTCTTCGCCGCCAAAGTCGTCGTCCTCAAGTTGGTCGGGGCTGTCTACCTGGTCGGGGCTGTCTAGCTGGTCGGGGCCGTCTACCTGGTCGCGGCCAGCAAGCTGATCGCGGTCGAAATTTTCGCCCATGTCCTCTTCGCCAGCGCCGCGCTCGTTGAGGTCCGCGCCGCTGTCGTTGAGGTCTTCGCCGCGCTCGTTGAGGTCCGCGCCGCGCGTTTGACGCTGTGCCTCGTGCATTAAGAACCGCTCAAATTCTGCCCCCAGCTCATCGGCCGTTGGAATTTCTTCTTCCGCGGCTAAAAGGCTGGGGAGCTTGGCACTGTGCGTGGCGCTGTCATATTGCCGCTCCAGAGCGCTAACGACTTCGCGGGCTTCCGCGTTGGTGGAAAGCTGGCGTTCGATTTCCTTTGAGGTGCGCCCAGCACGCACGTTCAAATCACCAATTGGGAGCGATAAGTCACAGCTGCGCTGCAGGACTTCAAGGAGTCCCACCGCGGCCTGTGGATAATTCGACTGCGCCAGGTAGTGCGGTACCTGCGCAACGAGCCCAATGGCGGGATATCCGGCCTCGGTAAGGCGCAGTTCCAAGAGTGCGGCGGCACTTCCGGGCATTTGCACGGAGTTAATCCACGGGAGTCCTTCGCCAATAAGGTCGGTTTCCGATCCGTGGGCGCCAATTACCAACGGGCGCGTGTGCGGAACGGACATGGGCACGCCATGCAGTCGCACTGTCAGTGAAACACCTAGCGCGTCGATGGCGTCTCGAATGGCATTGACGAACCGTTCCCAACCAACGTCGGGCTCCGCGCCGTGCAGCAATAAAAACGGCGTGCCGGTGGTGTCCCACACCACGTCAACGGCGAGTACCGGCTCTTCATATGACGTCCACTTGGAATCTTCGAAAGTCATCACCGGGCGCCGGGAGCGGTAGTCCACCAACAGATCGTGGTCAAACGTGATTACCCGCTCGTGGTCTAAAGACTCCAGCAGGTGCTCAGCTGCAATACGTCCGGCAGAGCCGGCATCGATAAACCCGCTCATGGCGTGTACTAGGACCAGCCCATCGGGCAACTCGGCGGCGTTCGCATTAACGGAATACAACGACTTTCCCGACAAACCCGAGATGAAGTCGTCTGCGTACTCGTTCATGGCACCTCCCTATATGAGTCCCAGATTTTCATAAATCTAGTAGTAATCCACTTCTATCCTATTAACATCGCATAAGCGCTGAACATTCCCGCTCATTGTGTCGTTCAGATGTGGCTAATTCCATCCCCACACTGGGTGGCGGTTTCGTATCTTGGCGGCCGCGGGGGATAATTCAAGGACGCAATTTTTCTGGCCCCGGTTCGCGGGCCCCAATTCCAAGGGTGGTTATGCCTGCCAATAGCGAAGATATTCGCTTTGAACAGCGCTATGTCACGACGCTGTATGACCGGCTCGATGAACTACGTGCCCACACGCGCGAACGCCTAGCCCAGGTGCGCCGGTCCGGCCCCAGCGGCTCCCCGCAAAATCGCTCGGAGCGCGATGCCTTCGCCACCCTGTATGAAGACCGGCTCGCCCAGTTGGAAAACGTGGAAGACCGCCTAGTTTTTGGTCGCCTCGATCTGGTCGATTCCCGCCAGCGCTACATCGGACGTATCGGATTACACGATGATGACCACCACCAGTTACTCACCGATTGGCGCGCCCCGGCGGCCGAACCGTTTTATCAAGCAACAGCCGCGCACCCGCAGGGCGTGGTTTTGCGCCGGCACTTAACGACGCGCGGCCGCCAAGTGACGGCTTTAGAAGATGACGTGCTCGATGTTGAAAATCTGAGCGAGTCTGCGCGTAAAAACCTTGCGGGCGAGGGGGCACTGCTTGCCGCACTCAGCGCGAGCCGTACCGGCCGCATGGCAGATATCGTCGCCACAATTCAAGCTGAACAGGATCAGATAATTCGCGCCCCGCTGGCCGGAGCGCTCGTCGTGCAGGGCGGCCCGGGCACCGGTAAGACAGCTGTTGCCCTGCATCGCGTAGCTTATTTGCTGTATTCGCATCGACGCCGCCTAGAAAACTCCGGCGTGCTGGTGATTGGCCCCAGCTCCCAGTTCCTGCGCTACATCGAAAACGTGTTGCCATCTCTGGGTGAGACCGGCGTTATGGCCACCACAATCGCTGATTTGCTGCCGCAGTTATCGGCCACCGGGACTGAAAGTGACGCCGTGGCCGAAATTAAGGGGCGCTCGCAAATGGCGCAGGTCATAAGGCGCGCCGTGCGCCAGCGTCAGCGCGTGCCCGACCAGCCCAAGTCGCTGGTAGTTGACCGCGGGAGGCTCCAGCTCTTACCCGCGGAAGTTTCCGAAGCAATTGATCGAGCACGTCGGTCCCGCAAGCCCCATAACGAGGCGCGCGTTGTTTTCGTTCAGCACATGCTCGGGAAGCTGTCCGAGCAATACGCCCGGGTACTGGATTTCGAGCCCACCATGGACGATTTACAAGACCTTGCCGAAGAGCTGCGGCAAAACCGTGACGTGCGCATCGCCCTGAACCTGTGTTGGATGCCGGTGACCGCCGAAAAGGTCGTTGAAACTCTGTGGGCAAACCCCACGCGTCTAGCAGCTGCCGCGCCAAGGCTAAACGCGGGCGAGCGTGAAATGCTCTTTCGGCCCGCCGGACAGCCCTGGACGCCAGCAGATATCCCGCTGTTGGATGAAGCCGCTGAACTGGTGGGTGATGACGATCAGGCCCGCCGCGCCCAAGAAGCACAGGAGCGCAAACGCCGGGAAGAAGAAGTGGCCTACGCCGAACAGGTGGTGGCTGCAACCGGGGTTTCACACCTGGTTTCCGCCGAGCTCCTAGCCGAGCGTTTTGGGCACGGGACTGCTCGGGCAACCGCGGCGGAAGCAGCGGCCCGGGACCGCACTTGGACGTTTGGCCACGTAGTTGTGGATGAGGCCCAGGAACTGTCCCCCATGGCCTGGCGCGCGCTTTTGCGCCGCTGCCCCACGCGCTCTTTCACCATTGTGGGCGATACCTCGCAGGCTTCAGCCGCCGCCGGAACCCGGAACTGGCGCGAGCGGCTTGAGCCCTTATTTGGTGAACATCTGCGGCTCGAAGAGTTGACGGTTAATTACCGCACGCCAGGGCGGATCATGGAGCCGGCCGTTGCGGCCGGGCGCGCCGCCGGACTGCACATCACCGCTGCCACCACCGCGCGCGAGGGTGACTATCCAGTTGAGTATGTCGCAGCTGGTGACTCGCTGGATGAGGCCGCCACCGAGGCAGTCAATTCCCGGCTCGACATGCTCGGTGATGGCCGCTTAGCAGTGATCGCCCCCGCAAGCGAAATTTTACAATTGTGGACGGCGTTAGACGCCCATCCGCGCATCGCTCCTTTGCTGGGCGCTACTGGAGCAAACGGCCTCCCACCGTCCGCGACCAGAAGCGCAGAAGCACTCGCCGATTTGCGCTCCCCCATCACAATCATCACTGCGGAACAAGCTAAGGGTCTGGAATTCGATGTGGTTGTGTTGGTTGAACCCAGCGCGATTTTGGCGCAAGCTGCGCGCGGCCCCGGTGATCTGTACGTGGCGATGAGTCGCTCCACGCAGGCCCTGACGATCGTTCACCGCGACCCACTGCCCGCGGGGCTGGCCTAAACAACCCGGCTTTGCCACCCACCCGGCGGTCCCGAAGGGCGGGGCCGTGACGAAAGCTAACGCCCCGGTGTGGGAATATTCGAACGTGAGACCGACACGCGCACTGCTACTAGAAAATCTTCACCCCCTCGCTGACACGGTGTTGGAAGCGCAAGGAATCGAAATTGAGCGCCGGTCCGGCGCCCTGGATGAAGACGAACTCATTACTGCGCTGCAGGATTTCGACCTGCTCGGGATTCGATCTAAAACCCAGGTCACGGAACGCGTCCTGCGCGGCGCACCGCACTTAAAGGCAATTGGTGCTTTTTGCATCGGTACGAATCAGATTGATTTGGATACTGCCCGGGATGTGGGCGTGGCGGTCTTTAACGCGCCGTTCTCTAACACCCGCTCTGTCGTTGAGTTGGCAATCGCGGAAATCATTGCACTTACGCGCCGCCTGACCGTGCGCGATAAAGCGCTGCACGCGGGCGTGTGGGATAAGACTGCCGAGGGCGCCCATGAGGTGCGCGGCCGCACACTGGGCATTGTGGGCTATGGCAACATCGGGTCCCAGCTCTCGGTCATCGCCGAGGCCCTGGGCATGCGCGTAATTTTCTACGATACGGCCGAGAAGCTGGCGCTAAGTAACGCCCAGCGCGCTGAGACGCTCGATGAGGTCCTCACCACGGCCGATGTCGTTACCCTGCACGTTGATGGCCGGGCGGGCAATGCCGGGATGTTCGGCGAGGAGCAGTTCTCGCAGATGAAAGACGGCTCGATTTTCATCAACCTTTCCCGCGGTTTCGTCGTGGATCTCGAATCCCTGGCTCAGCACATCACCTCGGGCCACATTGCCGGCGCGGCGGTAGACGTTTTCCCGCAGGAGCCGAAAAAGCGGGGCGAAAAGTTTGAATCCGTACTATGCGGTTTAGATAACGTGATATTGACCCCGCACGTGGGCGGTTCTACTGAAGAGGCCCAGGAAAATATCGGCCAGTTCGTTGCCACGAAACTGCGCGATTACCTCAAGTACGGCGCCACGACGCTGAGCGTAAACCTTCCCAATCTCGCGCTGCAGGCGGTGCCAGGTTCTGATCGCATCACCCATCTGCATCGCAACGTGCCAGGTGTAATGGCGCGGATGAACCAAATTTTGGCTGAGCACGGCGTGAATATTGATGGGCAGTTGCTAGCCACCGAGGGCGAAGTCGGCTACGCGGTAACCGATATAAGTTCCGGGTTAGATACGGAGACGGTCCAGAAGTTGCGGGAATTGGACGAAACGATTTTGCTGCGAGTTGTCAAATAGCAAAAGCGCTTAATGGTCAGTTCGGAGTAGGCTTTGTCTATGTATCAAGCAAATCCGGACCGTTATGACCAGATTCCCTATCGCCGGGTTGGAAACAGCGGCCTTCTTCTCCCCATAATTTCACTGGGGCTGTGGCACAACTTCGGCGATGATGTCCCCCTTGAACGCCAGCGCAGCATTTTGCGGCGCGCCTTTGATCGGGGAGTAACCCACTTTGATCTTGCAAATAACTACGGTCCTCCCCCGGGGAGTTCGGAAATTAACTTCGGACGCATCCTGCGGGAGGATTTTCACGCCTACCGTGATGAGTTAATCATTTCTTCCAAGGCCGGATATGACATGTGGCCCGGCCCCTACGGCATCGGTGGTTCGCGCAAATACCTACTCGCCAGCCTCGATCAGTCGCTGCAGCGGATGGAACTTGACTATGTCGACATCTTTTACTCCCACCGCTTTGACCCAGATACCCCACTGGAGGAAACGCTGGGCGCCCTCGATCACGCGGTGCGCTCGGGTAAAGCTCTTTATGTCGGAATTTCTTCCTACTCTGGTAAGCGCACGCAAGAGGCAGTGAAGATCTTGCAAGAGATGGGTACACCGCTGCTAATCCATCAGCCCTCGTATTCCATGATTAACCGCTGGATTGAGGACGGCGACCCCTCGCTTTTGGATGTTTTGGGCGCCGAAGCAGTGGGTTGCATCGCGTTTTCTCCGCTTGCGCAGGGATTGTTGACCCCGAAGTATCTTTCGGGAATTCCGAAGGACTCGCGGATGAGTCAGGGGAAGTCCATGTCGCAAGACATGCTCACCGACGACGTACTTGAAAGGCTGCGAGCCCTAAATTCTATTGCTGAAAAGCGGGGCCAATCGCTGGCCCAAATGGCCTTGGCCTGGGTGCTGCGCGATGAACGCGTCACCTCAGCACTGATTGGCGCCAGCTCAGTCGAACAACTTGATCAGAACCTGGATACCACGCAAAATCTTAAGTTTTCTGACGCGGAGCTTAAAGAGATCGAAAAGTACGCTGTCGATGCTGACGTAAATATTTGGCGTCGCTCTTCTTTCGCCTAAGGCGCGCATCGATACGCATTAGGACCAGCAAAAACGGAGCAAGAGGGGCGCGGCGGGTGCCGCGCCCCTCTTTTTGTATCTACTGGCCTGCTGCTGAGCAGGTGTGGGGAATTACCTACTGGTGTTTAGCTGCATCCGGAGGTGTTGCCGCAGCCTTCACAGACGTGGCAGGACCCCGACGGGCGCATCTTGGTTCCGCAGGTCATGCAGATCGGCGCATCGGCTGCCCGCCCCTGTAGTTTTTCCACCAAATCGGCAGATGACGTTACGTCTTTGGGAGCTTCCTTCGCAATCGCCGAGCCACTGGTTTCTTCGGGGTTAGAACTGCTGACCGAAGTGGCTGCTGATTGCGCGAAAGACTCCAGCTCGCTATCCGTATCGGCTTCGGATATTTCTTCATACATACCGGTGTCAAGCTGATGCTCCCGCTCGGCAGCGGTGTAGATCCCGAGCGCGGAGCGTTCATCGAAGGGTAGGTAGTCCAAAGCCAGGCGGCGGAAGATGTAGTCCATGACGGATTGCGCCATGCGCACGTCCGGGTCATCCGTCAAACCAGCCGGTTCGAAGCGCAGGTTGGTGAACTTCTCAACATAGGTTTCCAGCGGTACACCGTACTGCAGGCCAATACTGACTGCGATCGAAAATGCGTCCATGACCCCGGCCAGGGTGGACCCCTGCTTACCGAGCTTCAAGAAGACTTCGCCCAGCCCATTGTCTGGATATGAACCGGCGGTTAAGTAGCCCTCAGCGCCGCCGACCGTGAATGAGGTCGTGATGCTCGGGCGGGATTTGGGCAACCGCTTCCGGGTGGCTCGTGCTTCCACGACGACTTCTTTTTCTTCCGAATCAGCAGAATCCGATTCATTCTTACCACCGGAGAGGGGCTGACCCACCTTGCAGTTATCGCGGTAGACGGCAAGCGCCTTCAGCCCCATGCGCCAGCCTTCGTAGTAGACCTCTTCGATCTCTTCAACGGTGGCACTTTCGGGCAAGTTGACCGTCTTCGAAATGGCACCGGATAAGAACGGCTGGACGGCTGCCATCATGCGAACGTGCCCCATGGCGGAAATTGCCCGGGCGCCTACAGCACAGTCAAAGACCTCATAGTGTTCGGGCTTGAGTCCGGGGGCATCGATCACGTGACCATTTTCGGCGATGTGCTCGACAATTGCTTCCACCGTCTCTTCGGTGTAGCCGAACTTGCGCAGCGCGCGGGGAATTGTTTGGTTAACAATCTGCATCGAGCCGCCACCCACCAGCTTCTTGTACTTCACTAGTGAGAAGTCCGGTTCAATACCGGTGGTGTCGCAGTCCATCATGAATCCGATGGTGCCGGTGGGAGCCAAAACCGAAGCCTGCGAGTTGCGCCACCCGTATTTTCCGCCGATTTCCAGGACCTGTTCCCAAGCGCGCGTCGCATGGCGGTGCACATCGCGGTCTACGGCGTGGAGCGTGCGGATTTCATCGTTCGCTGCCGCATGCTTGCGCATGACGCGTCCGTGGCCTTCGGCGTTTTGGGCATAGCCCTCATATGGGCCAACTACGCCTGCCAGTTCAGCAGAGCGGCGGTAAGCGGTGCCCGTCATTAGCGAGGTGATGGAGGCTGCCAGTGCGCGGCCGCCCTCGGAGTCATATGCCAACCCGCTGGCCATGAGCAGTGCGCCTAGGTTTGCATAACCAATACCCAGTTGCCTAAATGCCCGCGTGGTATCGCCAATTGCCTGCGTCGGGAAGTCGGCAAAGCAGATAGAGATATCCATTGCGGTGATGACCAGTTCGACTGCCCGCTCAAACCGTTCGGCGTCAAAAGTGTGGTCATCATTGAGGAACTTCATCAGGTTCAGGCTGGCCAGGTTGCAGCTTGAGTTATCAAGGTGCATGTACTCCGAACAGGGATTCGAAGCATTGATTCGGCCCGACTCTGGCGAGGTGTGCCAGTCGTTGATCGTGTCGTCGTACTGGATCCCGGGGTCAGCACACGCCCACGCCGCGTCCGCCATCTTGCGGAATAGGTCTTTTGCTGGGACCTCATCAATGACCTCGCCGGTCAGCCGACTGCGCAGCCCAAAGTTGGAGCCGGACTCATAGGCGCGCATGAACTCATCGCTAACGCGAACGGAGTTGTTCGCGTTCTGGTACTGCACCGACGTAATGTCGGCACCGCCTAAGTCCATGTCGAATCCGCCATCACGCAGTACGCGAATCTTTTCTTCTTCGCGTGCTTTGGTTTCGATGAACTCTTCAACATCGGGGTGGTCAATATCGAGCACGACCATCTTCGCCGCCCGACGCGTTGCCCCGCCCGACTTAATCGTGCCCGCCGAAGCGTCAGCACCGCGCATGAACGAAACCGGGCCGGAGGCGGTACCACCAGAAGAGCGCAGCAGTTCCTTCGATGAGCGAATGCGCGAGAGGTTTAAACCAGCGCCCGATCCGCCCTTAAAGATCATTCCTTCTTCGCGGTACCAGTTCAAGATTGAGTCCATCGAGTCATCCACGGACAGGATGAAGCATGCGGAAACCTGCTGGGGCGAACTGGTACCCACGTTGAACCACACTGGTGAGTTAAACGAGAAGACCTGGTGCAAAAGCATGTAGGTCAATTCGTGCTCAAAAATTTCAGCCTGCTCATCGGAAGAGAAATAGCCGTGCTCTTTACCAGCGCGTGTATAGGTCAATACAACGCGATCGATCAACTGTTTGAGTGAGTTTTCTCGATCGGGCGAACCTACCGCGCCGCGGAAGTACTTTGTGGTGACGATCGTCGAGGCATTTAATGACCAAGACTGCGGGAACTCCACCCCGTGCTGTTCGAAGATGGTCTCGCCAGTCCGCCAGTCCGTCTGGACGACATCGCGGCGCTCCCAGGTCACATCGTCATAGGGATGCACTCCGGCTTTAGTCCACACCCGCTCCATTTTCAGCGGAGCTTTGGCCGCACCATTTGCGCCCGCTCGCTTCTTAGCGGATGTGTCTGATGTGGTCTCAGTCATCTGAGGTCTCCTCCACGATGCTCATAATATTTGCGGTCAGCACAGCCAACCGCCTGTCAGATTTCCAGTGCAATTGAATTTTTAAAGAATGCCGACGGTGGCGTGGGCTTCCCCTCCCAGCCACCGTCGGCTTTACGGCGCTGCGTCAGCGCTAGCGGCACGCAGCGAGCTAATGGCTTTCTCAAAGTCTTCGAGCGAATCGAATGCCTGATACACACTGGCAAAGCGCAAATACGCGACCTCGTCCAGTTCCCGAAGCGGACCTAAAATCGCTAGACCGACGTCATCGGCTTGGATTTCTGCCACTCCCGATGCCCGGACTGCTTCTTCGACTCGCTGCGCCAACAAGTCCAAATCGTCCTGATTCACAGGACGGCCCTGGCAGGCTTTACCCACGCCGGCTGCGACCTTTTGACGACTAAATGGTTCGGTAACTCCGGAGCGTTTGATTACTGTCAGGCTCGCGTTTTCCACCGTCGTGAAACGGCGCCCACACTCGGGGCACTGGCGCCGTCGCCGAATAGATGCCCCATCATCGGAGGTGCGAGAATCCACTACGCGGCTGTCAGAAAACCGACAAAACGGGCAATGCATATTCTCTCACCTCCTGTGGAAGAACCTGTTCGAACTGTGGACGGTGGCCCACTTCTTGTGGATAGCCTTGTGGACTACATATGGCCGGATCACAGCCATGTAACTACTATATGTAGTGATACTACGCCCCTTTCCGCCCACGAGGCAAGCCGGGGGCACCGAGGCGCGTTGCGGCGCTACAAACTGCGCAAAACGGAAACTACGCGCCCTAAAATTTGCGCCTCATCCCCCAAGATGGGCTCGTAATCGCGATTTTGCGGCAGGAGCCAGATGTGCCCATCCACCCGCTTCAGCGTCTTCACAGTTGCCTCCCCATCGAGAAGCGCGGCAACAATTTCTCCGTTTTCAGCTACCGGCTGGCGGCGCACTACCACCCAGTCACCGTCACAGATAGCCGCCTCAATCATTGAGTCACCTTGAACGCGGAGTAAAAATAACTCGCCCTCGCCCACAAGCTGCCGCGGAAGTGGGAAGACGTCATCAACTACCTGGTCCGCCAAAATCGGTCCCCCGGCAGCGATTCGCCCCACAACTGGAACGTAGGAGGGTGCCGGCTTCTCATCGCTACTCTGACTCGATGCGGCTTCCGCGCCCCCCTCACCCAAGGGCGCAACAGTTTGCGAGTCGTCAGGCAAGACTATTTCAATCGCGCGCGGGCGATTTGGGTCGCGCCGCACAAAGCCCTTTCGCTCCAGGGCCATCAACTGATGCTTAACGCTGGAGGGACTCGTTAAGCCAACGGCCGAGCCAATCTCGCGCATACTGGGCGGATACCCACGCTCGGTTACTGAGGAGCGAATGCAATCGAGCACTAGCCGCTGACGCGATGTCAGACCATCGCCCTCTAAGTCAGCAATCCCGGGCTCGAAAGCCCCCTCATCCTCCGCGGTCACTTGCGCCTCCTCGTCTCCTGATCGCCACCCCCGCCCGATGTGCAAGATGCCTGAATGAACCTTGCAACCCCAGCCCAACTGCAAGCCGGCCGGAAATGTCAGAGGTCGCTGATCAACTTGTGCTCAACAGGCTATTGGGCCCTACCGACAATAATCAAACACCTGTTCGAGCGTGTTGCAGACAAGCGCGAACAGATGTGATAGAAATCGTACATACGTTCGTCGAACAAGTGTTCTAGGAGAAACAGTGGCTACTCAATCCGGCAGTGCAGTAACCAGCGCTTCCCGACCCGGTGGCGCGCGAACCCTGCGACTGACCCGGCGCGGGCGACTAGTTGTGAGCGCACTTGCTGCTTTAGGAATTGTTGGTTCCGTACTTGTAGCGGGCACCGCAGTTGCTACGGATCCAGAACCTCCAATGGAGGTTGCAACTGTCACCATCGCTCCGGGAGAAACGCTGTGGCACCACGCGCAAGACGTGCCGACCGCGGGGCAAGATCTGCGCGACGTGGTGGACACGATTATGGAGATTAACGGGCTGTCAACTTCTCAGTTGCAGGCCGGGCAACAGCTCCTGATACCGACTGCGCTCGAATAAGAGCGGGATTTTAAAGCCCAAATTCCTTTGCCACAGCGCGCACCGCTTTCGCCGAACGCAGCATTCCGCGGTGTTCTTCAATCGAGAAGTTGATCGGCAGCACCGTTTCAATACCGGCGCGGCCCACGATCGTCGGCACTGAAAGACAAACATCGTCAATACCGGCGTAATCATTCAACAGCGACGAAACGGGCAGTACGCGCTGCTCGTCTTTTAACACCGCTTCAATGATGCGCGCGCCGGCCATCCCGATCGCGTAGTTGGTTGCGCCCTTACCCTCAATTACCTGATACGCCGCGGTTATTACTTCCCTTTCAATTGCTTTGCGCTCGTTCTCATCAAGGGATCCGCGACCGGTCTCATTCCACTGTAAGAGCGGAACCGAGCCAATGAAGGCCGAACTCCACAGTGGAATTTCACTATCCCCGTGCTCACCGGCTATGTAGGCGTGGACGTTTTGTACCGCGACGTTGAGTTTATTTGCCACTAGATAGCGCAGGCGTGAAGAGTCCAGAACAGTACCGGTTCCAAAAAGCCGATTGGGCGGCAACTGCGAGAATTTCAATGCCGCATAAGTAACGACGTCGACCGGATTGGTGACCATTAGGTAGATGGCATCGGGTGCTACCTCGATAAGTTCGGGCATGAGTACGCGCGTTAAATCGATCGTTGCGCCGGCCAGTTCCAATCGTGATTGGCCCGGTTGCTGTTTGGCACCCGCCGTTACAACAACGATGTCAGCGTCGCGGCATACCTCGATATCGTCGGAGCCAATAACCTGCGCCGCCGGCATGAACTGGGATCCATGACCAAGGTCAAGTGCTTCAGCGCGCACTTTGTCCGTATTCAGGTCATATAGGGCTACCGTGCGGGCCACTCCCCGCATTAAACACGCGTAGGCCAGCGTCGAGCCCACACTTCCAGCTCCGACTATCGCGACTTTAGACGGACGCCCAATTCCTTGGCCGGTATGCGCACCAGTTACCAGTTCCAATTATCTCTCCTCGCTATTTTTAAACAAACGATCTTTCACATGTCCTGCGCCAGCCGCTTTAGGGCCTGCTGCGTTTTTTGCGCGTCGGTTGTGCGCCAAAATTCCGGCAGCGAGTTCAAAAGAAATCTACCGTAACCGGCAGTTGCCAATCGCGAATCCAGCACCGCGACTACGCCCCGATCATTCCCGCTGCGAATTAACCGGCCGGCACCTTGTGCGAGCAGTAACGCCGCATGATTGACAGAGACCGCCATAAACCCGTTGCCGCCGGCTGCTTCCACCGCGCGGGAACGTGCCTGTGCAACTGGGTCATCAGGCCGGGGAAATGGAATGCGATCTATCGCGACGACGCGACAGTTTTGTCCCGGTACGTCCACGCCCTGCCACAGGGAGATGGTTCCAAACAGACACGTGGTCGCATCGGCAGCAAATTGTGAAACCAGGGTGGGCAGCACATCATCCCCCTGGCACAAAATGGGCACGTCACATGTTTCTCGAAGTACTTGCGCGGCCCGCTGCGCAGCCCGCCGGGAAGAAAAAAGACCGAGAACTCCCCCGTTCGACGCAGATATTAGGCGACGCAGTTCGGCATGGGTCTGGTCAGGATCCTCGCCTGGTCGCGGCAAATGACGCGCCACGTAAAGGATTCCCTGCTTGGCGTAGTCGAACGGGCTGCCCACATCCACACCGCGCCAGTTGCCGCCTTGTGGCCCCTGCAAACCAATAGACCCGGCAACCGAACTGAACTCACCACCCAGTTTTAGCGTTGCGGAGGTAAAAATGGCGCTGCGCTTTTCCAGCACGGAGTTTCGCAGCAGACCCGCGACGTTTAAGGGCGCAATATGCAGGGCCGGATTGCGGTCGTTCCACTCAGAGGGCTGAGAGCACCAAGCCACATCATGTTCATTTAAACCTGTTAGCCGCTCACAGACTTCAAAGATCGCCTCGAGCGCGGCATGTGCCAGTTGTTTATGGCTCTGCGCGTTCTGCTCCGAAGCGGGCTTATCATCAGCTCGCACGATGCTCATCAGTTCCCGCGTGGCGGTGTGTATCGCCGCAACCGCCTCGGCTGTTTCGGCGGGTAGACCCGTTTGCAGCCAACCAGCCGGGGTCTTGTCAAGCGCCGATGCCAGGCTCTGGGCCCCGGCGTCCAAATCCGTCGTGGGCAGCCCGGCATGCCGGCGAACTGTCCGCGCGGCAGTCGCAACGGCCGAAGCAGATAACTCCCCGGTAACAGCTGCCGTCACCCGCTGGGTAAGTTCGTGTGCCTCATCGACGATAACCACTTCATGTTCGGGCAGGACCGAGTTTTCGCCCGTGGTCGACAAAGCCAGCATGGCGTGATTTGTCACCACCACATCGGCTGACTGGGCATCGCTTCGTACCTGTTCGCTAAAACACTCCGCAGCCATCGGGCACTTCGCCGCCCCCAAACACTCCAGGGCCGAAACAGACACCTGCCGCCAGGCTTTTTCACTCACGCCGGGGACTAGATCGTCGCGGTCCCCCGTCTGCGTCTGTTGGGCCCACTGGCGCAATCGCATAACCTCGGCGCCAAGTTCGCTGGGCTCTTCCGACGCTTCTTCGGCGGCTGGTTCCATATCGAACAGCCCATCGGGCTCCTGAGGCATGCCGCCGTGCAGTTTGTGCTTACAGACGTAGTTTTGCCGCCCTTTTAAAAGCGTGATCTGGGCCGGCCGGCCCAGTTCTTTGCCAAGTGCTTGCGTAACTAAGGGAATATCGCGCAGCATCAGTTGTCGCTGCAGCGCCAGTGTGGCGGTCGAAATGATTACCCGCTCATTTTCGTTCAGAGCGTGGCGCAGTGCGGGAACTAGGTATCCCAGCGATTTGCCCGTGCCGGTGCCGGCCTGCACCAGGAGATGGACGCCGTCCTGCATCGCATCCGCAACCGACTCGGCCATCTGCGCCTGCCCCGCCCGATGCGTTCCCCCGAGGTGACCCACAGCCTTTTGCAGCAGTGCCTCCACTGAACCGGCTGCCGCCAACTCCTCGGAGTGTGCGGCGCGCGCGGTTTGGGAATCGCTGGGCTGAGCCGAAGCCGGGGTGGAATCTTCAGTGGTGGCACTCACGGGCCCAAGACTACGCACAAACTTAAGAGGCGGACTGGTTACCCACAGCTACTTCTTGTAACTCGTCCGCTAACGGGGCATCTACCCGCGCAATTAGCCGCGTCCCGGTGGCCAGGTGCTCCTCGCTATCGACCTCGCCTCCCTCGTGGGCCCGGTGGACTAGGTCTCCCCGGTCATAAGGGACGACCAAATCCACGTCGACCTCTGGGCGGGGCAGCTCATCTGCAATCCGCTGAGTCAGCTCTGGGAAACCGGCCCCCGTCACAGCCGAAATCAATACTGCCTCCGGTTCAGCGGCTCGCATTTGCGCCACCGCCTCGGGATCAGCAATATCGGCCTTATTAAGCACGATAATTTCTGGAACGTCGGGCTGGAGCATATCGGCAACTACCGAGCGCACCGCCGAAATCTGGCCCTTCGGATCCGGATGAGAGACATCAACAACGTGGAGCAGGACGTCGGCGTATTCCACCTCCTCCAAAGAAGAGCGGAATGCCTCGACTAACTCGTGGGGAAGGCGCCGCACGAACCCAACGGTGTCGGTAAGGGTGAAGACGCGGCCATCGGGAGTGTGTGAGCGGCGCACAGTCGGATCTAGAGTCGCAAAAAGAGCGTTTTCCACCAGCGCACCTGCCCCGGTAAGGCGATTTAAAACACTAGACTTGCCAGCGTTGGTGTAGCCCATGATTGCCACCGAAGGAATCGCATTACGGCGGCGCGAGGACCGCTTAGTTTCCCGCGCCGGTTGCATGGCTGCGATCTCGCGCCGCAATTTAGCCGCCCGGGTTCGGATTCGGCGCCGATCCAGTTCTATTTTTGTTTCACCTGGGCCGCGTGAACCAATTCCAGCTCCCGCGGCAACGCGACCACCAGCTTGTCGGGACATTGACTCACCCCAGCCCCGCAGCCGCGGCAATAGATATTCAAGCTGGGCGAGTTCGACCTGCGCCTTACCCTCCCGTGAGGAGGCGTGCTGGGCAAAAATATCCAAAATTAGCGTCGTGCGATCAATGACTTTCGCATCGACGATGTCTTCTAACCCGCGCCGCTGCGAAGCGGTGAGTTCCTCATCGACGATGACCGTATCCACGTCGTTGGCGGCAACGAGCTCGCGCAATTCACGTGCCTTTCCCGACCCCAAGTACGTCGCCGTATCGGGAAGGGGCCGGCGCTGCAAAATCCCATCGAGCACGACCGAACCCGCGGTATCGGCCAGCGCAGCAAGTTCTCGCAGGGAAATCTCGGCCTCTTGATAGGAACTCTTGCCCCACAACCCCACCAATATGACGCGCTCCAGACGCAAGCGGCGATACTCGACATCTTGCACATCGTCGCGCTCGGTGGACAATCCACTTACCCGCCGCAGTGCGGAGCGTTCCTCGCGCTCGAACTGTTCCCCGTCGTAGGAGCGGTCGATATTGTCTTGCTCATCGAGAGCGGTTCCAGCTCGGGCGAGCACCCGGTCTACCACTGCGCGGGCGCGACGTTCATTTTCACTGGATCCAGATGGGGTCATTTCCTGCTTTCTGTCAACGATTTTGTACTGCAATTATCCCACTTCTTGGCGGATATAGCGAGTGGCTGCGGCGGGTCATCTTGGCAGCCATAGCAAGAGGCGTGGGCGGGTCGCTACGCTAGTGGAGTGAAGGACAATGGCCACGAGAGTTCCCCTCCGCCTTCGGGCGCGCCGCACCGACCGGCGCAGCACTATTTCAGCTCCGAGCCCTTAAGTGCGCAGAATCTACGCGAGTTGCGAGTAACACTTGCGGGCCGGGAACTAGACCTGGTCACCGCCGCTGGAATCTTCTCGCCCGATCACGTCGATTTGGGTACCCGCGTACTACTACGAAAAGTTCCAGCGCCAGCGCAAGAAGGCAATCTGCTCGATCTGGGCTGCGGCTGGGGACCAATTTCCCTCACAATGGCCCTCGAATCGCCCCGCGCGCATGTCTGGGCGGTAGATGTCAACACCCGCGCGGTAGAAATCGTCCGGCAGAACGCGCAGCGCGCCGGCATCGAAAATATAACCGCTTGCACGCCCGATGAGGTGCCCACTGACGTCGAATTCGCCACCATATGGTCCAACCCACCCGTCCGCATCGGCAAAGCCGCGCTCCAAGAACTCGTCTCCCAGTGGCTTGGAAGGTTAATTACGGACGGCGAGGCTTGGCTGGTAATTCAACGCCACCTGGGTGCGGACTCACTTCACCGGTGGTTAGCCCAAAACTGGGAAGTTGAGCGCGCCGGAAGCGCCAAGGGTTTTCGTGTTCTGCAGGTCAAACCGCGTAACTAGCGCCACCGCCCCCAAGAAACAGCGCGGTAGCTAGGCGCCAGGGGTCGCAGTTAGGCGGTAGCTAATCGCCAAGCGGGGCAGCTAATCGGCAATTAGGCAGTTGCAATTGCCGACTGCACCTGAGCAACCGTGCTGAAGGCTGGCAGGTAAATCACGCGGTCGTCGCGGGCAAACCACCGCCGCTGGCGGCGCGCCAGTTGTCGCGTATTTTGTGCAATTAGCGCGCGGGTTTCCTCCGCGTTTAGTTCACCACTGAGATATCGCATCGTCTCGGCGTAGCCAACTGCCCGCGCAGCTGTCGGACCAGTGGCGAGTCCGGCTGCTAAAAGGGATTGGGTCTCCGATGCCAGGCCCTTGTTCCACATTTGATCAACGCGATGCTCGATGCGCTTGTCGAGTTCAACCTGGTCGAGTGTAAGTGCAATTTGGACGGTCGGATAGACATACTTTGGCGTCGGTAAAGAGGCTGCGAAGGGTTTTCCAGTCAACGTAATGACTTCAAGTGCGCGCACAATGCGCCGGTCATTACGCGGTTGAATTGTTGCCGCTGCGGCTGGATCTTTTTTTTCTAGTTCCCGGTACAGCACTTCGAGCCCCTCAACTTCAACACGCTCATAGAGCCAGGCGCGCAGGTGGGGATCGGTGGGAGGGAAATCTATCTCGTCCAGGGCGGCGCGCACATATAGTCCCGATCCGCCAACCAGGATTGCCGTCTTATTTCGATTGCGAATGGCGTCAATTGCCGCGCGGGCCTGCTGTTGATAAATCGCAACCGATGCCTCTTGGGAGACGTCCAGAACATCGAAGAGGTGATGGGGAACTCCCTGGCGCTCCTGGGGCGGAACTTTTGCGGTGCCGATGTCCATGCCGCGATAAAGCGCCATGGCATCCGCGTTAACGATCTCGCCATCTACTTGGCGTGCTAGCTCAATGGCGAGGTCGGATTTGCCAGTGGCGGTTTGTCCGACAAATGCAACTACGCGCTGTAAGGGGCCGGAACTCAATTGGCGGCCTTCTTCCTTGCCGACCAGGAAGCGGCGAAGTAGGTTACGCCACCAAACTGTTCAAAATGGAAATTTTGCGGGTGGCAACTGCCATTTTCGATCATCGAAAACGCCCGCGCTGCCGCGGCGCCGGCCATCGCAAGAGTTGCCCCAACTTCCTGGCTACGCATTAAATCGATGTTCTTAAATCCCCGCCAGTTGCCTTCCTGGAGCACCCTGGTCAGTTCCGCATCAATCATCTGGCCCGGATCTGGTTGCGCTCCCGCGTTCAAATTGGAAGTTTCCAGTCCCTGAGGGGCAGTTTCGGGGCGGTCAGGGGCAGTTTCCGGGCGCTGAGGGGCAGCGGGAAGCGGATCGATAACCAGCGGTGCACTCGGGCCGTGTGTCGCGGCGCCGGTTCCCATAATCAGCCACAGGCTCGCTCCCTCAAAAGGCGCGGATTTCGGATCAAGGTCAGTGACGACGTCCAAAATTTTGCCTTTAAACCCCGCCCCCAGCAGGAGCTGAGAGGCGATATGGAACCCCGGTAAGGGGCGGTTGAACTTCGAGCGCGGGGTGTAGAAAACGGCCACTTGCGGCGGCGCGTCATTTCTGTGGCGGGAATTATCATTTCGGCGGATCTGGGCCAGTGCGCTTTGGATCAGGTCAGCGCAGCGAGTTTCGAGTTCCGGCAGTGCCGGCTGCAGTCCGGACCTGCCCGGCAAGACCAGCTCGGTATCGGGGAGGAAAACGATGGGGAGGGCCACGGCGCGCAGGTTTAAGAAGTTCGAATGGTGGGCATTCCCAAACTCACGCCGTTTGTGCCACTCGTGGTTGGACTTTGACCGGCAAGTTTGCCGCGCTCATGCGCGGCCCAGGCGTCACCGGCGCGCGTGCGGCGCAACTGAAATTCTCCAGTGGTTAAAGCCGAATCGGCTACCAAGTGGTGGGGGGCGGCGTGGGTAACTACGGCTTTGACAATGTCGCCGGGACGGGGCGTACGCGAGGAGCGGGTTTCCGAATCAAGCAGCGGAGCGGGGCCAAGCGCGTCCTCGGGTAGGGAAATATGGGTTAGTCGATGATCGCGCGAGCGGCCCGAAACGCGATTGGTGCGATCGTCTTTGCGTCCCCCGCCCTGAGTGATGAGTACTTCGACCTCGGTACCAATGCGGGCGCGATTTTCCTGTTCGGAAATGTCATTTTGCAGCCGAACCAGCCGCTCATAGCGCTCTTGTACCACCTCGGGTGGGATTTGGTCATCCATGGTCGCAGCCGGGGTGCCGGGCCGCGGGGAGTACTGGAAGGTGTAGGCCATCGCAAAGCGGGATTTTTCGACGACGGCCATGGTGTCTTGGAAGTCTTCCTCAGTTTCTCCCGGGAAGCCGACAATAATGTCGGTGGTGATGGCGGCGTTGGGAATGCGCTCGCGGACACGATCGAGGATGCCCAGGTACTTCTTTGACCGATAGGACCGCCGCATCGCGCGTAAAACTGCATCAGAACCGGACTGGAGGGGCATGTGGAGCGAGGGCATCACGTTGGGAGTTTCGGCCATCGCGTCGATGACGTCGTCGGTGAACGCGGCTGGGTGGGGGCTAGTGAATCGAACCCGCTCGAGGCCGGAAATTTCACCGCACGCCCGCAGCAGTTTGGCGAATGCTCCCCGATCGCCAAAGCCCACACCGTAGCTGTTTACGTTTTGCCCCAGGAGCGTTACCTCAATAGCGCCCTGGGCCACGAGCGCTTCGACCTCCGCCAGAATGTCACCCGGTTTGCGATCGCGCTCTTTTCCGCGCAATTGCGGGACAATGCAAAATGTGCAGGTGTTATTGCAGCCCACCGAGATTGATACCCACCCCGAATAGGCGGCGTCGCGCTTGGCGGGCAGGGTGGACGGGAACGTCTCTAGGGCGTCCAGAATCTCCACCTGCGCTTCGGCGTTGTGCCGGGCCCGCTCCAGGAGTATCGGTAGGGAGCCAAGGTTGTGGGTGCCAAATACGACGTCTACCCACGGGGCGCGGTCCACAATGGTGGAGCGGTCTTTTTGTGCCAGGCAGCCCCCCACTGCAATTTGCATTCCGGGCCGTTCACGCTTGGCCGCGGCTAGTTGGCCCAAGTTTCCATAGAGCTTATTATCCGCGTTCTCCCGTACCGCGCAGGTATTGAGGACGACAATGTCGATTTCGCCGCGTTCAATTTGCGTTTCTTCGGCTCGGACGTAGCCGGCCTCCTCCAACATGCCGGCTAAGCGTTCTGAATCGTGAACATTCATTTGGCAGCCGAAGGTGCGCACCTGATAGGTGCGCGGCGCCTGGATCGTGGTTGCACTCATAACAGCCCATAGCCTACGACGTGTGTACTAGCTGGCCGTAGCCGTGGCCCGCGTCTCTCGAATGACTACCACTTGGACCTGGCCCGGGTAGGTCATCTCGGTTTGAATTCGCTTGGCAATGGTTCGAGCCAGCTCAACTGCGGCTTCGTCATCCACCTGTTCTGGTTCAACGGCAACGCGCACCTCGCGGCCCGCGTTCATAGCAAACGCTCGCGCCACACCGGGCGAATCCTCGGCGATCTTTTCAATGCGAGCAACCCGCTCGACATACTGGTCTAGTTCTTCGCGGCGCGCTCCGGGCCGGGCGGCGGAGATCGCGTCCGCAATTTGGACCACTACGGCCTCCAGCGTCTCAGCTGGCACTTCGTCGTGATGGGCGGCAATGGCATTAACTACGGCATGTGACTCACCATGCCGGCGCGCTAGGTCCGCACCGATTAGGGCGTGGGTTCCCTCAATTTCGTGGCTTAGCGCCTTGCCGATGTCGTGTAAGAATGCCGCGCGCCGGGCCAGTTCCACATCCAGATTCAAATCTGCCGCTATCAGCGCGGCGAGGTAGGCGCTTTCTACCATGTGCGCAAGCACGTTTTGCCCAAAGCTCGTACGCAGACGCAGGCGGCCAAGGGTTTGAATAAGTTCGGGAGCTAAACCACTTACCCCAACCTCATCGGCTGCGCGCTGGCCCGCCTCGTGGGTCCGTTGCTCGGCCCGAGCCGAGGCCTCATGAAAAACACTTTCAATCCGCTCCGGATGTATGCGGCCATCGGCGATGAGGGCTTCCAACATGTCGCGGGCAATTTCGCGCCGCTCAGGATCAAAGCAGGAAAGTAGGACGGTGGTTGGGGTTTCATCGATAACCACATTGACACCGGTGATCGTTTCAAACGTGCGAATATTGCGTCCCTCTTTGCCAATGATGCGGCCCTTCATTTCTTCGGAAGGGAGCTGGACCAGCGTGACAATTGACTGCGCCGAGGTGGGCACGGCGAGCCGCTGCATCGCAGTAGTCAATATCCTGGTGGCCCGGTGTTCCGCTTCGGCCTTTGCCGCCTGTTCGGCTTGGCGGATTAGGGCGCGGTTTTCGTGTTCAATTTCTGCTTGGATGCGATCGCTTAACTCTTCGCGCGCCTGGGAGACTGAAAATTCGCCAATCCGGGCCAGCTCGGCCCGCAACCGGTTCTCAAACTCAAGTCGTTCAGTTTCGAGCTCAGCGCGGCGCTGCGATAAATCAGCTGCTTTAACTGCCAGGCGCTCTCGGGCCGCTTCCTGGTCGGCTTCAAAGCGCTCTTGAAGTTTTGCCACTTGGGCCGAGCGCTGTTCGGCATCGCTTCGCTGTTTTTGCGCCTCTTGGCGCACTTCGGCGGCTTCTTCGGCGGAGCGGCGGCGCACCTCGTTCGCATCGCGCCGGGCGACAAGAATTAACAGAAGCGCAATGAGGCAAGCCAAGAGCAGCGCAGTAATCACCAGACTCTCGCCCATTGCACCTCCAACATGGACTTATTGTCTTTAGATCATCCCATCATCGCGCTGATCTAATGCCGGGCGGATCACACTAAGAGCCTGCGCGGTGGAATACCCCCGCCGCCCTAAATAACCCACCAACCGCTGCAGCGCCCGCTCGCGCGGCAGCCTTCGAACTGATTCCATGCGGCGGGCAACTAGTTCTTCTGCGCGCTGCATTTCCGCTTCATCGTCCAATTGCTCCAGTGCGGCCTGTGCGTGTTCGTCACTTAGGCCACGGCGGCGCAACTCTTGCGCTATTGCGCGTCGCGCCTGGCCGCGCTCCCGATGTCGGGTACGCACCACCATGGCGGCATATTCTGCATCATCGATCAGCCCGAGCTCTTCATAACGATCGAGAATTTCATCTGCAATATCAGCGCTAATATCACGTTCGACAAGTCGCTGGTGCAGTTCAAACCGGCTGCGTGGGGCGCGGGATAAGGTGCGCAATAAAATTTCCCGCGCCCGTTCCGCTTCTTCAGCGCTCGATTGCTCAGACTCTTGCTGGGTCTTGGCAGATTCTTCCCCGTTTGGCGCCTCGCCCTTTCTCGTTTCGAAGTCCTCCATGGCGGGGCTAGCTCGCCACAGGATGAAGCGGACGTAGTACCGATTTAGAAGTCAACCGCGACCTCTTCTTCAGACTTTTCGGCTTCGTCTTTCGCAGCCTCTCCGATGCCCAGTTTCTCTTTAATTTTCCGCTCGAGTTCATCAGCGAGTTCGGGATTATCGCGCAAGAAAGTGCGGGCGTTTTCCTTCCCCTGCCCGAGTTGGTCGCTGTCATAGGTGAACCAGGCACCAGATTTGCGAACGAGTCCGTGCTCGACACCCAAGTCGATCAGGCTGCCTTCCCGCGATATTCCTTGGCCATAGATGATGTCGAATTCGGCCTGTTTAAAGGGAGGAGCCATCTTATTTTTCACGATGCGGGCCCGCGTGCGGTTACCCACCGGGGAGGTTCCTTCTTTGAGCGTTTCAATCCGTCGAACGTCGATGCGGACGGAGGAGTAAAACTTCAGCGCCTTACCCCCGGTAGTTGTCTCCGGACTTCCGAAGAAAACACCAATCTTTTCTCGCAACTGGTTAATAAAGATTGCGGTGGTTCCGGCAGCATTTAGCCCACCGGTGATCTTGCGCAGCGCCTGCGACATCAAGCGGGCCTGCAAACCGACGTGGCTATCGCCCATTTCGCCCTCGATCTCCGCCTTGGGAACCAGCGCAGCAACGGAGTCGATTACCACGATGTCCAAAGCGCCGGAGCGGATGAGCATGTCCATAATTTCGAGCGCTTGTTCACCCGTGTCAGGCTGTGAAACCAAAAGAGAGTCGGTGTCAACACCAAGTTTCTTGGCATATTCCGGGTCTAGGGCGTGCTCAGCGTCAATGAACGCGGCCACACCACCGGCCCGCTGGGCGTTCGCTACGGCATGCAGAGCAACCGTGGTTTTACCCGAACTTTCTGGCCCATAAACTTCAACTATGCGCCCGCGCGGCAGGCCGCCAATCCCCAAAGCAACGTCTAACGCAATTGACCCGGTGGGGACTACCTCAGTCATCACCCGCTGTTCATCGCCCAGACGCATAACCGAGCCTTTTCCAAATTGTCGATCAATTTGGGAAAGCGCAGTTTCAAGAGCCTTAGCGCGATCTGCCGGTACAGCCATTGGTTTCCACCTAACGTTGTTAAACGACGCCACATGTCGACGTCAATCAATTTTCATATCTGACGCTACGGGAACCCTCTGACAAATCGGGTTCAGCGACCTTGACGGTGGATTCCGCAGGTCGAGCGCACCTTGTTAACAACACTAATCGTACAGGCGTTCGACTGATTCGGAAGGGTGACGCGCCCAAGAAGACTTCACAAGTGTGCCCGCGGATACTTTCAGATATTGCGCTGCTGACGCACGGGCTTTCCCCAGCGCAGTTCTTCCGGTACGTCAGCGGCGTCGCACAGTGCAAACCAAACTTCTTTAGGGTCATAGCCCGCGGCTAGCGCCTGACGGGCGGTGCGATTGGAAAATTGGGAGAGCACGAAGTCGTTGGTCAAAGCGGCACCGCGCTCCCCCAATACTTCGGAGACGAGTCCCCAAAATTCGCTGTGTCGCACCAGTTTTAAAGACTAGGGGCGCTTTATCGCGCACCCACCAGACCCTCATTTAATAGCTCCAGCTCGGGTGGAACTGTATCGGGGATCTGAACACCCTCGGCTACGGCAATCCGATCGCTTACCTCTCGCAATACCAGGTAGAGCGGTACGTTTAGCGCACTGGAGATTGCAAACAGCAGTTCAGAGCTGGCTTCTTTTTGCCCCCGCTCTACCTCCGATAGGTAGCCCAGGGAAACACGGGCGGCGGCTGAGACCTCGCGCAATGTGCGTCCCTGACGCTGCCGCATTGTGCGAAGAACATCACCGAGTTCGTGTCTGAGAAGAATCACTTTGCCACCTCCCTGTTCCCGCTGGAAATTTTCAGTATACGCGTGTTGCGGTCCTGCGGTATTTGGCCGCACTCTACCGTAACCGTACCCGGCGGTTTTCCGTGCGTGCCGGGAGCCGGCGCCTTGGTGCGGGATCGTCCGCTGATGTGCCGATTTTTGCTCCACTATATTTTGCTTCACATTCAGGTAAACGCGACAACTTCATGATTTGTTCCCGCTACCAATTATCTAGCTCTAAAGCGAGCAGTTCTACTGCCAATTCGGCTGTTTCCTGTCTTACTTCGCCGCGTTCCCCACTTAGTATGTGCTTTTCGATTTGGATGATCTCTTCTGATTCCGGCTTGCCTACTAGGGCAATGAAGACCGTTCCGGCCTGCTGCCCCTCGTGGGGGCCGGGGCCCGCAACGCCGGTGATGGCAACCGCCCACGTGGATCCGAAAAGTTCGCGGGCGCCGCGAGCCATTGCAAGTGCGGTTTGTTTACTTACCGTCCCATGTTCCGAAACTACGTCTTCCGGAACGCCAAGGACCTGGAATTTAGTGTGCGTTGCATATGTCGTCACGCCGCCGTAGACCACTTCAGATGCACCGGTGGGAGTCACAAGAGCGGAAATGAGCAGTCCCCCGGTGAGTGATTCCGCACACGAGACACTCTGAGAGTTGCGCACGAGCGTCTGGATGAGAGACGTCGTCCTTAATTGGCTCATTAATGGCTCCGCACTAAGATCGCGGCGCGGTAAACGTAATGCAGACCGGTTCCAAGGGTAAGAACCAGAGCCAGTGCCATGGTGATGTGTGCCAGCCACGGCAACCAGTCGACTATGTACTCCAGGGGCAGTATGTAGAGCCCGATCGCGACGACCTGGACCACGGTTTTTAACTTCCCGCCCCGCGAGGCCGGCATCACACCGCGCCGCACAATGAGCAGCCGCAGCGCCGTAATTCCCAGCTCGCGGACTAAAATTACGATCGTGACCCACCAGGGCAGGTAATCAAGAAGACTCAGGCCAATAAGTGCGGTGCCGATAAGCGCCTTATCGGCGATGGGGTCAACTATTTTGCCGAAATTGGTGACCAGACCGCGATTGCGCGCCAACTGCCCGTCATAGCGGTCCGTGATCGCCGCTGTCGCGAAGGCCAGCGCCGCAATAAGACGCCAGGTAATTGATTTGCCATCATGGGCGAATAGGGCCACCGCGAAGACCGGCACCAGCGCGACGCGCACCATGGTTAAGACGTTGGCGATGTTCAGTAACGGAACCTCGCGCGCCTGCGCACTGGGTGTTTGGTCAACCACGTCATCCACCCTACGCACTACGGGAAACATTTCAGCGATACGCTCGCTCCTGTGCATGCCCATCGCGCCCCTCAGCCACGGAGAAACACGCCTGGGCGCCTGCGACTTTTCATTGCGGGCATCCTGTCGGCTCTGCTCGGTGCAGGACTGGCACTGGGAGTAAACAGCAATGTTTCCAACCTAAATGGCGGGGGTCAAAACGCTGCCGATGGGCAGTATGGCTCCAATCCTACTCCGGTCCCACCAACGCAAGCCCCGCCCCCGGAGCCCGAGCCCGAACCGGAACCTGAACCGGCCGACATCACGATTGCCGCAGCCGGCGATATCTTGACCCATATGCCGGTGCTCCGCTCCGCGCGGGTTAATGGAGGCTATGACCTAAATGCGCTGTGGCACCGGTTAGATCCCTGGGTGCAGGGGGCGGATCTAGCGCTGTGTCATTTAGAAGTTCCCATCGCTCCGGCGGGCACCGCACCCAGCGGGTACCCGAAGTTTGGAGCGCACTCCACCCTGGCTGAAGATGTGGCAAAACAAGGGTGGAATGGGTGTTCCACCGCCTCCAATCACAGTGTTGATCGCGGCTTTGCCGGAATTGAAACTACCCTTGATGCCCTCGAAGATGTCGGGCTGGGCGCAATGGGCACCGCTCGGACGCTAGAAGAAGCGCGCCAGGTGCAAATCTACGAGTTGGAGCGGGCCGAACGCACCGTGCAAATTGCTCACCTGTCGGCCACTTACGGGCTCAATGGCTTGCCCAAGCCCGAAGGAAAACCGTGGGCTGTGGAGGTTTTTGATGCGGAAGTGCCGGATGTCTCTGAACTGATCGAGCAGGCAAAAACTGCTCGAGATGATGGTGCGGACCTCGTTGTGGCCTCAATTCACTGCTGTATTGAGTACCAAACCGCGCCCACGGCCGCACAAAGAGTGCTGATGCAAGAAATCGCTGATTCGGCAGCCATCGATCTGGTCATTGGCCACCACGCACACGTGCCGCAACCGATCACAATGCTCGAAGGCGGCCCCGATGGCGCTGGAATGTGGGTGGCTTATGGGCTGGGTAATTACGTATCAAATCAGTCGGCGCAGTGCTGCGTTCCGGAAACCTCAAACGGTGTGTTGATGTTTGCCACTGCACACGTGCCCGCGACCGGGCCGGTGCGGGTAACCGGAATTGAATGGACCGCATTAACCGTGGATCGGCTCGGCGGCCATCAAATTTACCCCCTCAGGGCCGAAGCCCAAGGGGTGGGCCAGTTAACCGCGGCCCAGATGCAAGATCGCTATGAAAGAGTTCGAAGCGCCGTCGACTTGGACGCCGCCGAGCTACTTACACCGCCCCAAACCAGCGGGCCCCGAGCCGAAGTGATTCCGCGCTTTAAGTCATAGCGGGTGCTTGCGCCCGCCCGGTGTTTCGCTGCCCGCTGGGTTTTTAAATCGCGCTACTCGTTGCCTTCGCGCTACTCATTGTCTTCAGGCATCGCAGCCTCGTGTGACAATTCACTTTCTTGAGCGGGGTTCGCGCTTTGCCACTGCGCGGTGCCCTGCGCCGGGGCCGAAGTTTCACTTGCGGCATCATCGTAGACGTCTTCGGCAGAACTGGGTGGGTCTTCCCCGCGCAACAGCGCCAAAGTTGCGGCCAAATCGTCCTGGCCCACCAGCACGTCGCGGGCTTTTGACCCCTCAGATGGCCCAACAATTTCGCGCGATTCCAAAAGGTCCATCATGCGACCGGCTTTCGCAAAACCAATGCGGAGTTTGCGCTGCAGCATTGAAGTCGAACCGAACTGGCTGCTGATCACCAGTTCGGCGGCTTGCAGCAGAACATCGAGGTCCTCGCCGATGTCTTCATCAATTTGCCGTTTGGGCGCTGCGACGGTGACATCTTCGCGATACTCCGGTTTCAACTGCTGCTTCACATGTTCGACAACCTCGTGGATTTCACTCTCCGCCACCCAGGCGCCCTGGACGCGCATCGGTTTTGAGGCACCCATCGGCAAAAACAGGGCATCGCCCTGGCCGATGAGTTTTTCGGCGCCCGGCTGATCCAAAATAACTTTCGAGTCCGTCTGCGAAGACGTGGCAAAAGCGAGGCGGCTGGGAACGTTCGCCTTGATCAGCCCGGTCACCACATCGACCGAGGGGCGCTGTGTTGCCAGTACCAAGTGAATGCCGGCGGCTCGTGCTAATTGCGTGATGCGCTGAATAGAAGCCTCCACATCGCGCGGGGCAACCATCATCAGGTCAGCAAGCTCATCAACCACCACCATCAAATAGGGGTAGGGCGCAATTTTGCGCTTGGAGCCGGGCAGCGGTTCCACCTTGCCGGCGCACACCGCCTTATTGAAGTCATCAATGTGCTTATAGCCAAAAGTCGCCAGGTCGTCATAGCGCTGATCCATCTCGCGCACCACCCACTCCAAGGCCTCAGCTGCCTTTTTGGGATTGGTGATGATTGGGGTGATCAGATGCGGAATGCCCTCATAAATCGTCAGTTCAACCCGCTTAGGATCAACCAAAATCAACCGCACCTCATCCGGCGTGGCGCGCATCATGATCGAGGTAATTAAGGAGTTGACAAAGCTGGACTTACCCGAGCCGGTCGCGCCGGCCACCAGCAAGTGCGGCATTTTGGAAATATTGGCTATAACGTAGCCGCCCTCGACGTCCTTGCCGATGCCGGAAGTGAGCGGATGCTTGCTGCGCCGGGCAGTATCAGAACGCAGGACGTCACCCAGTGCTACGGTTTCGCGATCCGAATTCGGGATTTCAATTCCAATCGCGCTGCGACCCGGGATCGGTGACAAAATGCGCACTTCGGCGCTGGCGACCGCATAAGAAATGTTCTTGCTCAGGGCCGTTACTCGCTGCACCCGCACGCCGGGTCCCAGTTCCACTTCATACCGCGTGACCGTGGGGCCGCGCGTGAAACCCGAAACCTCCGCATCCACCCCGAACTCGGAGAGCACATTGGTCAAAGCCGCCACTACCCGGTCGTTGGCTGCGGAGCGAGTCTTATGGGGCAGTCCGTGCACCAATAGGTCATCGGCCGGAAGCGTGTACGTGATGTGCTCTGAAAGTAGTAACTGTTCACTGCGCTCGGGCAACGGCGCTGTGGGTGGGGCGGCTAGAGCCTCCGTGCTCCCATCTGCGGCAGCTTCGGCGCCGCCAACTGGGCTTCCAGCCGCGGCAGCCTCGGACTCTTCCCGCTCCATGGCACTGGCGAAAGCCTCATCGCCGACGTACCCGTCGAGGGTTTCGGTGGCCCGGTCATCTCCGGCCTTAGCGCCCGAACCAGCACTGGCATGCGGATGGGTTTGCCCGCTGACATCAGCAGCTGCATCGGTTTGATCGACGCCGGCGCCAAAGCGCCCCGTTGCCAAGCCCGGATCAACCTCTTCGCGCCCCATCAGTGCCTTGATGCGCGGAATTATGGATTTAATTGGCGTGGCCGTGACCACCAAGATTCCAAAAAATGCGAGCATCACCAGGAGCGGGACGCTCAGCCACGTGGTGAAACCGGCTGCCAGCGGCGCGGCAATGACATAGCCGAGCAAACCACCAGCGCTGGCCAGCGCCGCAATGCCCGCCCCGGGGGCCGGGATGTCCATGGCGGTATGAATCAGTGAAATCACTGCCAGCGTGATGGCAATGAGGCCAATGGTTTCGCGACCATAGTCCTTAGTGCGGCTGGGATGGCGCATGATTCGCACGGCCATCACAACAACTATTACTGGGACAACCTTGGCCGCTAGTCCCAGTAGACCCGCGATCGCAAAGTGCACGGCATTGCCCACCGCGCCGGAAAGTCCAAACCACTCACTGGCTGCAATCACCAGCGCCAAGGCGATGAGAAGCAGCCCCAGGCCATCGCGGCGCAGTTCCGGGTCCAAATCACGAGCGCCGCGCCCAATGAGGCGCGCGATGCCGCCGACCAGGTGTGCTACGCCCATCCAGATGGCGCGCAAAAAACGCAGCGGCCAGGCCAGCTTTTTCTCTTCAGCGTCAGCTTCCGGTTCCGCTCCGGCCTTTGGTGTTTTGGTAGCGGCCTTGGAACTGGCAGCGTTGGAGGCGTTTTTCGAAGCCCGTCCGCTGGAGCGGGGTGAAGCCGCGGCGGTTGTCTTCCGGCCGCGGCGCGATGTTGAGCGAGTAGACATATTGCCTATAACGGTAGCGCTGTTATTGGGCGTTGGCGTCCAGGCCTACCGCGCGTGTTCGCTGTAGCACAAGACCGGGAGTTCGCTCTCGCGCCGTACCGCGGGTTCGCTGTATCGCCGTAATCAGCAGCAACAGGACCTACGCAGCGATACCGGCGTCGTCCAAAATTTTCTGAATCTCTTCCACCTGCGCGACGGTCGCTTCAACAAGTGGAAGCCGCACCGCTCGATGCGCGATAACGCCTAAAATTTGGGCGGCAGCCTTCGCAGCCACGGCCCACGGCAAGTCCGGATTAATGGCCTCGATGAAGGGGGCCATTTCGGTAAATGCCGCGCGCGCTTTACCCATATCTCCGGCGTCTACCGCATCAACCATCGTGCGCAGTTGCCGCCCATAAGCGTGACCGGCCACCGAGACCATGCCCGAAGCGCCCATGGCCAAGAACGGAAGGTTTAAGCCGTCATCGCCCGAGTACCAGGCCATGCCGGTGCGCTGCATCAGCCGGGTGCCGCTAAACACATCGCCCGTGGCGTCCTTCATCGCTACGATCCGCTCGTGCTGCGCCAGCCGCTCCACCGTGGCGTCGTTGAGTTTCAGCGAGGTGCGCCCGGGGATGTCGTAGAGCATCACGGGTAACTCGGTCGCATCTGCCACAGCCGTGATGTGCTGGTAGACGCCCTCTTGAGACGGCTTGGAGTAATAGGGGGTGACCACGAGCAAGCCTTGGGCTCCGGCAGTTTCGGCATCGCGCGCCATGCGGACGGTGTGCGCGGTGTCATTTGAACCGGCGCCGGCAATCACCTGGGCCCGATCCCCCACTTCGGCAACGACGGCTCGAATTAAATCGATCTTGTCCGGCGAGTGCGTCGTGGGAGATTCGCCGGTGGTGCCCGACAGGATGATCCCGTCATTCCCGCAGTCGACCAGGTGGGCGGCCAGTTGCCGTGCCGATTGAAAATCAACCGCCCCGCTGGGCAGCATCGGGGTGGCCATGGCGGTTAGAACGGCGCCGAAGGGACGGCGCGGTTGCGAAGTGGCGATTGGTGCAGACATATAACTCAAACTACCGCTCATTGACGCCGATTCGAGCGTACGACTCGAACCGATATTGAATACTGCTGTGTGACACGTGCCACCCTAGTTCAGGGTCTTGGCCAACACGCTCCCACTGGGGCCCCAGCGTCGCAATGAAGGCGTCACCTTCCAGCTCGGGTAAGTTCACCCGCGTGACCTCGCAGGTTTGCGCCAGGGGAAGAAATTGCTCATAAACGCCACTTCCGCCAAGAACCCACGTTTCGACATCGCCGACCAATTCCAGCGCCGCATCCACGCTTGTCGCGGTTTCCGCCCCTTCTTGCGACCAGGCGGTATTGCGCGTCAAAACTATGTTGCGCCGCCCCGGCAGGGGCCGGAACCGCTCGGGCAAAGAATCCCAGGTCGCCCGGCCCATGATCACCGGTTTTCCCCGGGTAATTTGCCGAAACCGGGCTAGATCTTCAGGAATATGCCACGGGAGGGCTCCGTCTTTACCGATGACACCGCGGTCGTTTTGCGCCCAAATTAGGTGGATGCTCATACGGCTATGGGCGCCTTAATCGTTGGGTGGTGCTGATAATCGAGGATTTCAACGTCTTGTGGCTCGTATTCAAAGAGGCTGGGCGCCTTGCGCAGTTTTAGTTGTGGGTAGGGATAGGGCTCACGCGATAACTGCTCTTCGACCTGCTCGAAGTGATTGTTGTAGATGTGGACGTCCCCGCCAGTCCAAATGAATTCGCCCACCTCAAGGCCCACCTGCTGGGCAACCATGTGCGTCAAAAGCGCGTAGCTTGCGATGTTGAAGGGCACACCTAAAAACAGGTCCGCTGAGCGCTGATAAAGCTGGCAAGACAGTTTGCCGTCCGCCACATAAAACTGGAAGAGCGCGTGGCAGGGAGCGAGCGCCATCGCCGGGATATCAGCCACATTCCAAGCCGAAACAATCAGGCGCCGCGAGTCTGGATTGCTTCGGATCTCATCTAAAATCTGCGATATTTGGTCGATGTGTCGCCCATCGGGCGCGGGCCATGAGCGCCACTGCACACCATAAATGGGGCCGAGGTCGCCCTCGGGGCTGGCCCACTCATCCCAAATACTCACATTGCGCTCCTGCAACCAGCGCACCGAGGAATCACCGCGCAAAAACCACAGCAACTCCACAATTATTGAGCGCAAATGGACTCGCTTCGTCGTAATTAAGGGAAAACCCTGCGCCAGATCGAAGCGCATCTGGTGCCCAAAGACGCTGCGCGTACCCACCCCCGTGCGATCAGATTTAGCCGTGCCCGTCTCCATCACGTGACGCAGCAGATCTTCATAGGGAGTCTTAATACGCGAGGCCATAGTGCACATCGTAACCATTGGCACTGACACTGGGGGTGATTCGACGCGCACTTTGGCTAGTTAAGGCGCGCCTAATCTCCCACCGCTTGGCCTTTCGTGATTCGATGGGCGGGTGGATATTTTTGGAAGTGTCGCCGATGCTTCTGTCCGACCGGCCACCGCAGCAGATTCCGGCGCGATGGGTGAGGCCCAGTTACGATCCTGGCGTGACACCTTCGATGACAAGATTTCTGCTGAGACATTCGACCAGCTAGACGCAAACGGGCTCGCGGGGTCTTGGCGCAGCGCAATCTCACGCCCGCCCAGTGCCGCGCATCGGGTCTTCGTGGCCTGCGCCGGGCCGGCTGTGGTTGGCTTTGCGGCAGCCGCTCCCGCGCATTTTCAGCAAGATTCCGCGCAGCCTGATGCGGTGGAAATCGTGGCCCTAATTGTCGATCCGCCCCATCAGCGGGCCGGACATGGATCTCGATTATTAGCCGCTTGCGTCGATATGAGCGCTGAAGAATCCCCCCGCCACATCACCACCTGGATTTTGGACGGCGACGAGGCACGGGAGCGATTTTTCCGGCAGGCCGGTCTGCAGCCCGACGGGACGGCGCGGCGGCTGGCAATTGGGGCAACGCAGGTTCCAGAAAGACGCTGGTCGGCTACCCTAAGTAAGGGCGGCGGCTTGCCAGTAAGCGGGTAAGCGTTCGTTTTGCCGGTACGCGGGTAAGCGTCAACTGCACCTGGTCAGGAGGCGGGCAACCGCTTCAGCTTCCGATTTCCAGCAACTGGTCTAGACCGACCGTTAGGCCCGGCTTGGAAGCAATCTGACGCACTGCAGCTAGGACGCCGGGCATAAAGCTGATGCGATCAAAAGAATCGGTGCGAATCGTCAATTGCTCGCCGGGGCCGCCAAAGAGAATTTCTTCATGAGCCACTAAACCGCGCAGCCGCACCGAGTGAACTGGAACCCCCTCAATGGTGGCACCGCGCGCCCCGTCCAAAGACTGGCTCGTGGCATCGGGCATTTCTTTTAGGTTTGCTGCGCGGCGCGCATCGGCGATGCGTTGAGCTGTGTGGATGGCCGTGCCCGAAGGAGCATCTACCTTATCGGGATGGTGCAATTCGATGACCTCGGCCGATTCAAACCACTTGGCTGCCTGCTGGGCGAAATTCATCGCTAGAACCGCGGAAAGTGAAAAGTTAGGAGCAACTAATACGCCCACGTCAGTGCCGTTCAGTTGCTGCTCAATCCGGTTCAGCGCCGGTTCATCCCACCCGGTAGTGCCCACGACCGCGTGAACGCCGGCTTCGATCAGCGCTTGGACGTTTGACTCGGTAACGGCAGGAACTGTGAAATCAACCGCTACATCTGCCCGCACCTGGGACAGCGTGGCAGCTACATCATCTTCGGCGTCTATTTCCGCGATAAGTTCCATGTCGCTGGCGCCTTGTACCGCGGCCACGACCTGGCTTCCCATGCGCCCGTGCGCTCCCAGTACGGCTACCTTGATTGGCTCAGACACAGCTAATTCCCTTCGTAGTCGCGGCTCGGTCTAGTTTTCGGGCAGGCTGGCGACGTCTTCTTCAAATGGGCCCACGGCAGTCAAACTAAGCGGAGATTGGAAGAGATCGGCGGCCAATTCCACCACGTCAGCAGCGGTTACGGCGGCCGTTTCTTGTAAGACGGTTTCGATTGATGAAAGTTCTCCAAATACCAGTTCAGCGCGTCCGAGCCGACTCATGCGCGCCCCGGAATCTTCTAGTCCGAGTACCAGTCCCCCCGAAACCTGGCCGATGGCATGGGAAAGTTCTTCATCGTCGACCCCAAATTCAATAAGCCGCTGCCATTCGGCGTGCAGCATTTCAGTTACGCGACCGGTATTGGCCGGCGCGCAACCGGCATAGAGCCCGAAGAGCCCGGAATCGGCATAGCCGGTGGAAAAAGAATGTACGGAATACGCAAGCCCGTGCTTTTCGCGAATTTCTTGAAAAAGGCGGCTGCTCATTCCGCCGCCCAGGACCGCGTGCAGCACTGAAAGGGCGTAACGACGCGGGTCGTTGGCAGCAATTCCCCGCCCGCCAATAATGACGTTGGCCTGCTCCCCAGACCGCCGCACAGTAACCGTTGCCCCCGGTTGTATCTCGATGGGGCCATTGCTGTTGCGCCGCGAGCGCGGAGCGATGCGGGGGTGCATTTCCCAACCGCCCTGGTGCAATGCCGCCGTGACCAATTCACAGATTTGATCGTGATCAACCCCGCCCGCGGCCGTGATAACTAGCGCGGTGGAATCGTAATGCGACTGATAGTGGTCGCGAACGGTCGCAGCCAAGATGTGCTCAATATCGCGCGGTGTGCCCCCAATGGGAAGACCCAGTGGGTGCTGTCCGAATACCGAGTGGGAGAACTGTTCAAAAACCAGATCAGTCGGGTCATCGCTGTGCATGGCGAGTTCTTCGAGTATGACGCCTCGCTCCCGCTCAAACTCTTCTAAATCCAGCGCGGGCGAGGTGATCATGTCGCCAATAACATCGATGGCCATTGGAAGATCTTTATCGAGCACGCGAGCGAAGTAGCAGGTGGATTCCTTGCTCGTGGCCGCGTTCGCCTCCCCGCCGGCGGCGTCAAATGCGCGAGCAATATCACCAGCGGTGCGCCGCTGCGTACCTTTAAACAGCAGGTGTTCTAGGTAGTGGCTCGCCCCGCGCGACCCGGCCACCTCATCGCGAGAACCGACTGGAACCCACGCGCCCAGCGCCGCGGAACGCATGCCGGGGATCTTCTCGGTTATGACCCGCACTCCCCCGGGCAGGATGGTACGGCGCAGAAGTGCGCCGCCATCCTGCTCCAGGGAAAGTTCACTTCCAGCAGATCCCGATGGGACAAGCGGTAGTTGGGTGGGCACGTTAGTTTTCGTCACTGGTGGCTTGGGAAGAGTCCTCATCAGATTCTTCTTCGACCACGTGCAGCGACAGCTTGCCGCGCTGGTCAATTTCGGCGATTTCGACCTGGAGTTTTTGGCCGACCGAAAGTACGTCATCAACGTTTTCCACGCGCTTGCCACCCACGAGCTTGCGGATCTGCGTAATGTGCAGCAGGCCGTCTTTACCCGGGGTTAGGGAAATGAAAGCCCCAAATGACGTCGTCTTAACAACGGTTCCCACGTAGCGCTCCCCGACTTCGGGTACGTGCGGGTTGGCAATGGCGTTTACCGCTGACCGCGCCGCCTCGGCCGAGGGACCGTCGGTGGCACCGATGTAAACCGTTCCGTCATCTTCAATTGAGATATCGGCACCGGTGTCTTCTTGGATCTGGTTAATCATCTTGCCCTTGGGCCCGATAACTTCGCCGATCTTGTCAACCGGTACCTTCACCGCAATGACGCGCGGCGCAAAGGGCGACATTTCATCGGGGGTACCGATAGCGGAATTCATAACGCCCAAGATGTGCAGGCGAGCATCGCGCGCCTGTGCCAGCGCGCCGGTCAGGACCGATGCGGGCAGGCCATCAAGTTTGGTGTCCAGCTGGATGGCGGTGATGAACTCGGAGGTTCCGGCGACCTTGAAATCCATGTCACCGAATGCGTCCTCCGCACCCAGGATGTCGGTCATTGCCGCAAAGCGCCGCTGGCCGTCTACCTCATCGGACACCAGGCCCATTGCGATTCCGGCTACCGGTGCTTTCAGCGGCACTCCAGCGTTGAGCATGGACAGCGTCGATGCGCACACCGATCCCATTGAGGTTGAGCCGTTGGATCCGAGCGCTTCCGATACCTGGCGGATGGCGTAGGGGAATTCCTCGCGGTTGGGAAGCACCGGCACCAGTGCTCGTTCGGCCAGGGCCCCGTGGCCAATTTCGCGGCGCTTGGGCGATCCCACACGTCCGGTTTCCCCGGTGGAGTACGGCGGGAAGTTGTAGTGGTGCATATACCGCTTATGCGTGTGAGGTGACAGCGAGTCA
>DAHVRJ010000005.1:0-8973 GCA_027322505.1 Demequinaceae bacterium
CGCGGGAACGCACCAAAACTTGAGGTTCGGCACACCCCAGCTCGGCCAGCGCGGCCAGGGCGGCCGCGGCAGTTCCCCCAGCACCTAAGACCGCGGCGGAGTTAATGGCAGCGGTGAGGCCCGCCGTCCTTAATGAAGCGACGATTCCGTACACATCGGTATTGGCGCCGACCAGCATCCGGCTCCCCCCGCTGTATTGGCAGATGACCGTATTGGCCGCACCCACCACCTCGGCGAGCGGGTCGATCACATCCAGATGGGGCTGAATGCTGGATTTTAGGGGCATCGTCAACGATAAGCCCGCCCAAGAATCATCCATTTGGGCTAAAAATTCCGGCAACTGCTCGGTAGTGACGTCGTGGGCGTCATACGCCCAATTCGTCAGCCCCAGTTCGGCATAGGCGGCGTTGTGGAGCGCGGGGGAAAGCGAGTGGGCAATGGGGTGGCCCAGCACGGCGGCGCGCCGCGATGCAACAGCTTTAGTCGTCATCAGATCCGTTGGACCGGTTTTCGAACCAGTCTTCGTATTCCTTCTTGAATTCTAAGAACTCGTCGTAGGAATCGGTGAACTTCGTCTCGCGTTCATCCGGATTCGTTGTGACGAAGAACAGCCAGTCACCGGCGGGCGGATCCAGCACGGCCTTAATGGCGCGCTCCCCCGGGGACGCGATTGGCGTGGGCGGCAAGCCCGTGTGCATCCGGGTGTTATACGGGTGATCGGAGTCCAGATCGGAGCGTGTTAAGTCGAGGCCGGACTTATCGAGCCCGTAGGCGATGGTGGAGTCCATCCCCAGCGTCATATCGCGATCGAGGCGGTTTTCGATGACGCGCGCGATCTTGGCGAAGTCGTCATCAAAGTAGCCCTCTTTTTCGATGATTGAGGCCTTGTTGAGCACTGTCTCGCGCTGTTTTTTCGGAACATCGAGGTCATCCAGCACGCTGACCGTTTGCTCGACCATCGCCGAGAGCATCTCTTCGGCGGTGGTGTCGGGCTCGAAGGGATAGGTTGCGGGGAATAACCAGCCCTCAACGTTGCCGTCGGCCTCATCGGGCAGACCAATTGCCTTGGTGTCTTCAGCAGCGGCTTCGAGGTCCTCAAGTGACACCTCGGTCAAGGACTCAATTCGCTCAAATATTTGGGACGTGCGCCAGCCCTCTTGAATCGTCACTCGCACCTGGAGACGGGCCTCATCGTTAAGAAGGAGGTCCAGGGCCCCGGCCGCGCTCATTTCCTTTTTCAGTTCATAGCGCCCCGGTTGGATGCCGGCGGCTTTGGAGGAGTTCTTTAGCGCCGTATCGACAAACGCCTGAGCAGTTTTGACCACACCAGCATCGGCAAGCGTTTCGCCAATTTGCGCCCCAGAATCGCCGGAGTTAATCACTACTTCGACGGAACCGGAGCCTGGGCCGGGATAGTCGTTGCTCTCCGGCGCCGGCTCTTCGCTCTGGAACATGGGAAGGACCAGGAACCAAACGGCGGCGCCGAGCCCTCCTAAACACAGCAAAACAACGATGAGTCCAATGACGCGTTTGCGCCGGCGCCTGCGGCGTTCCTTCTGGCGCTTACGACGCTGGCGGCGCAACGATTCGCGCGAGGGAAGCCCCGTAGGAGAAGTTGCTGGGGATGCGCCGTTAGAGCCGCTGTCGTTGCGCGTGAGCTCAGACAGGAAGTTGTCGTTCACCGGCCGACGGCCTCCGTTTCGTCATCATCTTGATGCCCGATTACAGCAATCCCCGGTACTCTACCGGTTGATCTTTCAACGTCTAACGACTGCTGCAGTATTTCCACCGCGGCCTGTTGATCCACAACTGCGCGGTGACTCTTCATCTTTCGGCCACTTTGATGCAGGGCTTGATGGGCCACCACAGTAGTTAGGCGCTCGTCGACCAGTTGAATCGGCGTGCTGACGCGGTTTGCCAGGGTTTGTGCGAACGCGCGTGCGGCTTGTGCGGCCGGCCCTTCTTTTCCCTTAAGGGTCCGAGGTAGGCCAATATACACAACCGTGGGTTCGCGCTCCGCGATGATTTCCGCGACGCGCGAAACAGCGCCGGGGGTTGGGGCGCCGACCGCACTGACAGTTTCGACGGTGCTGACGGTTTCGACGGCGCTGGCGGTTTCGACGGTGCTGACGGTTTCAACCGGGGTGGCCAAAATGCCGTCGGGGTCACTGGCCGCAACGCCGACGCGCACTTCGCCCACGTCGATGGCTAGTCGTACTCCGCGTTCCATGGTGTCTTAAGTCCGCGGCCTAGTTTCCGCCAACTGTTCGCGCGACCTCGGTGGCAATTGCCGATAGCGCACTGTCGATCGCGCTGGCATCGGTTCCCCCGCCCTGGGCCAGGTCAGCCTTGCCGCCGCCACCGCCGCCAAGTCGTTGGGCAGCCAGGCGCACAAAGGCTCCGGCCTGCAGCTTGGCGCTCTCGCGGGCGGCCTCAGTGATGCCCACTACGATGACGGGCTTGTCATTAACCACACCGGCAATTGCCACCAGCGCCGCCACATCCGACATGCGCTGGCGGACGTCTAGGGTCAGTGCGCGCACGTCGTCGGCTGATCCCACGGTGCCCGCATCAAAGGTTACGACGCGAATTCCAGCGACATCGAGGGACTCACGGGCAAGGCGACCGGCCTGGGCCAACAGCTTCGCCTTGCGCTGTTTTTCTAATTCGCGTTCGGCTTCGCGCAGGCGCGTAATCAGCTGTTCCAGGCGCTGCGGGACCTCCTCGGGCCGCACCTTGAGTTGTTCGGTAACGGCGTGGACCAGGGCCCGCTCAGTGGCCATCTGGTGCAGTGCCTCCATACCAACAAGGGCCTCGAGGCGGCGCGATCCAGCGCCGACGGAAGACTCTCCGGTCAGGGTGACGGGGCCGATTTGGGAGGAGTGTTCGACGTGCGTTCCCCCGCACAGCTCCCGGGACCACGGGCCGCCAATTTCCACCATGCGCACAGCGGAGTCGTCATAGGTCTCGCCAAACAGGGCGATCGCGCCCTTTTCTTTGGCCTCGGGCAGCGACATGTACTCGGCGGTAACTGGCAGGTCCTTCCGGACGGCGAGGTTGGTGATTTCTTCAATCTCGCTGCGAGTTTCGCTGGAGAGTGCTTCGTTCCACGCAAAGTCAAGGCGCAGATAGCCCGGTTTGTTATAGGACCCGGACTGCAGCGCGCCTGGTCCTAGCACCTCGCGCAGCGCGGCATGCACCACGTGCGTTCCGGAGTGCGCCTGGCGTGCGCCCACGCGCCATTCCGCATCGACCTGGGCAAGAACCTTTTGGCCGGCCTGCACTTCGCCGCGCGTGACCTCAACCGTGTGGACGATCAGGGTCTTCGCGACGCGTTGCACGTCCCTAACTGCCAGCTCCACGCCATCGCCGGTGATGATCCCGGCGTCGGCTTCCTGGCCCCCGGATTCGGCGTAAAACGGGGTGCGATCCAGCACTACATCGACGCGCTCCCCCTCGCCGGCCCCGGAAATGAGCTCGCCATCGCGCAGGACACCCAGGATCTGGGCTTCGGAGGTGAGCTCCTGGAATGCGCGGAAATCGGTGGGCCCCTGCGCCAGCATTTCTTGGTACCCGGGCGCATCGGGGCGGCCGCCCTTCTTCGCCACCGCATCGGCCCGTGCCCGCTCGCGCTGCTCGCGCATCAGGTCGCGGAAGCCCTCCTCATCGACGTGCAGGCCCTGCTCTTGGGCCATTTCCAGCGTCAAGTCGATCGGGAAACCATAGGTATCGTGCAGGGAGAAGGCTTCCGCGCCAGATAGTTCATCGCGCCCGGCCTCCTTTGCTTTCGAAACCGCCACGTTCAACAGCTGCGTGCCGGCGGACAGCGTGCGCAGGAAGGACTCTTCTTCCGCATAGGCAATCCGGGAAATCCGCGCGTAATCTTCGCGCAGTTCGGGGTAGGACTGCTCCATCAACTCCAGCGATGCGGGAAACAATTCCGGCAACACGGGTTCGTTCACGCCCAAAAGTCGCATCGCCCGCACCGCCCGTCGCACCAGGCGCCGCAAGACATAGCCGCGTCCCTCGTTAGCGGGAGTGACGCCGTCCCCAATCAGCATCAAGGAAGAGCGCACGTGGTCGGCCACGACGCGAAAACGCACGTCATCGGCCTCGTTGGCGCCGTATTTACGGCCGGAGATTTCTTCGGCGCGGTGAATGACGCCCATGAGCTCGTCGATTTCGTACATGTTGTCGACGCCCTGCAGGAGGATGGCGACGCGTTCCAGACCCATCCCCGTGTCAATGTTGCGCTGTTTGAGCGGGCCGACAATGTCGAATTCGGCTTGGGATTCCACATTGGTGATCTCGTACTGCATGAATACGAGGTTCCAGATTTCGAGGAAGCGGTCCTCATCGACAATTGGGCCGCCGTCCTGGCCGTACTCGGGGCCGCGGTCGACGTAAATTTCGGAGCACGGGCCGCCGGGGCCGGGCTGATGGGTGTGCCAGTAGTTGTCTTCGCGGCCGCGGCGTTGGATGCGTTCCTCGGGCAGGCCCGCGATTTCGCGCCACAGGTCGAACGCCTCGTCATCATCGTGAAATACGGTGACCCAGATTTTGTCCGGGTCGAAACCGTATCCGCCCTCGTCCTGGGAGGTCGTTATCAGTTCCCACGCGAAGCGGATAGCGTCTTCCTTGAAGTAGTCGCCGAATGAGAAGTTGCCGTTCATTTGGAAGAACGTGCCGTGGCGGGTGGTCTTGCCCACCTCGTCGATGTCGGCGGTGCGCACGCACTTTTGCACCGAGGTGGCCCGCTTCCAGGGCGCCGGCTGCTCCCCCAGCATGTATGGGATGAACGGGACCATGCCCGCGATCGTGAACATGGTCGAGGGGTCCGGGGAAATCAGTGAGGCGCTCGGCACGACCTCGTGGCCTCGGGAGGCGAAAAATTTCAGCCAGCGGCGCCGAATTTCAGCGGTCTGCATGGTGTACGGGGGTTCCTATCAGGTGATTAAAATTCGTAAATTGGTTCTTCTGGATCAGAATCTGCGTCTGGATCATCAAAATCGTATGCCGTCCTGTCTTGACCGCGGCCAGCGGCTCTACCGCGATTTGGGACGGCGCCTCTCGCCCCGTAGAGGTCCGTGCCGGGAGCGCTGGGGTTCAGGCCGGTCATCGACACGCGGTCGCCAGGGTTGCTCGGGTCGCGCTGGGTGAGGACGGCGGCGCGCAACTGCGCTTCGCGGGCGGAGCGGGCGGTGCGGAAATCGGTAAGAAACGCTTCGGTCCCCGCCGCAAGGTCGTCAACCACAGTATTAGCCGCGTGTTTGCCCGTGCGGCTAGCGGAGCCAGTAGGGCCGCCCCCATGCCCTGGGCCGCCATCGGCCCAGCCCAGCGCGCGGGAAAAGGCGGGTGGAAGCAGTGCGGCTAGTCCGGCTTTAGATCGGCGCATGGCATAGATAGTTACACCCGCACCGACGGCCATCCAAAAGACCCGGCGCATTAGTTATTTGGCCTTGCGACGTGCGAAAGCTTGCCGCACGCCATAAGTGAATGCGGCGATTTTTACCATGGGTGAGCCGATGGTCGCGGCGAAAAGTGCGGTGAGAGCCGAGACGTTTTCTGTCACATCTGCGGCGTGCGTGGTGATGGTATCTACCTTCTCGAGCTGCATATTGGTCAGCGCGATGGTTTGGGCGGACTCATCGAGCACCGGGAGGGTGTGATCGGTAACTTCCCGAAGAGATTCCCGGGCACCGTCGAAGACCTTGCCTAGTTTGAGGATCGGAATGGCGGTCAGTCCGACCAAAATGGCGAACACGATCGCGGCGATTAGGCCGGCTACTTCTCCCACAGACATAAGGTGTAAGTCCTCTACTTTTGCGTACTTGTTTCGGCTAAGCACTTATTACTACAGGTTAAGTCTCGCGTAAACGGGTTGGAACATCCACACGCCTGGCTGCGGGACCCGTATATGGGGATCCGATGCAGGATCTTAGGTCGGTGCTCAAAGTTCTGCATTCAAGTTGTCGGCGGGAGGCCCAAGAGTGAAACGCGCTGCCCATCCTACCCACATCTGGTGCCCTAAACCTCAGCACCTGTTTCCGCGCAGATCGTAGCGAAGGCTTGCAAGGTCGTAATTGGGGCCGGCTGCCGCTTCACGCCTGAGGCCGCTCACTTGCACACCGGCCCCCACCGCCCCCGCCCCCGCAGAAGCCCCGCAGAATGGGCGCTTGCATGGTGCCGGGTTTACTCCGGCTCATCAGGAGAGGCTTCCTTGCAAAACGTCGGCAACGCTGCGAACTGGCGTGCGCATGCCACCTGAACGGTGGCTGGCTATGAGTGCTTCAACTACCAGAATTGCTGCCATCCCATCAGCCGCGCTGGCAAGGCCGCTCGCGCGTAGTCGGGTAGTCACGTCCGGGGCGTTGCTTTGTGTTTTGGACGCGGGCGGGTCTACGACTCCATTTACTGCATTAGCATTTAACGCCTTACCCTTCAGCGCATCTACCCAAGTCTGCAGTTCTAGTCGGTAGGCTTCGGCCCAGCGCCGGCGCCAGTCTGGGCCAAACGTGGTCGCGGAGGCACCGGCGTGGTTCACGGTCGCCAGCGTGGGCTCAACGGTGCTTGCTACGCCCTCTTCAAAAACAACTTCGCTGCGCACATCGTGACCGTAGCGCGCGTTGAGAAATAATTCGCAGCTCGCGATTGCACCGCTGGCTGTTTCGAGCGTGAACAACTGCGGATCAGCCAGCCCATCGGCGTGCTTAGACGCGGCAGGAGCCTGCCACGTGACTGCAGTGACGGGTGAGCCCAATAACCAGGGCACAAAATCGATCTCATGAATTGCGGAGTTCGATATCGCGGACTCAGTTGAACTCCCCGCAGCTGCGGAGACACCGCGACTCACGCAGTGCACGAGCAGGGCTCTTCCATAGGTTTCTTCGTCCACCAGGTTTCGTAAATGAGCACAAGAAGGGTCGAAGCGGCGCATGAATCCAACAGACACCAAACCTGGTCTGGGGTATTTATCCTCGCGACTGGTCAGCGGGGGTGAGCCGGAAGAATCGACTTCCATGTCAGCGAGGACGATTTCGCGACACTCTTCAATGGTGGGAGCCAGTGGCTTTTCGGTAAGCACGGGTTTACGCGCCGCTAGTGCAGCCATCGTGTACCTGTGATGCGTGTGATCAGCAGAGGCGATGATCACGGCGTCTACCTCGGGCGCCGCGATTAAGCTCTCCCCATCTTTGAAAACTTTCGCGCCGACGGATGTTGCTAATTGCTCACTGCGGATGGGATCAGCATCGGCAATACCCGCCACCACTGCCCCACGTACCTGCGAAGCCAAAAGCTGCGCGTGATCTGTTCCCATGATCCCGGCGCCGATAATTCCAATACGAATGGGCTCTTGCGTGCGACGTTGCTCTAGCATTTACCTATTTCCGAACCGGTGTGAGTTATTAGCGAAGACTTTACTCAAAAATTCCCCAGTTTCGAATTCCTCAGTTTCGAAAACTGACTACCTAGTAATTAATCGGAGCCTTAAGCCAGCGGTCCAGTCTCCCGTCTCGACCGGCCGCCTCAATTTGTCAGCCCCAGCCGCCCCGCTTCAGCCGGCCGTCTCAACCGGCTGTCTCGGTCTCCCGTCTCGACTGCCCGTCTCAGTCGCCAACGTCAGCCGCGCTGCTTTGGCAGCGACCCAGCAGACACTGCACCCATCTCAGAAAAAGACGACGCCCCCATCCCGGTGCGGTGTTAGCCGCAGGGAGAGAGGCGTCGTCCTAAATTTTTCAACAGCGGCCGAACTGAGCTCGGCCTGTTGAGCGGAAGTTAAGTCCTAGCGTGCGTAGTACTCAACAACCAGGTTGACTTCACAGGTGATGGGCACCTGGGCGCGCAACGGTTTGGAGGTGAGTTCGGCGCGCAGGTTTTCCAGTTGCACGTCGAGGTATGCGGGAACTTCACCCAGCACCTCGCGGTGGCCGCCAGCAGCGGCAACCTGGAACGGGACCATTGCCTGGCTCTTAGCCTTTACCTGGATGACCTGGCCTGGCTTCACGCGGAAGGAGGGGCGGTCAACGATCTTGCCGTCCACGAGGATGTGGCGGTGGGTAACGGCCTGGCGAGCCTGCGCGGTGGTGCGGGCAAAGCCGGCACGCAGCACGAGGGCATCAAGGCGGCTTTCCAGCAACTCAACCAGCGATTCACCGGTCTGGCCGGGAAGCTTGCGGGCATCGTTAAACGCGCGGCGCAACTGCTTCTCGTTCAGACCGTACTGGGCACGGAGGCGCTGCTTTTCACGCAGACGTACCGCGTAGTCGGATTCGGTGCGGCGGCGAGCACGACCGCGCTCACCCGGAGGATAGGGACGCTTTTCGAAGTACTTAACAGCCTTCGGGGTAAGCGGAATACCCAGTGCACGTGATTCGCGCACCATGCGGCGCGATTTTCTTACAGAAGACAAATGTCATCCTTCTTACGAGTGAGCGGACCCCGCTTGTCAGTCAAGTGGGGCATCTTGCGTTCGGGTGCAGCCACATCCCGAGGGGCCTGCCGCAGCGAGAGAGCTACCGACGGGCAGACCAAGGGTCAACATTACCCGATTGATCTTCCTGAATCCAAACCCCAGCGCAAAACAGCCCACAGCAAGGTAGGTGCTTGTCGCGTTGGTGCTTGTTGTGCTTCTGCGTTGTGCTCCGCCTTGCCACCTGTCATCTGGTGTCGCCGCCGGTTTTTGGCGGGGTGGGGTCAGCCGGGGTCGGGGCCGGTGGTGACTAGTTGCGGCTGGCAGCTTTGTCGATGTTCACGGGGCTCGCCGGATTGGCCGGGCTCGGCGGGTTGGCTGGTCTCGCCGGGGTGTTTTAACACCGATTGGCTGCCAGGCCCACCGGCCCAGGGTGGTTCGCCACATTGGCCCGGTTCGTCGGGCTCGTCGGGCCAGTTAGTGTCATCGGGTGGTTCGCCTGGTTGGGTGGGTCTGGTTTGGCCGCGGGGGCCGATTTGTTGCCCATCGGGTTTGTAGAAGGC
>DAHVRJ010000017.1:0-16843 GCA_027322505.1 Demequinaceae bacterium
TCAATGACGTTTCCCTGCGCTTCTACTCTTCCGCGCATGGGGCTCTCCCGCGTAATTACGTAGAAAATCGGATCGGCGGGGCGCTCTTGTCGCAGATACTCGAAAAATGCCGCGCCGTTATCCCGTGCGGTCTCTGGCCGCTCGCCGATGAGCCAGATCTTTCCGCGCGGGACGAAGGGTTTCGTAACAAACCGCGCTAATCGCAACCAACTAAACCGCCGAAGTTGCACAAAAAATGCGACCTCGCGCGCTAGATTCCGCAGCTTCCATGCGAATCTGGCGATCCGGCTCGTCGAGGCAAGACGAATCCAGGTGACCTGCTTGCCGGAGCCCGGGAAAATCTGAAATACCCGCGTTCGACCCAACAGTCGCGGCCGCGATTCTGCTAATACACCCGCAGAAGGCGCAACGTATCGCCCCGCTTCCGCTTCTTCGGAACGAAGTTCCAGGCGAAACCCGCCGGCGGGCAATTCTGAATGCTTGATGCGGAAATTAAACGCTGACCGCGTCCATTCGCCGGTGGTATTTACTCGCCAGGTAACGGTGGCTTCTGAGACCGCGACAACTTTCCCGCTCCTCGACCTCAAGACCAGCGTATTGCGCGTGTTGGCCGGAAGGTCACCGCCTCTCAGGCGTACCCTGAAGAGAAATTCGCTCTCGTCAGGTTCGACAAATTCGCAGATTGGGTAAGTGGCCATAGCGCGATCTACCTTAGACCGATCTGCCCGCTAATACGCATCATGGCGGTAACATGAGCACATGTCTTCTTGCCCCGTCGTTATTTTCATGACTAGCAATGGCGTCGGAATGGGGCACTTATCCCGGCAGCTCACGACAATAATGAGCGCCGAAAACAAGATTCGCCCGGTCCTTTTTTCGTTGTCAGCTGCGCTGCCTCGAATAATGGAAGCGGATCGAAATGGTGAAATTCCTGAACTTAAGTCTAACGATCTGCTGTACGAATATTGCCCTAGTCGAGAATCAATGTGGCTTCCCAAAACAGGATGGCGCAGGAAGCTCCGCACTCGATACCGCTCATATCGTTGGCACCCTTACCTGCGAGATCGACTCGTGGCACTCGCGCAAGAAGTCCAGGCAAGTGCCGTGGTTTTTGACGGCGTCGTTCCCTATTTGGGCCTACTCGAAGCGAGTAAAAAACTTCCGATGTTGCGTTTCATATGGGTGCGCAGGGGCATGTGGCAGCAAGGGGTCCCTGAAAAACGCCTAGACCTTTCTAAGCATTTCGATTTGACACTAGAACCAGGTGACTACGCTGAGGAGTTCGATAATGGCCCAACAAATAGTCGCCACGACGCCGTCCGTGTTGGACCGATAAGCCTCACGAGCGTGCTTAAGAGCCCATCGAAGACAGCAGCGCGGCGCAAATTAGGGCTACCGGCAGATGGGAAACTGATCTTGCTGGCGCCAGGCTCCGGGGCGCTGGGCTCGGTAGACGCGATGATCACGGCCGTTAACGACATTGTGCGAGAGCACCATCCAGGGTGGGAAATTGTCATCACGCGTCAATCGATTGCGAAACATGGCGCTCTAGCAACTGAAAATGTCCATGTATTAAATGATGTCTACCCGCTAGCGCGTCACCTACACGCCTTTGACGTCGCAATTAGCGCGGCAGGTTACAACGCGGTACACGAGTTATTGAGCATGCGGGTTCCCACGCTCCTTATTCCATCGACAAATCATGTCACCGATGATCAATCGGCTCGTGCCAGTGGCTTAGCCAGCAAAGGGTTAGCGCTCTCAAGCACTGGGAATCTCACTGAAGAAATCGAGCGACTTCTTCGGGCTAGCGTGCAACAAGAACTGCGGGAAAACTGTGCCGACCTACCCCGTGCGGCAGGCGGCTTTGAAGTAGCAGACCACGTCTATAGCCAAGCATTGGCTGGCACACCCGATACAAGTCTGCGTTCATTTTCCCCACCCTCACGCCCCCTAATCGATGCGCGCACCTCGGTTGATCGCGGCGATATTAAGGAAGTCCGAATAACGGAGGCAATCGCAACGCGCTTGATGCAACAAGAGCACGCCACTGAACATGTCATTCAGAACGCCAGTGCATCCTACATAGCAAGACGACATCAGATCGCTGATTGGATCTATGAGCGCGCCGTGCGTTGATTCAATCGGCGTTGCTTTCGCAAAAGATACTTTCTCTTATAGGTGCCCAGACGTTTCCGCACGTTCGTCAGCGCTCGTTGCAGTCGTAAGCGAATATTTGTGAATGCTGACCAATAGGAGAAGTTGTTTGTCACAGTCCCCTGACGGGCGATGCCGACTGTCTCTCCCTGTACCCAGCGGCGGGCAGTCGGAGACTGGTGTGACAACAGCATCCTGTCGAAATCCAGATCGGCTTCGATGGCTTTATCAGCAGAAATTCTTTCGTCGCGTAGGAATCCTTCTTGCCACAAAGACGCTGCGAAGTAGGTCCCCTCACCAGCAATTAAAACCCGAGCCACTGTTGCGCTACCCGCTTCGTGGTTGAGCCTCTTTAAACTATTTTTAGCGTAAATAATTTCTGGACGCGTGATGAGCGTTTTGGTACGGGCAGTAAACGAAGCAAACTTCGTAATTCGTTGACCATATTTTTCACTTAGCACTTCGAATACGCTCGCAGGACAAGCAAAGAACTCAAGGCTGGGTACTTGACGAAGCAGTGATTGTATACAGCGATCTAGCTCCGTTGTGTTGGAGTTTCGCGCGTTAACCACGACCTGCATCCGTGTCATTCTCTTCATGCTACTGGTAGCCCAATACGGTAAAAGTCGCAGTATAGTTTGAGTCGTGAATCTCGAAAGCGACAATCCAGTTGGCCGCGTTCCAGATGCTCAAAGACACAGACGCGCAACGTTGAGCTTCGGGAGCAACGGCTGGCGGCTGGGCCGAAAACGCGGCCCATGGGATAGTTCGTTGAGCACGGCGCTGGCACAACTGGACACAAAACATTCACTCTCAATTGTCGGCGATGCCCCAAACACTGATGCCCGTACGATGGTGGCGCAATTTGTGCAACAAGCTGTTGGACGCGGAACTACAATAACTCGCCTTCCAGAAGAGATTTCTACCCAGTTACCTGAAAAATTACGGGAAGCGGTGCGCTCTCCGATCCAGGGAAATCCCGGTGAATTTCTTTGGGATGCACGCGCCGTGCAGCAAAGACGAGCAGCGCTAGTCCCTCTAATCAGTATTGCTCCAACCGTCAGCGCCGTGTTGGTGAGCAAAAGGCCAGAACTAGTGCGTTCAATGGTTCAACGTCTAAGTGCATTGAACTACCCCCATTTGGAGATTGTAGTGGGAATGCACGGTGCCGCCGCGCCAAAAGATTTACAAACTGTCGCTAACAAACGCCAACTTGTTGTGAAAGAATTCCACGCCAGCGAAATATTTGGTGATGTCGTTGATTCTGCCTTCGCCATGGCCTCCGGTGAACTCTTAACAAAAGTAGATGATGACGATTTTTATGGCGATGACTACCTTTGGGATCTCGTAGCAGCACATAAATACTCAAGTGCAACGCTCGTGGGCAAAACAACAACCATCGTCTACCTAGAGGCGATAGACACCACTGTAAGAAGGGTTTTCGGGAGTCCGGAATCGTACACGAACCGGGTCGCTGGTGGGACCATGCTTATTTCGGCGGAGGACCTACGGGAACTGGGTGGATGGCCATCACTACCACGAGCTATCGATAGTGCTTTGATCAAGACGGTTACCAATGCGGGAGGGCTAATTTACCAGCCACATGACATTGGTTATCTTTATGTAAGGCAACAAGATGCTTCTTCACACACCTGGAATACCGACATTTCCCGCTTTTTAGTTAACGCAAATGAACAATGGGTTGGCCTATTACGCCACCCGAGCCTCGGAACCAAATAAATTCCCTTTGACAGACTCATAACTGATTGCGCTGCTCGGTTATCCAATGATGCATTTCAGCGGCCGCGCGTTCTATCGGCTGACCCAAGTCCAATAAAAGAGCGGGAACGCGAACTTTCCGAAAATACTGATATGCCAACTCGCTAAACTCCAAAGCCCGTGAAACTATTTTCAACATATCTTCGCTTGTTAGCCCGTAGTAAACATTTACATTACGCGACCGATTCTTAACACGTTTGACGATTTCATTAACATCTGCGAAAGCCACAACTACGCCGTGGGGCGCCGGAGCAAGGTGTAAATAGGCCTGAGCGTCATCACGATAATTTTCCGAATACAACAAGGTGCTGTACAAGCGGTTGAGCAACAGTTCGTCATGAACGAGCACCGCGTCTTGATGCGCTTCTTTAATTTCCTCGTGCCACCTTGCCGACCTGCCCAGTAATGCAGTTGCAGTGATTTTTTGAGAAGCCATCATGTTCGAGGCTGCGATTGCCTCGAGCGTAAAATTTACGAGTTTTGCGGTTTGTGTCTGATCTACAGATCGCACCGAGCCGTGTTCTTCATCCCCGATTTCTCCCGGTGCAAACCACTCGGGAGAGTGATCCTTACGGATTAAGGAAGCCGCGCGCAGGACGGTTGACTTGCCGACTCCTGAAGGGCCCATGATCTCTATCAACAACGCTATGCCTTCTCGCTTTCCTTGCACCTGGGCTCTACATGCTAGCGGCGACGGCACCTTTAAACTTTTGGCGTTATGTAGTTTTGATATGTTACGGAGTCGGTCGTTGCTCAATGAAAGGCATGTGGTGACTAGCGGACCCGCGGTGATGGATGCATACAACAACGTTGCTTGGCCGGAACTTGCACGGGCCGCAGGCGCATACCCTGCCGGTTCATTTTACGACGACCTCGCTTTACTCGCTTCTAATGGGAAGCTCTATGCGAGCGATCTAATTGCCGAGGCCCATTCCGGTCGGTCAAGGCATAAACGCCACCTCGACGCTACAGGCGTAGCATGGTTTGCGTACGTCACCGCGTCTCGAGTCGACGCACACGATCGCGTTAAAGACGCCTCGGCGCTATTCAACTTCGCATACACGTTAGGCGGCCCAACTGCCATTCGAAGCAGGCTCGCTGGCGTTTGGTTGCAATGCGCTGCTCTCAACGGAGATTTAACGGATCAGATAAAGCAGCTTCGACGCGTTAAGGCTCCCGCTGAGGTTTGGTGGGCCGCTGCAACAGACAGTCGGCACCCCAGCATTTCGCCAGGCTCCGACAGGTCAAACTGGCTCCAACTGTTTAATAAACCACTCTTAGATGCAGAGCTCTCACCCATAGCACTCGCCGATCGCGCCGGAACACTCTTCGAAAGAATGAGTGCCTCGAGTGACTCAGCGGCTACATGTGATGGGCCTAGGGTGACTGTCGTCGTCCCAGTATTTAATCCGGATCAGAGTTTCCTTACCGCAGTTCGTTCCTTGCTTCTTCAAACTTGGAGCAATCTTGAAGTCATTCTCTGCGACGACGCGTCAACAAAGAACGCCGAGCTCATACAGCAGCTAGCCTCCGAAGACGAACGAATCAAAGTAATCACATTAGAGCAAAACGGCGGAGCGTATGGCGCACGTAACGCCGGGGTTCTTGCCGCAACGGGGGATTACATCACATTCAACGATGCGGACGATTGGTCGCATCCGGATAGGATCCGGCGGCATGTTGAATCGCTCGAAAACAATTCTGAAGCCCTCGCGACGATAAGTCATTCGATACGAGTGATGGATGATCTGCAACTGACTGTCATTGGACGGCCCCCAAAGCGAATAAATTTGTCTTCGCTCCTTATGCGTAGACAAGATTTTCTAGAATATTTCGGCGCCTTCGATCCGGTGCGCAGAGGCGCGGACTCAGAATTTATCAGCAGATTCGAGACTGCAGTGGGAGCCGAACGCTTCGCTATATTGGAAGACCCGCTCGCGTATGTGCAGTTGACCCCCGGATCGCTTTCCCGAGCAGATTATCGCCATTTATATACGCATCCAGCACGAGTTCAGTACCGTGCGAACTTTCGGCACTGGCATGCCAAGAACGCTCAAAGTAAGCCATCTCTTCACTATCAAGAATCTGTTCGTCCCAACTTCCCCGCGCCCAGTCACATTACGGGTATTGAAGCTCCAACTTCAACGTCCGTCGACGTACTAATGCTCGGTAACCTAGGGGGAGACACCGCCGAGTCACACACGCTGCCTGATGAGATAAGTTATCTTAATTCCCAAAACTATAAGGTAGCCATCAAGGAATACTTGGCACCGCGAGATCTGATTGACCGCCCTAAAGCACCAAATGGAGAGCTCGCAGAACTCATTCGATTGGGCCGCGTCGAATGGCTCCTAGTTGACAGGCAAGTGAAAGCTGAAACGGTCGTTATTCGCGATCTAGCAAGTATTCGCACAATGCCAGCATTTATCTTAGAGACAATTGAGACGAACAACGTGGTCGTGTTGGCAACGAATAGTGAATTGCAAGATGCGAATTCGTCCCGACACGACATAACCGCATTTTTGAAAGACAAGTTCAACTCTTCGGTATGTTGGTATCCTCGGCTGCCTCAAAAACGTAACTTTTTGGCGCATTTTATGAAGCGAAAGTCGACTTCATCGCCCCAACCACCGCTTCTTCCACCAGTGACAGATAGTGCTCGAATAGAATTAACCGACAGAGCACCGCATCTGGGGATTTGGGCCCCGGGCATTCTCCAACTCACAGATCAAGAGTTGTCACTGTGGCTCGACCCGATTGTTGAACATGGCTTCGACATGACGATCTGGGGCGTATCCAGTCAATTTCGGTCTATCCTCTCTGATTCTTGCCGCATATTGAACTCAAGATCTAGTAGCTTCTCCGAGTTCATCAACGCTATCGACTTTCTAGTCATACCTCCCACATCTCATGAGCAAGTTTCGTTAGATCCGCTCATTTGGAAAGCCACTAAAGAGGGGAAGATAGTTTTTGTGCCGTCCGGCGCACGGACTAATCTCGCTTCGTCCGTAGAGTTCTATCGGCCCGAGTCTCTAATCTCAGATTTGAAAGCTCTAGGAAGTGACGCTTCGCGGCGCGAGCAACACCTAAGGAATGCTTTTAATGCGATACAAGCGTCACAGCGTCCCGAAGAATATTTGGACACACTGTTCCCTTCTCGCAGATCCATGCCAAGCAACTACTACGGTGGTCAAAACAGCGACTTCCCGCTACGAGATGGAGAGGTACGCGCCTGATGGCCCTCGCAACAGATAAGAGCGCCCTTTCATTTGTACTACTTGTAGATAACAAGTCGGCGAAGAGCTTACATAGGTATCTTGAAGCAATTCGTGACTCAGAAGAGTTCTCGGCTGCCGAGATTTATGTTCTTTTCCCCGAAGAAATCGAAGATCGAGTAGCCGCCGAGGTTTATAGCACAACACTTGCCCAGATGATCCCGGTGCAAACCGCACAAACATCTCTAGCAGACAAAGCCAGCCAACTACTTCCCACTTTGGGGGCGTCGCTCCTGACGGTAGCTGAGCTCCGTCGAGAAAGATCTCCGCGTTCTTTCCTCCGTTGGTTTGAGAAGACCGAGACATCGATAAACACCGGTAACAACACCGCCCCTGATTTATTGCCGGCCAGAAGCTGCCCCAGCACTGTCATATCGCAATACATTCAGCAGGCGCTAAAACCATCGATCGGTTCAGCAACTAAACAGGCATTGGGCGAATTGACAATTCGCCACTTTAAACTGTTTCTGGAGTACATCGATGTAAGTGACGGAACTTTAGAATTTTCCGTATGGAACCAGACACACTTACCGGTGTCTGGGCCACAACCGCAGTGGCAGTACCAAATCGTTTTAAGAAATGCAGCGGGTGCGGAGCTAGTTTCATCACCTGCCAAGTTGGAGCCCCGGCTTAATGCGGCAGGCCAGCACCATTACGAAAATCTTCACACCCGCATGGATATGTCGAAAGCTGACTCCGGCACATATGAGGTGTTGCTTCGGCTCGTTGGGGATACGACCGAGTCGGTAGAGGTCCGATTGCGCAGTCGTACGGGGGCACTCGAAGGGGCACGCCCGATTTATGTTCCCCCCGCAGAAGGCCATCACAAAGGATTCCGGTTCCTACTGAACACAACCGGGAGACTACAAAACAGCTACTTAACAGTCCAAGCGGGAACCGGTAAGCAAGATGCTCGTCGATGGCGAAACCTTTTACTACGCAAGGATCTAAACTTCATATTACGAGCCCCGGTAGCGCGCAGAATGCGATTTCTGCGGCTCATCCGTCTGATAACGGTACCGCTATTTAGAAAAAGCGAAATATGGCTCATTGGCGAACGTCAGGACACCGCCCAGGATAACGGCATACATTTATTTCGATATCTGCGCCAGCATAGGCCGGATATAAACGCGTACTACGTGCTCGCTCCGTCTTCGCCCAAATTTGCAGAGGTCGAACAACTCGGAAAAGTTGTTCGACACTCGTCATTACGGCACCAAATCTTGATGTTGCATGCGAAAGTAATCGCAAGCGCATATGCAACGCACCACTTAGTTCCGAGCAAATGGAAACATCTTGACTACGTGCGCCACATATCATGGCGGGCCGGTTCACGACGGATATACCTAAAGCATGGAATTCATGCGGCACCGTATGGCGTAAAACGAGGAGCATCAGGTTATGATGCGGTTCTCTCCGCAACGCCGCGAGAAACGCAGGCTTTACGGGAGGGCTCAGGCTACGGAACGCGAATAAAAGAACTCGGCTTGCCGCGCTATGACGGACTCAAACCCACACCTGCAAGCCGCACTATCCTGTTCGCTCCCACCTGGAGGCGATACTTACCTTCGAGACTTTTCGAAAGCCGAATTAATGATCTTCCTCCATTTGAAGGATCCCGGTATGAATCATTCATCACCACGCTTTTAACAAGCCCCCGGCTATTGTCACTGCTTGAGGAATACGACTATCAGTTCGAGTTCCTACCGCATTACAACGTGGAGCCGTTTTTCAAAAAATCCCCAACTGCCTCCGGCCGTATAAAGGTCCTTCATGGCAACGGCTTTGATTTTCAAAAAAAGCTCACCAACTGTGATCTCTTCATTACGGATCACTCATCGGTTCATTTTGATGTTGCCTTTATGGAAACGCCCGTAATTTACTCGAGATTCGATCGAGAAGAATTTGAGCGTTTACACGCAGCACCGTCGTGGTTCGATTTTGAAAAAGACGGCTTCGGGCCCGTGACTTACACACTCGAAGGCACGCTCGACGCCATCGAGTATTTTCTCCAACGCGACTGCGCGCCAGATGACCTTTATCTCGACCGGGTCCGGAAGTCGTTCACTTTCCATGACTTTGACAATTGTCAACGGGCGACAAATGAGATCCTTCGGATTTTGGCTGACGAGGACTAGCCTCCGCCAGGACCTGCTATTGCCTAGTCAGCTACGTGCCTGTCTCGACTCCCATTTCATCAAAAGACTCAAGTAATCTTTCTTCAAGAATAGGTTCGAGCGTTTGTACGTACGTATCGGTTAAGTGTGATGCTTGTCGATACACCAGTACATTTCCAATAACGGGCGGGCACGACCCGTCACTGCATATGCGGTCAGTCAGATCGATTAGAACGGCATCGTCAACACGCGACGTAGCCTCGGTAAGAACCTCATAGCCACTCCGGGCGCGGCCACCTTCGATATCGAAGGCACATGCGGCGAGGTTCTCTTCGTTTTCCGCTACGCACTCATACACGTTCCCCTTGGGACTTGGGTTATCCATGATTGTGATGACGGGGATTTCCGCTTGCCCAAGGCGCGTACGGACATCTACTAACCCTTCGACTAATGCATCCGATGTTCTGCTCTCAACATCCACCGGATCTTCCAGAGCCTCACTTACTCGGCTAGAAGTGAGCACGGCTGCAGGATCGATCGCAAGGATTTCGTCGAACACTCTCTCGTTCCACTCAGCGCAACTGTCGTATGGCTCCCCTTTTGCCACTTGCATCGCAGAGCTGAAAGCACATGCGGATTTCGTGTAGGAAATCACGTGCCATCCGTGCTTTTCGGCTATGGCGTCTAGGGCGCTCTCCCACTGTTCAATTTTGGAGTCCCCAACGACAACAATTTGCGTTGCGCCGTCTTCGTCGCCCCAATCGCACCGGATCGGGTCAGCATCTACTTGATTCTGGTGACAACCGTTGTCGTATGCAGCAGGCACATCATCTGTTGCCTCCGTCGCCGCGGGAACAAACCATTCAATATCGTCAAGCGCTGCGTTTGGATCGTATTCATCACCATTTTGCTGGTCGAATACCGCTGCGCCCAAGGCTTCACGCTGCTGGGCGCCTTGCGCAACACTCCCCCCGCCACTGCTTGGTACGGCGACAATTAATCCCAGCCCCGCAATTACACCCACGAGTGAGAAATTCGCGCCGAGCGACAGCGCCAGCCGGTTTGATTTTGCAATTGGGGGCGCGAAGCGGAATGGGTTCTCTACCAATTTATGGCCGATGTAGGCAGGTATAAACGCAAGGGCCGTGACCAGCAGCCCCCGCTTCGCACCAAGTTCGCCCCAGTAAGCGGTCGCGGCAACTAGCAGGGGCCAATGCCATAGATAAAGCGAGTATGAAAGCCCGCCGACCCATACCGCGGGCTTCCAGCTCAGTAAGATGCCCGGACCATATTTAGTCGCTGTAAAGCCCGCGATGATTACCGCTGCGGTGCCCAAAGTAGGTAGCAAGGCGGCATAGCCGGGCCAGGCTGTTTCGCTGTTGATCACAAACCCGCTCAGTACCACCGCACCAAGACCGAGCCAACCAAAAACTGTTGAAAATCGCGGGGCAAACTTTTGCCAGAGCGGCACTCCAATTGCGACGAAGGAGCCAATGCCCATCTCCCACAGGCGGGTTGTCGTAACAAAAAATGCGCGCTCCGGATTTGCCTCGGTTAAATACAGAGACCAAATGAATGATGGGACGATCAATACAAAGATCCCGATACCCATCACCACGCGGGTGCGCGCCTTGGCATGGCGGCGCAGCCACCACGCCAACACCACTAGCAGCAGCGGCCAGACAATATAAAACTGTTCTTCAACAGCGAGGGACCAAAAGTGTTGGACCGGCGATACGCCAACGTCCTCGGCTAGGTAATCAACTGATCGTCCGGCCAGCACCCAGTTCACTACATACAGTGCTGAACCAATGATGTCTCGACCGAAAGTCCGCCACTCCACTACAGAAACGGTCAACCAGGTAAGGATCGACGTTACGACAAGAACAAGTCCAGCCGCCGGAAGTAAGCGCTTGGCTCGGCGCGCATAGAAGCGAGCCAGTGAAATGCGGCCATCCCGCTGGATCTCCCGCACTAGGAGTCCGGTAATCAAGAAGCCGGAGATTACGAAAAAGACGTCGACGCCCACGAAGCCGCCGGGGACAAACCGGACGCCGGCATGGAAGATGAGTACTAAGCCAATTGCGACGGCTCGCAAACCCTCAATATCAGGGCGAAAGGCTTTTCTTTGGTTGGCTACCGACGACATTGAAATCGCGGACATGCGCGCATAGTTCCTTACAGGAGACAGAAGGGCACGACATCAGTCGCGCGGCGATTCTATACGAAAAAAATCGACTTTTCTTTCCGGCTCGAGATGCAACGCTCAGGAGCTCTTTCGGCTGGAACTTGCCAAAACTGGTTCCATGGCTTCCGGCCTACACACCCCATCGATGTATGTGGTTCGCTTAAGGCATGACGTATCAAGACCCCGACGTAATTCGTCGTCTGCTGACAGAAACGGACCGCTGGGCGATTGTGGGACTGTCATCTAATCGAGAGCGGGCCGCCCACACCATCTCCGCGTTCCTCAAGCGCGTTTTGGATAAAGAAATCGTGCCGGTGCACCCGAAAGCGGAAACCGTGCACGGAGAAACCGGATATGCAAGCCTCGCCGACGTACCGGGGGACATTGACGTCGTCGATATTTTCTTACGGCCCGATTTGGCTGACGCCGTAGTCGACCAAGCCATCGAACGCGGCGCCAAGGCAGTTTGGTTGCCCCTTGATGTCGTTTGCGAGCCAGCTGCGGAGCGGGCTAAAGCGGCCGGTCTGGACGTAGTAATGGATGCCTGCCCAGCAATTGAGGCACCGAAACTGGGCCTCTCGTAAGAAGCGCTCTTTATATGGTGACTGCGCTCGCTCTTGGTGCCAGACGCCGTCCAAAATTATCCGGTTACTGCACCGCGGCGCCTTCTTTTTGCGGTTTCTTTCCTCCCAGCCAAGCCCGCATGCGCGGACCAATGGGTTTTTCGACAAATTGGTAGATCGCTATGGCCAGCGCGAGGGACAGCATGATCGCCAGGCTCACCGCCAAGACCGGAGCCATTTGATCGCGCACGAGAGAGATAAACCACCAGCCCCAGTGCTGGTGAATCAGGTAGAGCGGGTACGTAAGAGCGCCCAGGGTGGTGAGCCACTTCCAGTTGATCCCCGCCAAGCGGGGGGAGGTAACTATCCACACGGTAACGGCGCACAAAATTATTAGCGCTACGAGCAGTGGAACATTGGGTTCCCAACCCAACCGGTCGGGAAGCATGATGACGTGACGGCGCACGCGGATTACGGTTCCGGCCGCGAGGTTGGCGATGAGGAGGGCCCAGGTGAGCCAGGTCCCGCCATCGCGGCGGATGACGTACATGAGCATTCCAACCATGAAGAACGCGGAGTAGGGCCCAATTAGGAGCATCGAAATCGTGTCGTGGCCGGTGAACGTCGCTGCGATGCCAAGCGTGGGCACGATGACGGTGAAGGCGATGACGGACTTGCGCGTGATTCCGATGAGCAACAGGATGAAAATCAAAATATAGAACCGAAGCTCGACCCACAGGGTCCAGTACACCGAGTCAATGTGGCCCACCCCGAAAATGTCTTGGACCATGGTGAAGTTCAAGAGCCACTGCCCCACGGAGATGTTTTTGCCCCCCGGCCAGACTTCTAAAAGTAGAAGCCCGGTGAGCAGGACCGCCACCCAGTAACCGGGGAAGATCCGGCTGACGCGCGAGGCCACGTAGTAGCGGGCGGAGCGGCCCCAGGCCGTCATCAAAATGACAAAGCCGGAGACGATGAAAAACAGTTCCGGGCCCAGCGCCCCGTAGGCGGTCCAGGGAGCGAATTCTGGGAAGACGTCTTTCGGGTCCTGGCTCCATACCACTCCCCGCGCGGCCGTGAAGTGGTACAGCATGACGCCAACGGCCGCCACGAACCGCAACCCATCCAGGGCGCGCATCCGGCCGAGTTTCTTGGGCGCGGTGGAAGGGCTGGGGCTTTTGGGCGGCTCGGCCGGCACGTCCCGCGCTTCCTCAGAAGGCGACATCTTGGACGTGGCTTCCGGCGGAGGCTCATTACGTATGGGCGCTGTCATCGCCCCTGAGCGTAGAACGTCTTGGATGAGTCAGCATGTTGGGGGGCGACGAAGTAAAGCCAGTTGCTAGCTCAGCGGTTCCCAATCCCAGCTTCGGCCATCACCGCAGCGGTAACTCACCGGGTTTGTTGTTTCATCGCCGTCATCAAAGTAGACGTCAGGAGTCCACATATCGACTTCGAAGTCTTCGAAGTGAGGTGAATCCTTGGCATAGGTAGCCGTGAACTTACCGTCTTCCAGCGTGAAGTCGGTGTCTTGATCATGAAACTCCTGATCCATGAACGTTCCGGTTCCGTCGAGTTCTCCGTTTCGGAATTCCGTCATCAAGGTCGGGGAAATTGCGGTGAAATCTTCCCCAGATAACGCTACTTGCAAACTCACTAAAGAGTCGTCAATCAGCAGCACTTCGGGGTCGAAGAATTCACCCGTAAACGTGACCACGTACGCCTCTTCTTCTTCGCGCAGTTCGGCACGGTCGAGGTCGGGGTATGGCGAAACACCGCTTCCATCGCCTTGATGATCTTCCAACTCGTTGTTGAATTCACAACTGGCAACACCGGGTTCTATCGAGACTCCGGCTTCCTCTTCGAGCTTCTGCTGCGGGCTCGACTCCTGGTCTTGCCCGGCCCCTTCCTCTTCGACGTCCTGCTGCGGGCTCGATTCCTGGTCTTGCCCGGCCCCTTCCTCTTCGACGTCCTGCTGCGGGCTCGACTCCTGGTCTTGCCCGGCCCCCTCTTGAAGTGACGCGCCATCAGAGGACGAGCAGGCGGCGAGCATCAGGGTGCTGGCAGCAAGAACGGCAGCAGTTTTGAGCGAAAGCGATTTATGAGACATGGTTCCCTCATCGATATGAAGCATTCAAAGCAAGGCAACTATAGTCCTCGCGATTGGGCGGAAAACGACAGAGGCCCGCTTAAGGACCGCCACCGTTACCTGCTCCCTCAACCAGCGTTTTTGCGCAGCTTCTCGCCCTTGGCCTGGGCCCGATCGCGCAGATCAGCCTGGAACTTTTGCATCAGGCCGCGGAGGCGTTTCGCTTCCGGCCCCACACCGGCGGCGAGCATGCGCACAGCCAACAGTCCGGCATTACGGGCGCCGCCGACGGACACGGTTGCAACCGGCACCCCGGATGGCATTTGGACTATCGACAGCAGCGAATCTATACCGTCCAGGTACTTCAGCGGCACAGGTACACCGATTACTGGTAGTTCGGTTACCGAAGCCAGCATGCCGGGCAGATGTGCAGCTCCCCCAGCGCCAGCAATAATCACGTTCAAACCGCGCCCGGCCGCGCTGCGCCCATACTCAATCATGTCAAAGGGCATGCGGTGGGCCGATACAACTTCGGCCTCATATTCGATCCCGAATTCTTTCAGCGCCGCCACGGCCTCGCCCATCACGGGCCAGTCGGAGTCAGACCCCATCACGACAGCGACGCGAAAGGGCGCGGCACTTACAGAAACGTCCGAGTATTGGGGGGTGGTGTCGTCCATAATCAGTCTTCTTCCTTGATTTGGGCGGCGGTCAAAACTGCGCGGGAGCGCACCGCGTCTAAATCCTCCCCCAGCGCGGTGACATGGCCGACCTTGCGACCGGGGCGTACTTCTTTGCCGTAGAGGTGAACTTTGACTTCCCCATCACTTAGGGCAAGGGGTAAGCCGGTAGTCAAGTTCGCGCGCGACCCGCCCAAAATGTTGACCATTACAGCCCACTCGCTCAGGGGCCGGGTGGAACCAAGAGGAAGATCCAGCACGGCACGCAGATGATTTTCGAACTGACTGGTAACGGCGCCCTCAATCGTCCAGTGGCCCGAGTTGTGGGGTCGCATGGCCAACTCGTTGATGGCTATGCGGTTGCCGCTGGCGTCCGGTTCGGCGCGCTGAAACATTTCAACGGCGAGCATGCCCGTGACATTTAGGCCCGCGGCAATTTTCTCGGCGGCGGCGGTGGCGGCCTTACGCACCGCAGCGTCCAATCCGGGCGCGGGCGCAATAACCTCGGAGCACACCCCATCGCGTTGGATTGTCTCCACCACGGGATAGATCGCCACCTGCCCCGATGGGCGCCGCGCAATTAAAACCGCCAACTCGCGCACGAAATCGACTTTTTCTTCTAACAAAATCGGACCATCGGCCAGCCAATCATCCAGCTCGTCAGCCCGCGTTACGGTCCGTACGCCCTTACCGTCATAGCCACCACGCGGGGTTTTGGCGATGGCGGTTCCGCCATGCGAGTCGAGGAACGCTGCCACGTCTGCCGGGGAGGAAACTTCTGCCCAACTCGGGTTCGGCAGGCCAAGTTGGTCCATGGCGGCACGCATCACAAGTTTGTCTTGCGCGTGCAGTAGGGCCTCCGGGCCTGGTTGGACGGACAACCCCTCGGCTTGCAGCTGGCGTAGGAGTTCACCAGGAATGTGCTCATGCTCAAAAGTAAGGACGGCGGCCCGCGGCTGGGCAGAGTTCGGCGCCACCAGTTCGTGTACCGCCCGGGCATCGCTTGCCGCTCCCACCGGCGCGTCCGCCAAAACCTGAGCGGCCGACGCCAGATCACTTTCAACCAGCACGCGCAAATTGAGGCCCAGCGCCGCCGCGGCGGGCGCGCTCATGCGGGCAAGTTGCCCGCCGCCGATCATCGCCACAGTAGGGTCAATCGGCGCCGCGGTCGCGCCACCAGCCTCGGCGGTATCACGCACATCAGCGGTAAATTCAGAAGGGCGCCCGGGGGTATCGAAGGACTCGTTTTCATTAACTGCCACGAGGGCAACGCTACCGGCCAGGCGCTTAAGAATCAGGTTGCGGGACTACGCTGGGGCCCGATGCCGCGAATAATTGGCGAACTCACTCGCTTCGGAACTGTAGGAGTCATTGCCTACGTAATCGATGTGGCGCTCTTCAACCTGCTGCTCGTTACGTCGGTTGGCGATTCCCTAGGCACGGCATCACACCCGATCGCGGCTAAAGCCATCTCCGTCGCGATCGCAGTGGTGATCTCCTGGCTCGGCAACCGGTACTGGACCTACCGGGCGCAACGCGGGCGCACCAAGCGGGGAGAACTCGCGCTGTTCTTATTAGCCAACCTCGCAGGCATGGCCGTTTCGCTCGGCTGCCTGGTGATCAGTCACTACATATTGCAGTTAACTTCACCGCTGGCCGACAACATCAGTGCCAATGTTGTGGGACTAGCGCTGGGCACTGCTTTGCGGTGGTGGCTGTATCGAACCTACGTCTTCAGCGCCGGTGCCGGCGGTGGCCGCGCCCGGGGGTCGCGGCAACTTTAGACCCCTGCGGCATCACGTGTGCCGGATCCAAGGCCCGGGGAATGCGACTCAAAAACACCTGGAAAACCGGGGGCCGGCGCTGCGCCAATTCCAAGCGCCCTCCATCGGCTGTGACCAAATCTCGGGCCAGTGCCAAACCGAGCCCCGTGCCGTCCCCCGAGGTAACTTCCCGCTCAAATACGCGCGGGGCTAATTCATCACTGACGCCCGGACC
>DAHVRJ010000006.1:0-5010 GCA_027322505.1 Demequinaceae bacterium
CATGCGGCAAACGAAGATGAGGGTGAGTCGGGTGTATCCGTCACGGTTGAAATCGAGGAACTAGATGAGACTGGTCCCGACCCGGACCCCGAAGATCCCGACGTCCCGGACTCGCCAGGTCCCGACGTCCCGGACTCGCCAGATCCCGATCATGGCGATACGACTCCACCAGGAGATAAGGACTCCGATGCCGAATCAGACACCCTCCCCCGTACTGGCTTTGGCGCTGGGGCCGTTCTTTGGATCGCTTTTGGATTAGTAGCCGTGGGCGCGGCCATCCGAACTAGTCGAAATGTTTCTCAAAAGCGGAAACAGGTACGGGCCGGCAACTAGGCGCCCGTGCGCTGCGCCCGCCAAGGCGCCCGCGCGCCGCACCCGCGCCCGCCAAGACGCTCGTACGAAAGTGCCCGGATTCCAAAGCATCCGCGCGAGTACCCGTCAAAAGGTCCGCGCCGCGCCGCGCAACTGTTTGCGAAGCTCGAAAACGTCCCGCGTGTTGGATTCGTGCAGCCTTTTACCGCTCACAGCGTTAGAAGGCTGCACTTTTTGTAATGTGGGTCAGATCGCTCAAGCAGAGCTGGTCAGATCGCCTAGGCGGCGTGCGCCACGCCACTTTGACAGCGTGAGCCAGGTCACTTTGGCGGCCAAATAAGTGCTGCGGGGTTGACAACCTACGCTTCCGTAGGTTCGCTAGTAACCTACGGAAGCGTAGGTTTGAGAGTTTTGCCTACGCCCGCGTACTGCCCCCGGCTCAAGGAGAGCGCGTGACGCGCATAGATTCGCCAGCTTCGTTCGGCGCCCCAGCATCTTCGAATTCCGCCTCCCCGCAATCGGCAGGCTCGTCCCAAGACGCGCCGCATCAAAACACCGCGCATCATCAAGACCCGGCTGCGCAACAAAACACCGCGCACCAAAACACCGCCGCGCACCAAAGCCCCGCGCCGCACGATTCCGGGCCGACCCCTTCGTCCCGCGCGGTCGCTAATCCGGCCAGTTCGCCCGTGGACTTCACTGCCACGGACACGGTCTTCCAACTTCTAGATCCCAGCGGTCAACTTCGCGACCCGCGGGAAAACCCAGATGTCCCCGAACTCCACCGCCAACTGGCGGAAATCGCGAACGACCTAGAACCCCAGACGCTGCGCGCGTTCCTGCGCGATATGACCATCATGCGCCGGTTCGATAATGAGGCCACTTCGCTGCAGCGCCAGGGTGAACTGGGCTTATGGGCCCCCGCGCTAGGCCAGGAAGGTGGCCAGGTCGGCTCCGCCCACGCATTACGAAAACAAGACCAAATTTTCCCCTCGTACCGGGAACATCCCATTGCCTGGGTACGCGGTGTGGACGTGGTCGAATTACTTAAACTCTTTCGCGGTACCCAGCACGGCGGCTGGGACCCGACCGCGGAGCACAACTTTCACATCTACACCCTCGTGATCGGCTCCCACACCCTGCACGCCACCGGCTACGCCATGGGGCTGCAGCGGGACGGGCTGGTTGGCACGGGCGACCGCGACACGGACGCGGCAACGGTTGTTTATTTTGGGGACGGCGCCTCTTCCCAGGGAGACGTGGCCGAAGCTTTCGGTTTCGCCTCAGTCAATAAGGCCCCCGTGGTGTTCTTTTGTCAGAATAATCAGTGGGCGATCTCAGTTCCCAGCTCTTCGCAAACCACGGTGCCAATTTCCCGCCGCGCCCTGGGCTATGGCATGCCGACAATTCGCATTGACGGAAACGACGCGCAGGCCGGCTGAGCCGCCACCCGCTGGGCCAGCGATTACGCCGCTGCCGGCAATGGCCCAGTCCTCATTGAAGCGATGACCTACCGGATGGGCGCCCACACCACTTCCGATGACCCAACGCGCTATCGCACCGAAGAAGAGGAAGAGGCCTGGCGCCAACGCGATCCGATCACCCGGCTTGAAACATTCCTGCAAAGCCGCGGCGATATTTCCGATGCGGACCTCACCACCTGGGAAGCGCAGGCGGACGAGTTGGCCGAGCGGGTACGCACCGAAGTGCGCGCTATGACGAGGCCGCCCGCTGACTCCTTCTTCGAAAACGTCTACGCCGAACCGCACCTGCAGGTGAGCGCTGAACGGGATTGGTTTAGCAAATATCACGCCTCCTTCGTTGAGGAGGACGCCCAGTGAGCCGCATTACGATGGCCGGCGCATTAAATCTGGCGCTGCGCCACTCGATGGAAGCTGACAAAAAAGTGATGCTCATGGGCGAGGACATCGGCCCACTGGGAGGTGTTTTCCGAGTCACCGACGGCCTCCAAGCCGACTTTGGATCCCAACGCGTCGTCGACACTCCGCTGGCGGAATCGGGCATCATTGGCACCGCAATCGGGCTGGCAATGCGCGGCTACCGGCCGGTGTGTGAAATTCAGTTCGACGGTTTTGTCTTCCCCGGTTATGACCAAATCACCACGCAACTGGCCAAATTGCACTACCGCACTCAGGGCCGCATGAGTATGCCCGTTGTGGTGCGCATTCCCTATGGCGGGGGCATTGGCGCAATTGAGCACCACAGCGAATCCCCCGAAGCCCTCTTCGCCCACACCCCGGGCCTGCGCGTCATTAACCCCGGCAACCCGGTTGATGCGTACTGGCTGCTGCGTCAGGCCATCGCCAGCAACGACCCGGTTATTTTCTTTGAACCCAAGCGCCGCTACTGGGAACGGGCTGAGATCGAGGTGGGGGACGCCGTCCCTAATTTGGATGCGGCACCCAGCCCGTTTCAAGGCGCACGAGTGCTGCAAACTGGCGGTGACGTGACGCTGGCCGCGTATGGACCAACGGTGGCAATCGCGCAAGAAACCGCCGATGTGCTCGCCGAAGAGGGCCGCAGCGCGGAGGTAATTGACCTGCGCTCGGTCTCTCCATTGGATGTGGACACGGTGGCGGCGTCGGTGGAAAAAACCGGCCGACTCGTCGTAATCCATGAGGCGCCGACCTTCTTTGGTGCCGGTTCGGAACTGGCCGCCTCAATCACCGAACGCTGCTTCTACTCACTGGAGGCGCCGGTGTTGCGGGTGGGTGGTTTCCACACTCCGTACCCAGCCGCCGCGGTGGAAGACCACTACTTGCCCAACCTTGACCGGGTGCTGGACGCTGTCGACCGCACCCTTGCCTTCTAGCCAGGAGTTTTTCGTGACGGATTCCCTACAGTATTTCCGCCTCCCCGACGTGGGCGAGGGCCTGACTGAGGCGGATATCGTCCAGTGGCTCGTCCAGCCCGGCGATGAAGTGAAAGTAAACCAAGCCATCGTCGAGATCGAAACGGCGAAATCGCTCGTCGAACTGCCCTCACCATATGACGGCGTGGTCGTCGAACTGCTCTTCGCCGAGGGCGACACGGTCGAGGTGGGAGTGCCCATCATCACGATCGGGCCCGCCGGTTCTGAAGTGATTAAGGACGGCGCCTCTTCCCCGGGTGCGGATGTTGCGGCGGGTGAGGCTGCTGCGGACGGGGGTTCCCAGGAGGCAAGTTCGGCCGAAGAAAATACGGGCGCGGCTGGTCCTGCCGAGGCGGATCAGGGGTCGGACATGCTGGTTGGGTACGGGCCAAAGGCGGGTGGAAGTAGCCGGCGCCGGCGCCGGGTGACGGCACCTGCCGATGCCGCGGCTCCGGCCGCGATAGCCGCTGAGCCGGTTGCTTCAAAAGCGACGGAGCCAGCTGCTAGCGCGGCAGCTGAGCCGGCTGTGCGCGATGTACCCCCGCCGCCGGCGCCAGTTGCACCTGCGGAAGCGGCGCCGTCCCAAAGCGGGCGCGTCCTTGCCAAACCGCCGGTGCGCAAATTGGCGCGCGACCTTGGAATTGATTTAAGCGCGGTGTGGGGCACCGGGCCGGGCGGGATTATTACTCGCGAAGATGTCGTTCAGGCATCGGAGAAGACCGAGCCGCGGTCGATGGCGCTGTGGCCCGGAGATGATCAGCCGTGGTTAGATTCGGGCACGGTTTCTCCCGATGGACGCCAGACGCGGGTGCCGGTGCGGTCGGTGCGCAAACGCACGGCGGAGGTGATGGTGACGTCGGCATTTACCGCGCCGCACGTGACGGTTTTCCATACGTTGGATGTCACAAAAACGATGGACCTAGTGGCGCGGCTGCGGGAGGACCGCGAGTTCGCGGACGTGCGAATTTCCCCGCTGCTGATCGTGGCGAAGGCGCTGCTGCTTGCGGTGCGGCGCCACCCCGAAATCAACGCCGAGTGGGATGACGAGACGCAAGAAATCATCTATAAGCACTACGTGAACTTAGGGATCGCGGCCTCAACGCCGCGCGGATTGGTAGTCCCCAACATTAAAGACGCCCACCGCATGACGTTGCATGAAATTGCGGTGGAACTGGGTGAGTTGGTCACGGCAGCCCGCGGTGGAAAGACAACGCCGGCGGCCATGTCCGATGGCACGATCACCATCACCAACGTGGGTGTCTTTGGCATCGATTCGGGTACGCCGATTTTGAATCCCGGTGAATCAGCGATTTTGGCCTTTGGAGCGATCCGGGAAAAGCCGTGGGTGCATGAGGGCGAGGTAAAACCTCGCTGGGTGACCCAGTTGGCGCTCTCGTTTGACCACCGGCTCGTGGACGGCGAACTGGGTACCCGCGTGCTGGCGGATGTGGCGACCATCTTGGAGGAACCCGGCCAGGCACTGGTGTGGGGGTAACTGCGCGGATTTTCTTTGCGCGTTATTTGCTGCGAGTTTCTTAGCAATTCCACTACGCTCGGTGTATGGAACCGCCGAAATTTTCGGAAGGGCTCCGCGCGGCTAAGGGCAGCGCCGCGGCAGCGGGCCGCACCGCGGGGAGAGCTTCCCCCGCGATCGACGTGCGAGGACTACACGTGCGCCGGGGGCAACACGAGGTATTCGCCGGACTGACATGCCAGCTGCGGGCAGGGCAAATAACCGGGATTTTAGGCCCGTCCGGGTCGGGCAAGACCACACTGCTGCGCGCGCTGGTGGGTGTGCAAAAGCTCCAGGGCGGAAGCATCAAAGT
>DAHVRJ010000044.1:0-2731 GCA_027322505.1 Demequinaceae bacterium
AGGCCGTAAGGAGCGCTGATTCGTTGTCCGTTTGGTCGTATGGCGTGGGTTGGACAAGATCATTGTCGTCTTCCGACGGGATAGTTGGACGTTCATCAACCGAACCCTCGGCTGTAAGGTTGCCGAATGGCTGATTGCCGAATGCTGCTGGCGCATCGGTCATCGTCATATTTAATGAAAACTGGTCGGCCGGTTCTCCTGCAAGAAGCCCGTCGTATTCCGCTTCATCTTTAGCTATTTGACCGATACTTGCCGCTTCTAGATCAGTCCAGCCAATCTGAAGTGAATCTAAAAATTCCAACGCCTCATCTGCAATATCTTCCTCTCCGGCGGCGCGCAAAGCCTGCGCGGCGATTGCAGTTGAGTTTGCGTTGGCATTGTCATTGCCATCGGTGCTGAAGCCGCCGTTATCTTTCTTTTGCAAAAGCATGGCCGCAACAGCGTCTTCAATTACGGCATCGTCGGGTTCCATTCCGGCCGCAAGGAGCGTTGCGGTAACCCACCCTGTTATGTCGAGGTTTTGGCCTCCCCACCCGAATGATCCATTCTCCTCCTGTTCGCCGGCAAGGAGGTCAATTGCTTCATCGGACACGCCTGCATCGGTATATGCCAGACCGCGCACGACAAAAACAGCCGTGTTAGGAATCAGTCCAGTCGGATTTTCGATATATTCATTCAGCGGGACGCTCAGGTCGTTACCAGGATAAAAATCTTCCGGTGATTCCCCGTAAATGCCAAGTATTTGAGCTAGTTTTCCGACGTAAGCGGGCTTGTCACCCGCCGCGTCCAAACCGTCTGTTTCCGCCCATTCCAAAACGTCGTCGCGAACGGCTTCGGCATATCCGGCGCCGGCTACGGCTAGCGCCCGATCAAGCGTCCACCCCTCATCGTCGACTTTTTCCAATAACCAATACACAGCCCGCGCCGCATTATCTTCAAATCCGGCGACCGGGCCGGCAGGTGCCGTGGCCGCTGCGGTGAGAGACGCCGTCCTAAATGAACCGTCACTGACGGAAGTGGGAGCTGCCGCAGCAGCTAAGGGTGAAAGAGCGAGTGCGGTACCCGCGGCAAGAGCCGCTAGTTTTCCGCTAAACCGCCGCCGGGGATGATGCGGGAACATCGTTACCTTTCCCAAGCGAGGTAGCGATCTGACCCGGAAATACTGAACAACGCCCGACACAGGGGAAACGCAGAATCCGGGCTCCGACTGCAAAACCTCGACAGTGTCTATGGAGCCATTCTCGTGCCCAGGTGCTCCGGCTCACGGCCAAAAATAGGGCCGTCTACGGTTGCGGGTCAGCGCCGGATTTTGACCGGCTTCCCCCGGAAACGAGATATGAAATTTACTCCTCGAGATTAGCGCACCGGCGACGTAAATGGCAGGGCGACCGTCCTAACTACGGGCAGGAAGGAGCCCTAATTGGATGGGGCTCCTCCTTCGTCGGGGGCCGGCACCGAGGCGGGACTGGCCGCTTCCGCGCTGGTCCCGCGCCATTTTGCGATCCATCGCATCAGGTGGTAAACGCCCAGGGCCGCGGCAGTGCCCAGCGCGATTCCCTCAAAACGCAGTTCACCCACCACCCAGGTGTAGTTGGCGATCCCGACGATGAGTGCCACGCCCGCGGTAGTCAGGTTCACCGGATCGGAGAAGTCGACACGGTTTTGTACCCAAATCCGCGCGCCCAAGATGCCAATCATTCCGTATAAAACCGTGGCTGCACCGCCCAAGACTCCCGCGGGGACGGTAGCAATCAACTGCCCGAATTTCGGCGACATCGACAGGAGAAAAGCAGTCGCCGCGGCCACGTAGTAGGCGGCCGACGAATACACGCGCGTGGCAGCCATGACGCCAATGTTTTCAGCGTAGGTGGTGGTTCCTGACCCGCCGCCGGCTCCGGCAAATACGGTGGCGAGCCCATCGGAAAACAGCGCGCGCCCGGCCAGGTCGTCATAGTTGCGTCCGGTCATGGCGGCAACTGATTTCACGTGGCCAATATTTTCGGCCACGAGCACCAAAACAACGGGGATGAACAGCCCAAGTACGGAAACGTCAAAGACTGGGGCGGTGAATTCTGGCAGGCCGACCCAGGCCGCCTCTTTAACATCGCTGAAATCCACCTCATCGCGCAGCACGGCCACGACGTATCCCACGGCAACACCGAGCAAGATGGACAGGCGCCCCAAAATTCCGCGAAATAGCACCGTAATCAAAATGATTGACCCCAGCGTCACCAGCGCGGTGACGGGCGCCAGTTGGACGTTGTCCCACGCGGCCGGAGCCAGATTGAAGCCGATCAGCGCCACGATGGTTCCGGTCACGATCGGGGGCATGAGTGCATCGATCCAGCGGGTTCCGGCGAAGTGCGCGATTGCGCCCACGGCCGCGAGCAGGGCCCCGGCAACGACTACTCCGCCCAGCGCGACGGCGTGCCCTCCGCTGGCAGTGGCCGCGCTTAAGGGGGCAATGAATGCAAAAGAAGAACCGAGGTAACTGGGCAGACGGTTGGCGGTCAGGAGCAGGAACAAGACCGTGCCGATGGCGGAGAAAAACAGGGTCGTGGCCGGCGGGAAACCGGTTAAGAGGGGCACGAGGAATGTGGCCCCAAACATGGCCACGACGTGCTGCATCCCGATACCAATTGTCAGCGGCCAGGCCAGACGCTCTTCCGGCTTTACAACGGCGCCCGGTTTAACGTGGGTTCCATCCCCGTGCAGCGTCCAGCCCTGCGGT
>DAHVRJ010000089.1:0-4970 GCA_027322505.1 Demequinaceae bacterium
GGGGCGCTCATCGTCAAGCAGATGCAGGTTTTGATAAATCGCATCGGCCGAACCCAAGTACCAGTTCTTATCAATACGCTGCTGCGCCGGTACGGAAGAAACATAGTTGCCCAGCAGGGTCGACATGCGCCAGGTGCGCGCGATGTGGTTATCCAGACTGTGCGACTTGTACTGGGTCATCACCACGATTTTGAGATAGCCCGAGTTCGCCAGATTCGACAGCGCAAAGTCCACAAGCCGATAAATCCCACCAAAGGGAACGGCGGGCTTCGCGCGATGCTCGGTGAGCGGTTTAAGGCGATTTCCTTCGCCACCCGCAAGAACGATTGCCAGGACACGAGGTGCAGCCATACTCAAAACATTAGAGGTCAAAGGGGTTCCCCGCTAGCCTTAGCAAGGAAAAGAGGTGGCCGTGTTGCGAATCGACATGCTGACAAGGGAATATCCGCCCCATATCTATGGCGGAGCAGGGGTACACGTCACGGAATTGGCCACGGTCTTAGGCGATAAATTGGATGTGCGAATTCGCTGTCTGGACGGTCCGCGCGAAGAAGCCAAGGTAACCGGATACAGCGAGCCCCAGGATTTAAAAGCTGTAAACCCCACATTGGCAACGCTGGATGCCAACCTCTACATGGCCAAAGACTGTGCCGGGGCGGACTTGGTGCACTCCCACACCTGGTACGCAAACTTTGCCGGGCACACGGCCGGGTTGTTACACGGTATTCCACACGTCATTTCGGCGCACTCACTGGAGCCGCTGCGTCCGTGGAAAGCGGAGCAGCTTGGCGGCGGATATCGGGTTTCCTCATTCATTGAACGGAGCGCATATTTGGGGGCCGATGCGGTAATTGCGGTAAGTGCCGGGATGCGCGCCGATGTTTTGCGCAGTTACCCCGAAATTGATCCCGAAAAAGTGCGCGTGGTCCATAACGGTATTGATCTTGCCGGCTGGCAGCGCCGCGAAGATCCCGACACGGTGCGCCGCTGGGGTATCGATCCCGATCAACCCGCGGTGGTATTCGTGGGCCGGATCACCCGTCAAAAAGGGCTGCCCTACCTGCTGCGTGCCGCCCAGCAACTGCCCCCAGATGTGCAATTGGTGCTGTGCGCTGGCGCGCCCGATACGGCCGAGCTCATGGCCGAGGTGCAACAACTCGTGGCGGACCTTCGCGCCGAACGCGAAGGCGTGGTGTGGATTGATGAGATGCTGCCGCGCGAAGAGCTGATCGCGATTTTGTCAGCCGCCACCACGTTTGTGTGCCCCTCGGTTTATGAGCCGCTGGGCATCGTGAATTTGGAGGCAATGGCCTGTGGCACGCCGGTCGTCGGATCGGGCACCGGCGGGATTCCGGAGGTCGTCACCGACGGTGAGGTCGGCACGATCGTCCCCCTAGAACAGGTCAGCGACGGCACCGGCGAGCCGATTGATCCCCACAAGTTTGTTTCTGATTTAGCTGCGGCCTTAACTGAGATGGTTGCTGATCCCCACCGTGCCCGGGCCATGGGCGAAGCCGCGCGCAAGCGGGTGGAAGATCATTTCTCCTGGGAAGCGATCGCCGAGCGCACCATTGCCGTTTATGAGTCAGTTCTCCACGGCTCAAATTAGGGACGGCGTCTGGTACGTTGCGGCGCAAACGGCACGGCGGGCGGCGCTTTCTATGCGTAACAGTGCTTCGCGGCGCCGGTCTGATTCCCACCCCGAAACTGAACCACCGTCATCGGTCTGCCCCAGATCCGCAATTTCGGCGATGCGCCACCCGGTGGCCAGCAAATTGGCGCGCCGGCCATCCAAATCCCGCGGGAGGGGGTCGGGTAGATGTGCATCACCGCGCAGCGCTTCAACCTCGACTGCCAGATCATCGCGCCAGCGGGCAACATCCAAAATCATTAACCGCTCAATTGCATCGTTTAGCGCTGCTGCTAGCTCCCGCTGCGCATCAAGCCAAGATCCAATCGTTCCTAAAAAACGGGTCTGCCAGGAGTGACAGGGCAAAATCTTCCAAGTCACTAGATGGCCCGGTTCGATGTGGGATCCAAATCGAATGACTTCGGGCACGGCGGCAACCGTCTGGGTCGCGGTGGACAAAAGCACCGCCTCGCCCGCCTCCACGGCCGCCGCATTGGTTCGCCCCGGGCCAGCCAGCCCGCTTAAGTCGCCCGCGACCGGTAAAACAGCGGCAACCTGGCGCGTGGACGCCGTCCAAAATCCGAATAAATCACCCAGCGAGCCCGAGGAACCATCGGGCCACAAAACTTCGTGGGGCTCGTCATCCCCTTGGACGGCGTGGACGGCCTTTTCGATTTGGGCAGCGCCAACTTCCAGGTGTTCTAACCAGATGCTTAAAAGCACTGATCGGGGCAGGAGGCGCTCATCAGACATAACAGAAGTCTGACATCGGCCTGTCAACACTTATTAACTCCCGTGCCGTAAAGTCGAAGCATGGTCGAGGTGTTGCGCTGCGAAAACGTCGGAGTACGTCGGGGAGAGAAGATGATCCTCGATGACGTGTCCTGGATAGTAAATGAGGGGGAGCGCTGGGTCGTATTGGGCCCAAACGGCGCGGGTAAAACCACGCTGCTGCAATTGGCGGCAGGTCGGATGCACCCCACGACGGGCACGGTGAAAATTTTGGGCGAAAAACTCGGCGCGGTCGATGTGTTCGAATTGCGGCCCCGGATCGGTTTTTCGTCGGCAGCGCTGGCGGATGAGATTCCTACCCGGGGGCGGGTGCTCGATATTGTCCGGACGGCGGCCTATGGAATGACCCGCACCTGGCGCGAAGAATACGATGAACTGGACGCGCAGCGGGCACAAGAATTGCTGGCGGCGTTTTCCATAAGTCACCTGGCGCACCGGCAGTTTGGCTCGCTAAGTGAGGGGGAACGCAAGCGGGTGCAGATCGCTCGGGCGCTGATGTCCGACCCGGAACTGCTATTACTCGACGAGCCCACGGGCGGGTTGGACCTGGGTGGACGCGAAATTTTGATGCGCAGCCTGTCGAACTTCGCGGCCGATGAGTTTTCCCCCATCATGATCATGGTTACCCACCAGGTCGAAGAAATTCCCGTAGGATTTACACACGCCTTATTAATGCGCGATGGCAAAGTGACTGCGGCCGGGCCCATTGAAGATGCCATGACACCCCAAGCCCTCACGCAGACATTTGGCATTGACCTGATCGTGGAGCGGCATCGAGACCGCTGGTCAGCTCGCGCGCTAGATGACGTTGCCACTGAACACTGATCAGCGGCAGCACTGAAGAATTAGCGGCAGAACTGAAGAGGAATTGCCATGGAACCGTGGATGATTTGGCTGGCACTGGCCTTGCTATTCGCGATCATCGAGATGTTGACGCTGGATCTGATTTTCGCGATGCTCACCGGCGGTGCGCTTTTTGGCATGCTCACCTCCCTCCTGGGCGGCAATATCTGGGTACAAGTGGTGATTTTTGCCGTCGCCTCGCTGCTGCTGTTAGTACTCCTGCGGCCGTGGGGCTTGAAGCTGCTCTTTCGCAAGGGCCCCTACATACCCACCGGAGCGGATGCCCACGTGGGGCGTCCCGCGGTGGTGGTGGCCGAGGTGTCAAGCGTCAATGGTCGCGTGAAATTAATGGGCGAGGTTTGGACGGCCCGAACCGAAACACCGGAGGTACTCGCGGTGGGAACACCCGTGACCGTGGTGCGCATTGATGGCGCCACGGCCGTGGTCACTTCCACCGCCAATGCGCCGGCGGCTAAGCCGGTCGATAATCCGGGCGCGCCCAGTAATGAGGACAGCCGGCAATGATCGCAGCGCCGGTGATGACGAGGTAGCTGGTAATGACGGGACAACCGGCGATTTATTTTGTAAATTAGCTAGTTCAATCTACACATTGGAGAGCAATGGAGAACGCAACTCCGGGGCAGGTAGCGCTGTTTTTGTTACTTGCCGTCCTGGTAATTTTTGTAATTACCGCACTGGCCCGCAGTATCAAGATTGTGCCGCAAACGGTGGCCATGCTGGTCGAGCGTTTGGGACGCTACAGCCGCACGATGGATGCGGGTCTGCACTTCTTAGTTCCATTTGTCGACAAGGTGCGCGCGAGCGTTGACTTACGCGAGCAGGTCGTTTCCTTCCCGCCCCAGCCGGTAATTACTTCTGACAACCTGGTGGTTTCAATTGATACCGTCATTTATTTTCAAGTGACGAATGCCAAGGCTGCCGTATATGAAATCGCCAACTACATCACCGGTATTGAACAGCTAACCGTCACGACTCTGCGTAACGTGATCGGTTCGATGGATCTGGAACAGACGCTTACGAGCCGGGATGAAATTAACGGCCGGTTGCGCGGGGTTTTGGATGACGCCACGGGCCGCTGGGGCATCCGGGTGAACCGAGTGGAACTGAAGTCGATTGATCCACCTGCCAGCATCCAGGGCTCGATGGAGCAACAGATGCGCGCTGAGCGTGACCGCCGCGCCGCGATTTTGACGGCCGAGGGCGTGAAGCAGTCGGCGATTCTTACCGCTGAGGGTGAAAAGCAGTCGGCGATTTTGCGCGCCGAGGGTGACGCGCAGTCCGCTATCTTGCGGGCGCAGGGTGAATCACGCTCGATTCTGCAGGTATTTGATGCAATTCACCGCGGTAATGCTGATCCGAAACTGCTGGCTTATAAGTATCTACAAATGCTGCCCGAAATTGCCGAGGGCGACTCCAACAAGATGTGGGTTATTCCCACCGAGTTCACTGCGGCGCTGCAGGGAATCTCGCAGGGCTTCACCGGCGGTGGTGGCGCTGGAGGAACGCCGTTTAGCTTTGGTGGCGGAACGGACGATGATGCCGGCGGTGGCACGAGCGAAAGTGATCCAGAATCTGAATTGGGCGCCAACCCGTTTGAAGACGTCGACTTGGCCGATCCCTCCGATGCGCTGGCGGAAGCGCGCTCGCAGGCTGCCGATGCCGTAGCCGATGCCACTGATGCTGG
>DAHVRJ010000110.1:0-3096 GCA_027322505.1 Demequinaceae bacterium
CGCTGAGAGCACGAGTACCTCGGGCTTATCAGCGCTCCAGTTAATGAAATTCTCTACGTGGGGGCGAATAACAATTTCGGTCATGACTATTCCTTCCCCGAGTTCGCGGCAACAGGTTGCGGGCCGGAGGATTTCATATCCTCATAGGCGGCCGCGTAGCGTTGGCGCTCTTCTTCGGATTTAAAACGCAGGGTGTGCAACATGGGCGCCTTTTCATCCAGTAGTGGCAGGCCCTGCGTTGGATTTGTATACGCCAAAACCACGTGGGGTTTATCGCTTTCACGCGTCATCGCGCTGCGCAGCGCGTCAAGGTCGTGGCCGTCGACCACGTCCACGGAGGCGCCAAAAGCGCGTACTCGATCGGCCAGAGGTTCGATGGTCATCACGGTTTCCATCGGCCCATCGCACTGGGCCTGGTTCACGTCCACCACTGCGCGCACCGTATTGAGTTTCCAGTGGCTGAGCGCTTGGAGCGCTTCCCAAGTCTGGCCCTCTTGGAATTCACCATCCGACATGAAAACCCAGGTGCGGCCGGTATCGCCCTTGATGCGACGACCCAGGGCAATCCCGCCGGCTTGTGACAGTGCCTGCGACAGTGAGCCCGTTGTAGTTTCAAAACCCGGTGAGTGTTCGGCGCCAATCATCTCGACCGTTGAACCGTCTTGGTTGAACTCGGCGAGCGCTGATTCGGCGAGGCGCTGGACTTCAATGAGCGCCGCATAGACCGGAAGCGCGTAGTGCGCTGGTGAAATGATCAGCCGATCGGTGTCTGGGGCGTGCTCGCCATAGACGACCGAGCCGCTGAGCGCGGGCTTTCCCGGCGCCGGGACCTCGGTGAATGGTGGCGGTTGATAGGGCTCAGCAACGGTGCCCAAGTTGATGGCGCCCCCGTAGATGGCGCCTAAGATTTCGGCGGATGAGCACGCCTGGCTCATGTACCCACTTTTATTCTTCAGCGTGTGATCGAGCACCCGAAGTCGTACGTTATGGGCGATTGCGGCCATTTTTGTTAGATCCAAAGCGGTCATTACGCCTCCTTCGGGACCATCTTAATCGCAAATCGGTTGTCGGTCGTCCGATGACCGTCAAGATCCGTTATTAGGCCCGCCCCCGACCCACACTTGCGTCGGCTTGGTTTGGACCGGGCTCCTGCAGCAGTTGCTGGACCAGCTCGGCAGTGCTTCCATCGAAGTGAGGACGGCACATGCCAGCGCCCGCTTAAGGTCGGAGGCCCCGCAATGAACAAAGACAAAAGCGTCGTGATCGTCGGCGCCGGGCATGCCGGGGGTCGTTCAGCGATTGCCCTGCGCGAAGCAGGCTACACCGGTGAAATCACGATTTTGGGCGATGAAGAGCGCCCACCGTATGAGCGCCCCGGGCTCTCCAAGGGCTTCTTGCAGGGTGATGAATCTGAGGATGATCTCTACCTGCAGCCGGCCACCTGGTACGACGAAAACCACGTCACTCGCCGCACCGGCAGCACGGTCACCGACATCGACCCACAAGCACGCAGAATCACGTTTCACACCGGCCCCTCCGATCCCACCCAATCGGGGCATACCATCGGTAGTGACGGCGTCCAAAATGAACAGATCGAATACGAAACGTTGGTCCTGGCCACCGGAAGCGACCCGCGCCCGCTCGAACTGGCCGGGGCCGCGGCCCATAACGTTTGCTATCTGCGCAGCGTGGAAGACTCAAAACGCTTGCAATCCGAGTTAGCCGCCGCCAAGCGCGTAACCATCGTCGGAGCCGGCTGGATCGGACTCGAGGTGGCAGCCGCCGCCCGCAAAGCAAACTGCGACGTGACGATCATCAACCGCGACCGCGAACCGCTTATCGGCCCCCTGGGCGAAACCCTGGCCAAGATGTTCGCCGAACTGCATCGCGAACACGGCGTCACTTTGCGCAACGATACCGAGGTCACGAGGCTTATCGGAACGGATGAGCGCGTTGCGGCGATAGAAACCGATGCGGGCGACCAAATCGCCACCGACCTAATTGTCGCCGGTATCGGGGCACTCCCGCGCCTGGATTTGGCTGAGAGCGCCGGGCTCGAAATCAAAGATGGCGGCGTCTTGGTCGATGCACAACTGCGCACGTCCCAGCCCGATATTTACGCCCTAGGCGACATCGCGGCGGTGTACTACGAAAAATACGATCGCCACATCCGCCTCGACCACTGGGCCTCTGCCATGCGCCAACCCGACACTCTCGCAGCCATCCTGTGCGGCGACAACACAAAATTTGACGCACTGCCCTACTTATTCACCGATCAATTCGACCTCGGCTGTGAGTATGTGGGCTACGTTCCGCCCGAATTGCGCGATGAGATCGAAGTCGTGGTCCGCGGCGATATGCGCTTACGGGAATTAATCGCTTTCTATGTCGCAGACCACAAAATCTGGGCTGGAATGAACGTCAATATTTGGGACGTGTCTGCCGACATCGAAAAACTCATCACCGAAGAAACCCGCGTCACCCGCGACGAATTGGAAGATCCGTCGGTGTCGCTCGGCGAGCTAGCCGCTAAATAAGCCACTATGGACCCATGGCTTCTGCGTCGAACCTCCTGCAAGACCCCACCGTCGAATGGCTTAATAACCAGGCCCGCAGCCTGCTGAAATTCGGCCAAGCTGCCCGCCACCGACTCGGTTTCGCGGCGCTGGATGCCGCGGGCGAACCGGAACCGGGTTCACTCGAGCTATACATCACCTGCCGAAAAACCTATGCCTACGTACTGGGCGAACAGCTCGGATTTAAGGGAAGCGCCGAACTTGTCGCGCACGGCCTAAACGCGCTTGATGGCGTGTTCCGCGACGAAGAACACGGCGGCTGGTTCGAAGCAGTTGATGAGTACGGCATCGTTGACAGCACCAAAAACGCCTACCCGCACGCCTTCGTCATCTTGGCCGCCTCGGCCGCAACGCTGGCGGGTCACGAAAAGGCAAAGAAAATTTTGGACGACGCACTGCGGCTTTTTGAAGCGCGTTTCTGGGACGATTCGGCCGGCCGGGCCCGCGAATCTTTCAACCGGGAATTCAGTAGCTCGGAACCGTATCGGGGCATGAACTCCAATATGCACGTGGTGGAGAT
>DAHVRJ010000059.1:0-19611 GCA_027322505.1 Demequinaceae bacterium
GGCGCTTGGCCTCCTGGGACGGAACGAGATGCAGATCGGATACGTGCAAAACTCGCACATCTTCAGCGCCGGGTTCTAAAACTGGCACGTGCACTTGTCGCAGGGTGTACCAACGCGCCTCAAAAAGCGCCCAGCTCAGGCCTGCAACGCCTACTGCTGCCGCTGCAGCACTTACTACGCCAAGAGTGCGACCAGCGCTGCGTGCTTGCTTCCAGCCGGCCGCGCTACGCAAGCCTGATATGCCACGTGTCCCCGCCACGCGACGTAAGCCCGCCGCGCCACGTGTCCGCGTTCGCCTACCGCTTCGGGCTCGTCCGTGCCTTCGCTCCGGCACTAGTCGTCGTCCTCGTCCGAGCTCTCGTCGTCGTCATCATCATCGTTGTCGCTGGTGTCTTTACCGTTGCTCACGACCACATCCACGGTGCTACCGGGACGAGCGCGTGAGTCCCCACTGGGGCTGGAGGAAATAACCGCGCCTTTAGCCCATTCATCGCTGGGCCCCTCACTTACATTGCCCAGCTTCAGACCCGCATCTGCAAGCATCCGTTCGGCTGATTCGACGCTGTATCCCTCGACATCGGGAACCGGTATCCGCTTGCCGTAGAGCTGACGATCTTGAACCTTGTCGAATTTTTCCACCGGCATATCTGCCGTGATCTTGTTCATGTATTTCTGCCAGGTGGGCGCAGCAATAGAACTGCCGTAAACCCCGCTCCACCATTGGCCGTTGATCGTCATGTTTTGAAGTGGGCGGTTACCTTCAGCGTTTCCAACCCACACTGCAGAGGACACCTGCGGTGTGTATCCCACAAACCAGCTTTGAACGTTCTTGTTCGTCGTACCGGTCTTACCCGCTGCTGGGCGTCCCGATAAGCCGTAGCCGCGGGCCGTGCCGCGGTCAATAACCTCGGTGAGGGCGAAGTTCACTGCGTTGGCGACTTCGGGTGAAATGACTTCCCGGCACTTGGTTTCCGGAATCTCAATTTCTTCGCCATTGGCGTCCGTCACGCGGGTGATTGCCTTTGGTTCGCAGTACGTTCCCTCTGCGGCAAAAGTGGCGTAGGCCGAAGCCATGGTGAGGGGAGAAACGAGCTGCGTACCCAGCACCATAGAGGGGTAGACTTCCGCGTCGGCACCGTCTGAACGGTGGAAACCAACGCGCTCGGCCATATCGCGAATGTCACATAAATCCAGCTCGTTCGCCATCGCGACGTACCCGGTGTTCACCGATCCCGCCGTGGCGTCAACCACGCGTAATGACCCAGAACCCTTCCCGTCGCTGGAGTTTCGGGGAATCCAGTCTTCTCCCGTTAGATTGCCCTCAAGACACGACGCCTTCCAGCTGCTCATCTTATACGGCCGCACAGTGGCGTTTACCCGCTGATTTAAGCTCTTTCCACTATCCAGCCAGGCCGCGAGCACAAAAGGCTTATAGGTCGAACCGGGCTGGAAACCATTCGAGCCACCGAATTGCTGGTCCGTCGAGTAGTTGACTGCCGTTTCGCCCACGCCGGTGTCACTGCCCGTGCGGTAGTCCCGGTTTTGGGCCATCGTCAAAATCTCACCCGTTCCGGGCTCGACCGTGACGATTGACGTCGCTACGCCGGACTCATCATCTTTCGGTACGGCATCCATCGCGGCCTTTTGCGCCTGCTCCTGCAGCTTCGGATCCAAGGTGGTGTAAATGTCTAATCCGCCGCGGTAGAGCAATTTGGTGCGATCTTCACGCGTTTCACCAAACGCCTCGTTATGCGTGATGATCTTTGTGACGTAGTCACAGAAGAAGGCCGCATTGCCCTTCTTGCCAACACCGACACACGTCTGGCTGGTGGGGCGCACGTCCAACATCTCTTCAACTGTTTCAGAACGCGCCTCATCCAATTGTTCTTGTGAGATATAACCCAGCTCGTGCATGCGAGCTAAAACGGTATTGCGCTTCGCATTGGCCTTATCAGGATGCTTTTCCGGATCAAGTGCGTTCGGGCTCTGGGTCACGCCCGCCAAAGTTGCGGCCTCAGCCAGAGTGAGATCGGCGGCCGTGGTGTTGAAGTAGTAGCGCGCTGCCGCTTCAACCCCGTACTGGGAGCGACCGAACTGCGCGATGTTGAGGTAGCGCTCCAAGATTTCTTCTTTACTGAGGCGCTGTTCTAAGGCGATCGCCAACTTCATCTCGCGCAGCTTGCGGCCATAGGAGCGCTCGCGCGCGGCGTTAAGCGCACGCATATCGCCTTCGGCATCTGCCTGCGTGATCAGCACGTTCTTCACATACTGCTGCGTCAACGTCGATGCGCCCTGCAAACTATCTTCAGTGAAGTTGTTCACCGCCGCGCGCGCGACACCTTGTAAGTCCACCCCGCCGTGCTCATAAAAGCGCGAGTCCTCAATCGCCACCATGGCATCTTGCATATCCGGGTTGATCTCATCGAGATCGACAATGACGCGGTTGCGGAAATAAAACGTCGCCAACAGCGAGCCATCAGCGGCCCACATGCGAGATTGCTGTGAAAGTTCCTTCTCTTCCAGCGCGGTGGGAAGCGCATCAAAAAATGAGACCGCTTCATCGGTGACCTCACCGGTCGCCTTTACCGCGGGTACCGCCAGTGCAGCACTAAGGACGCCGACACTCGCCGCAGCGAGGACGAACGCCACTAGCCCGCCGAGTACTTTGAAGATAAAAGACGCGGAGCTGGGTCGAGGACTCGAGTCAGACATGTGTATAGGGTACGTCCTTTAGGGGGCTGTGCGTGGTAGACGGGGGCGCTTGTCTCGTCTAATATCGCCTTAGCAAGGTTGCTTAACTTATTCATGGGGGGAGGGCCCGTGGGTCAAATGACGACCGCGCAAAACGATATAACTGAAATCGCTGAAGACCAAGCCGGCCAACTCCAAGTCGACTGGTTCGCAAAAGGTCTATGCGCCGATGCTGATCCGGACGAGTTTTTTGTCGAGGGCAACCATGCGCAAAAACAGGTGCGAACGCTCTGCTTTGACTGCCCCGTTCGCCTGGAGTGCCTTGCCGACGCACTCGATAACGAGGTTGATTGGGGTGTTTGGGGCGGCATGACGGAACGGGAACGCCGCGCCGTCTTGCGCCGCGCCCCGGAGGTGGAGTCCTGGTTCCCAATTCTGCGCGAAATACAGGAACAGCAGGATGAAAGAAAACGCGCGGCACGCGTAAAGTTAGCCGAGTTGTGGCGGGCGAAGTTATCGCGGGAGAATGGTTCCTGAGAGAACCATGCCCCTTAATCCTGAAGAATTTGAAACTGCTGTCGCCGACGCGCTGGATTCCATACCGCCCGCTTTAACCCGGATCATGGAAAACGTCGTCATTCTCGTTGAAGAGGATCCGCCCGCGGGCGAACCGGGGTTACTCGGTCTTTATGAGGGCGTGCCACTTACCGAGCGAGATTCTGGTTGGGCCGGGGTCTTACCTGACAGCATCACTATTTTTCGCAACCCGCTAACTGCAATGTGCGCGGATCGAGAAGAGCTCGTGGAACAAATAAAAATCACCGTCGTACACGAAGTTGCGCATCATTTCGGCATCGATGATGCGCGACTGAGCGCGCTGGGCTGGGGTTGAGTACCGCATCTGCAGCTGAGGTTGAGCACCGCACCTGCCGTAGGGGTTAAGTAGCCGCACCTGCAGCAAAGCGCTGCATCGACCGGGGAAGGATGGGGTGGCCGGAAGAGTCGGGTGGGCCGAAAAGGACGGATGGGCCGAAAGAGTAGGGTGGGCCGGAAAACCGACCGGTTGGCCGCGGGGCCGACGGGCGTGGCAGACATTAGTGGGGTATAACGAAATCACTCGTTAAGGAAAGGGGATCCGTTGTGAACTCCTCGGAATACGAAGTCACCAAGACCGATGAACAGTGGCGCGAGGACCTGAACCCGGCCGAGTACGCCGTATTGCGGCAAGCGGCCACGGAGCGGCCCGGGACGGGCGAGTTGCTGCACGAAGACCGCATCGGGGTTTACTCCTGCCGTGCCTGCGGGAACAAGCTCTTCGAGTCGCGCACGAAATTTGAGGCCCACTGCGGCTGGCCGTCGTTTTATGAGTCGGCTGGGCCAGAAGCCGTGGAGTACCTGGAGGATCGGTCCTTGGGAATGGTGCGCACGGAGGTTCGCTGCGCCAAGTGCGGCTCACATCTAGGCCACCTATTTAAGGATGCTCCCCAAACCCCAACCGGGGATCGCTACTGCATGAATTCCATAGCATTGGATTTCGAAACGCTAGACTAACTCCGGTTAGCGACAGCGACGTCGTTAATAACGCTACGGAGGAACACTTGTCAGCACCCAGTCCCGGTTACGCAATCACGATGCGGGTGGAAGCACCTGCCCAAGCCAATTCCACGGCAACGATTACGAGTGTCATCTCGCAGGCTGGTGCAAATCTGACCGCGCTTGACGTGGTCGAAAGCAGTGGCCAGCGCATGGTTGTGGACGTAACCTGCAACGCGACCGGCACCGCGCACGCCGAAGAAATTACCGCGGCGTTGCAAAAAGTTCCGGGCGTCACGGTAGGGAAGGTTTCGGACCGCACGTTCCTGATGCATCTGGGCGGCAAGATCGAGGTGCGATCCAAGGTTCCGTTAAAACACCGCGATGACCTGTCGCGCGCATACACCCCCGGTGTTGCTCGCGTCTCTACGGCGCTGGCCGAAAAACCAGAAGACGCGCGCCGCCTCACCATTAAGCGCAACACTGTTGCGGTGGTAACAGACGGTTCGGCCGTTTTGGGCCTTGGAAATATTGGAGCCACAGCTGCCCTGCCCGTCATGGAAGGAAAAGCGGCGCTCTTTAAACGCTTTGCCGGTGTCGACGCCTGGCCGGTGTGCCTTGACACCCAGGACGTGGACGAAATTGTCTCCATTGTTAAAGCCATCGCACCGGTCTACGGCGGAATCAACCTGGAAGACATTTCGGCGCCGCGCTGCTTCGAGGTGGAACGCCGCCTACAAGCCGAGTTGGACATCCCGGTGTTTCACGATGACCAGCACGGCACCGCAATCGTGGTGCTGGGTGCGTTAGAAAACGCGCTGCGGGTGGTTGGCAAGAGGCTCGATCAGGTGCGCATTGTCATCTCGGGGGTGGGCGCCGCCGGGAACGCCATCATTCAGTTGCTCCTGACCCAGGGCGTCGGAAGCATCATCGCTGCCGACCGCCACGGCACCATTCACCGTGATCAAAATCATGCGGATCCCGCGCGGCAGTGGGTCGCCGAAAACACCAACGCCGAACTCCTCGATGGAAGCCTGGCTCAAGCACTGGCGGGCGCGGACGTGTTCATTGGGGCCTCGGGCCCGGACCTACTTACCGGCGATGACATTTCCACCATGGCTGATCGGGCAATTGTCTTCGCGCTGGCCAACCCCGTACCAGAAGTGGACGCGGTCGAGGCGTCAAAGCACGCCACCGTGGTGGCAACTGGCCGCTCCGACTTCGCGAACCAGATCAACAACGTGTTGGCCTTCCCCGGAATTTTCCGGGGGCTATTAGACGCACAAGCCTCAAACGTGACGAACGACATGATGATCGCCGCGGCACAGGCCATTGCTCAGTGCGTTGCTGAAGACGAACTCAACCCGAACTACATCGTCCCGTCCGTCTTCGACGAAAGCGTTGCTCCGGCGGTGGCTGCAGCAGTGCGCAAAGTAGCTAATCCAAATGGGGAGCCAGAAGCGTAGCTAAGTGGACGCCGTCCTTCATTGCTAACTGTGTTGCCTGGGTGCGGCAGGAGAACCCGTCGGCCAGGAGCACCGCATCGTCGGAGGCCGCGCGCAAGGCGGGCAAAATACCGTTCTCGGCCACGGCAACCGAGACGTCGTAGTGGCCTTTTTCCATGCCCCAGTTGCCGGCTAGACCGCAGCAGCCCGCAACTTCTGAAACCTGGGCGCCAGCGGCGGTCAGTAGCGCGCGATCGGCACTGAACCCGAAGGTGGCGTGCTGGTGGCAGTGGGGTTGGGCGACAATCTCCAGCCCGTCCAAGTTCGGGGGAGTCCACACCGAACCATCCGGGCGGGGGCGGCGCAGTGCCTGAGCAAATGTGATGGTCGCATCTCGGATGGCAGTGGCGCGCGGATCATCGGGGAATAGTTCCACCAGGTCGGTGCGCAAAACCGCGGTGCAAGAGGGCTCTAGCCCGATTATCGGCACTCCGGCCTGCGCGAGCGGACCAAAAACATCGAGCAAGTCAGATAGTTTCTTGCGGGCGCCATCCAATTGTCCGGTGGTGATCCAGGTCAGCCCGCAGCACACTTCGCCCGAACTTACCTGCACGTCATAGCCGGCGGCGCGCAGCACGCGGATCGCGTCATGGGCAACGTTCGGGCTGAAAGCATCGGAGAAGGAGTCCACCCACAGCAGCACTTTTTGCGCCGAGGGGAGGCTCACGGGAGTCGCTTTTTCCCACTGCTTATGGAACGGCGTGATGGCGAAGTCCGCCATTTCCCGGCGCGGATCCAGCCCGCCCACCCGGAACGCGAGGCGGCGCAGCCACCCGATCGACATGACGCCGTTCGCCAGTCGGGCTAAGCCCGGAATCTTGCCTACCAACGCCGTCCAGCGCGGCAGCTGCCCCAGCAAATAGTGCGTCATGGGTCGCAGCTTCCGGCGGTATTTGCGGTGCAAAACCTCCGACTTATATGCGGCCATGTCCACGCCGGCGGGGCAGTCGGAACTGCAGGCTTTACAAGACAGACACAGGTCAAGCGACTCGGCGACCTCCGGGGAACTCCAACCGCCGGAAACAACTTCACCATTTGCCATTTCTTGCAGCACACGCGCCCGCCCGCGGGTGGAGTCTTTTTCATCACGCGTGGCCAAATAGGACGGGCACATGAACCCGCCCGAATCGGAAGAATCTGCCCGGCACTTTCCCACCCCCACGCAGCGGTGGATCGCCCGCGTGAAGTCTTCGCCGTCGGCTAAGAACGCGAGCCCGTCCGTGCGGCGCAGTTTTGCCGCGGCCGGGCGGCGCAGATCCGCATCCAGCGGGGCGGGATCAACGAGCACACCGGGGTTTAAAATATTGTCCGGATCAAAAAGGTTTTTAAAGCCCTTAAACGCGGCAAGCACATCGCCGGAATACGTGTATTGCAGCAGTTCACTGCGCGCCCGCCCATCACCGTGCTCGCCGGAAATCGACCCGCCGTGCCGGGCCACCAGCATCGCGGCAGCCTGCAAGAAAGGCCGCATGCGCTCGGGCGCGTCTTCCAGCGGCAGATCTATTCGCACGTGCAGGCAGCCGTCGCCAAAGTGCCCGTAAATCATGCCGTCCAAGCCGTGTTCGTCCATCAGCGCTTGGAACTCTCGCAGGTACAGGCCGAGTTTTTCCGGGGGCACCGCGGCGTCTTCCCAACCCGGCCAAGCTTGCTCCCCGGCCGGCGTGCGCCCGCCCAAACCCGCCCCGTCGGCCCGAATGTTCCACAGCGCCGCAGCTTGCTGCGCATCCGGAACAACCAGGGAGTGGTTCGTGGCGCCGTCCCTAATTATTTTCGCTACGAGCTCTTCGGTTTCGGTCTCAGTGTCGCCCGCGACCTCCACGAGCAACCAGGCCCCGCCGGCGGGCAGGGGCGGGACGGTCGCCTCGCCGCGGTGCTTGCGGACGACGTCCACCAGCCGGGCGTCAATGCCCTCCATGGCGATGGGGTTGTGGGGGAGAAGATTTGGGACGGCGTCAGCCGCGCTGGCAATGTCGGGGTACCCGAGCACAACTAGGGCGGGCGCGCGGGGGATGTCCACCAGTTGGACCGTCGCCTCTAAGGCAATGGTGCAGGTTCCTTCGGAACCAACGAGTGTTTTGGCTAGGTCGCGGCCGTTTTCGGGTAGCAGGTGTTCGAGCGAATAACCCGAAACCTGGCGCGTGAACTTGCCCATTTCGGTGCGGGCCAGGGGCATGGTCTGCTGCGCAAACGTGGCCAGCCCGGGTACGGCCTCGAGGTCTTGGGCGGCGGTGAAGCGCCGGCCCAGCCCGTCGATGACGTCCATGGAAATCACGTTGTCGGCGGTGCGGCCAAAAGCCAGGGCGCGAGAACCACAGGCGTTATTGCCGATCATTCCCGCCAGCGTGCAGCGATTTTGCGTCGAAGGGTCGGGGCCAAAACGCAGTCCGTGCGGGCGCGCGGCGGCTTGCAGATCAGAGAGAATCACACCGGGTTGCACGGTGGCAGTTTTGGCTACCGGGTCAATTGAGATGACCTTATTCATGTGCACGGAAAAGTCGAGGACGATTCCGGTGCCCACCGCGTTTCCGGCGATTGAAGTGCCCGCCCCCCGGGAGGTGAGGGGAGTCTTGGTTTCCCGCGCTATTTTGAGCGCGGCAATCACATCATCGGCGTCTTTGGGGTAGACCACGACGAGGGGCACGACCCGGTAGTTAGAGGCGTCCGTCGAATACTCGGCGCGGCGGCGGGAAGATTCATCAACTTCCCCGCGGATGGCGGCGCGCAGGCGAGATATCAGTTCAGCTCGTGTGCCGGGGTCGGTGGGCTGGCCGGGACTACCGAGGGTCGATGTTGGTGCGCTCACGGTTCTAACCGTACTGGTAGATGTCTAGGACCCATGGTGATGAGGGTCCTAGATACAGCATGGTTTTCCGGACACGTCACAGCGGAGCGAGCAGGCGAAATCCCCAAACGAGGCCGCCGCCCGTGAGGGCAAGAAAGACTATGACCCAGCCCAGTGCTGGGATCCACGTCAGGCGACCGAGCTGGTCCGCATCGGAGGTTTTAGCGCGCCCGCGGCGCTGCTGGGCCATCTCTAACACGGGCCGCGGTGCGGCAAGGAGTAAAAACCACGTGAGCAGGTAGGCGCCGATCTGCTGATATTCCGCCGCTCCCCACCAATTCAGCGCAAAGATTCCAACACCAAGGACCAGAATTACCCACAGGCCAAAGAAGTTGCGAATCTTTAACAGCATCAGGGCAAAGATGGCCAGCATCGCCCACAGCACCACCAGCGGTAAGCCGTGATCGAGAGCAAAAGCCCCGCCGATACCCGCGACGGTGGCGGCTGGATAGCCCGCGAGGAGCGTCAGGATCATTCCCAAACCCCGCGGTTTGCCCCGCGAAGTTGTGAGGCCGGAGGTGTCAGAGTGAAGCCGGATTCCGGTCAATTTACGCCCCGTAAGTAGGGCAATGATTCCGTGCCCGCCCTCGTGCAACACCGTCACTAGGTGGCGGGCCCGGGGCCAGAGTCCGGGTGCGAGCACGACAACAAGCGCGGCGAGCGCGGTGCCCCAGATAATTTTGTAATCGGGCTGCGCGACTGGGGTGGTGATGCCGCGCCACAGTTCGGTGAGGAATTCAGGCAATTGCGGCTCCTTCGGGCCCTGGGTCGCGGAAGCGCGAGGCGCTGCCAGCCGCAGATGGAGTCTGCGGCACGTTAGGCACGCCTTTGGCTCCACCCTAGAATGCCTAGCTAATTTCTTCAGAGGGAATTATCAGCAGCTTGCCCGTCGACCGCCGCGCCGCTAAATCATCCTGCGCTTGCGCGGCTTCCTCCAGCGAATACCGACCACCGATTCGCACCTGCAAATCACCGGACGCCATTAACCCGAAAATCTCGCTCACGCGCTCCCTTAGTTCTTCCGGTGTGGCGATGTAGTGCCGCAGCGTGGGCCGAGTCAAAAACAGTGACCCACCGAGCTCCAGCTCGCGCGGATTAATTGGGGGCACGGGGCCGCTGGCCGCCCCGAAAAGCGCGAGCGTTCCGCGCGGAGTAAGGCAGCGCATGGAATCTTCATAAGTAGCACGGCCCACCCCGTCATAAACCACGGGCAACCCGGCGCCGTCCGTCAATCGGAGCACCTCATCGGCAAAGTTCACTTCGTCATACCGAATCACTTCTGCCGCACCGGCCTCGCGCGACAGCGCAGCTTTTTCATCGGTGGAGACGGTCGTCAAAACTCGCGCGCCTCGGTGGGTAAGTAGTTGCGTGAGCAACAGCCCCACCCCGCCCGCGCCGGCATGCACGAGCACCGTTTCCCCGGCGGCTACGGGATAGGTAGAAGTTCCGAGGTAGTGCGCGGTCAAACCCTGGAGCAGCACTGCTGCGGCGTCCTCATCCGTGACGCCTGCCGGGATCGGCACCGCTACATCGGCGGCCAGCACCGCGTGCGTGGTGTAGCCGCTGCCGGGAACGCTCGCCCAGGCCACGCGATCGCCAACTTGCACATGCTCCACATCGTCGCCGACCGACTCGACCACGCCGGCACCTTCCATCCCGGCGACGAACGGGAAATCCATATTGTGGGTGCCATTGCGCTGATAGATATCGATGAAGTTGACCCCGCCGGCGCTGACTTTGACGCGCACCTCGCCGCGCCCCGGCGCCGCCACGGACCGCTCTTCAACCTTAAGTACATCCGACTCGCCCTCGGCCTGAACTACAACACTGCGAGCGGTAATTGAACCATCAGCGGACTGGCTGGACACTAGGCATCTTCCGATCTGATTACGCCAAACTCATTCAACCTGCGGACGAATGGAGCCAGGCACGCTTCTAAATGTTCCACGGTGACGAGCGGGCGCGGCCGAATTCCATGCGGATCAGCTAGCACCGTTATCGGGCCCACATCGTCACTGAGCCCAAATCTATCGATAACCAGTTGCGTGTGGAATAAATCGCCATCCGTTGGCAGGGCGTGGCTCAAAATTATGTTCGGCAATCCGGCCTCATTCGCGCGCGCAAAACCCAGTTCACCGCGTTCCAATACCAAGGTCTGCTCGGGCATGGTGCCCAATTTTCCGGCCGCAAAATCTACAATGTTCGGCTCCTCGGCCGGGGCATAGTCGCTACCGGCTACCAGAGCCGTTTCAGCCAAATCTGCCAAAAAATTGGCCAGGAGCGAGCGCACCTCGTCCTGAGCCAGCGCGGAGGTGAGCGCAATTTGCCAACCTGCCTCGGCGGCGTCCTTAATCAATCGAATGGCATCGGGACGCGGAGCGGCGCCACCATTTCGGAAAAGTACGTCATCAAAATTCACAACTAGTGCGGGCATCGTCACTCCCAAAGTGGTGCGAGATCCTGCTAATTCCTCCTTCCAGCATGCACTGGGCGGGCGAGGTTAGCCACGGGAGAGTTTCGGACCGCGGGTTCCACAGCATTAAAGTTTTTATGCCACGGCGCGCTTTGGGAGTGTCATGCTGGGAACATGACAGCGTTTGGAGGGCACAAAATGCCGCGGGAAAAAGTCGCTTACACCGAAATTGATAGCCCCATCGGACCGCTCCTTGTGGCCGCTACACAGGTCGGTTTAATCCGGATCGTCTTCGATAATGGGCAGTGGGATGCCGCTTTAGAAGATTTAGGGCGGCGTGTTGGACCCGTCGTAGAAGACCGCGCCCCTTTGGCGGCGGTGCTTGCGCAATTGGATGAGTACTTTGCTGGTCAGCGTCAGGAGTTCACCGTTGACGTTGATTTGCGCCTTGCGAACGGTTTTCGGCGCACGGCACTGGAGCATTTGCGCACTATTCCGTACGGGGAAACTGAAAGCTATGCCGAAGTGGCGGAGGCCGCTGGTAGCCCGCGGGCGATGCGCGCGGTGGGATCAGCTTGTGCGAATAATCCCGTTCCGCTCGTGATTCCCTGCCACCGGGTTGTGCGTTCCGATGGCACGTTGGGCGGGTATGGCGGGGGTTTGGAAATTAAATCGGCCCTGCTGAAGATGGAAGAAAAAGCCGCGGCAACTAAATGAGGTAATTTCTGCGACTTCTCTTTAGGTGTGCTGGACTAGCGCGTATGGAAGACGGCTCGCATCAAGTAAAGACGCACGGTGAACACGGCGCGCCCGCGCCCGGCGAGCACGCTGGCCAAAGCGGTCACAGCGGTCACGGTGGTCATGGCGGCCACGACCACAGTCACCATGTCGCGCAGTTCCGCCGGCTCTTTTGGATCATGCTGGGCCTAGCGGTGCCCGTTGTCGGGCTTAACGAGGCGTTTGCGGACCTGCTCGGCTACACATTGCCCAATTGGGCTTGGCTGCCATGGGCTATTTCGATTCTGGGCACGGTGATGTATTTCTGGGGTGGGTGGCCCTTCCTATCTGGGGGAGCGCAGGAAATTCAGGCCCGCCAGCCGGGCATGATGCTGCTGATTTCTTTGGCGATCACGGTCGCGTTTGTTTCATCCTGGGGCGCAACGGCGGGAGTAATTGACCGTCACCTGGATTTTTGGTGGGAACTGGCGCTCCTGCTCGTCATTATGCTGCTGGGTCACTGGCTGGAGATGCGCTCACTGGCCCAGACTACTTCGGCCCTGGATTCACTTTCTGAACTTCTACCCGACACCGCACACAAAGTGGTGGGCGATGAAGTACAGGAAGTACCGGCTAATGAGTTAGCGGTTGGTGACGTGGTTATTGTCCGCCCGGGGGGAACTGTTCCGGCAGACGGTGCGGTGGTGGACGGCGCCGCGGCCCTGGATGAGTCCATGATCACCGGAGAATCGCGGCCGGTGCGGCGGGAAGTGGGAGCCAAAGTGGTGGCCGGCACCATCGCTACCGACTCCGGGATCCGCGTCGAAATTACCGCGCTGGGTGAAGACACCACACTGGCGGGGATTCAGAAGTTGGTTTCGGAAGCGCAAAGTTCCACCTCCCGCGCCCAGCGCTTGGCCGATATCGCGGCAGCCTGGCTGTTCTGGTTTGCCCTTATTGCCGCGGTTATTTCCGCGACCGTGTGGCTCCTGATCGCGGGGCCGGAAGACGCCGTGGCACGAACAATCACCGTGCTAATCATTGCCTGCCCGCACGCGTTAGGGCTGGCAATTCCACTAGTGGTTTCGATTGCCACGGAGCGGGCGGCGCGCCTAGGTGTTCTGGTCAAAGATCGCTTGGCCTTGGAGAGCATGCGCACGATCGACACGGTCCTGTTCGATAAAACCGGCACGTTAACTAAGGGGGAGCCGGCGGTAGAAGACGTTATTGCATTCGGTGATGAAGACACCCAAAGAATCTTGGCGCTCGCCGCCGCGGCGGAAAGCGATTCGGAGCACCCCATTGCCCGCGCAATTACGCGCGCTGCGGAAGAACAGCAAATCACTGTTCCACCCGCACACGGCTTCACCTCGGAACCCGGGATTGGGGTGCGAGCCCAGGTGGAATCTGAAGAAGTGCAGGTCGGCGGCGCTTACCTGCTCGACAGCCTGAACTTGTCGGCGCCGCGGGAGACGGTGAAATGGCAAACCGACGGGGCAACCGTTTCCTTCGTCATTCAAAACGGCGAAATGGTCGGGGCAATCAAGCTGGCCGATGAAATCAGGCCGGAATCCCGGCAAGCTGTTAAGGGACTGCATCGCGAAGAAGTGTCCGTCAGCCTCATCACGGGTGATGGAGAAGATGTCGCACGGGCAGTATCTGACGAACTATCGATCGATCGGCACTTTTCGCAGGTCCGCCCGGAAGATAAGGCCGCGAAAGTTAAAGAGCTGCAGGACGAGGGCAAGAAAGTCGCGATGGTTGGCGACGGCGTAAATGACGCCCCGGCGCTCGCGCAAGCCGATGTGGGCATCGCTATTGGTGCGGGAACGGACGTCGCGATCGGATCCGCAGGTGTGATTCTTGCCAGTTCTGATCCGCGCACCGTAATCACGGTGCGCCAACTCTCACGCGCGACTTATCGCAAGATGAAGCAAAACCTGTGGTGGGCGGCCGGTTACAACATCATTGCGGTGCCGTTAGCGGCGGGCGTGCTTGCTCCGATTGGTTTTGTGCTCCCCATGAGTGTGGGCGCGATTGTCATGTCCGCGTCGACAATCATCGTGGCGCTGAACGCCCAGCTGCTGCGCAGGTCGGAGTTGAAACCTCCGCCGCGGTACTGACCGTACGAGTTGATGCCCCACCGCGGTATTGACCGTCCGAGTTGATGACCCCGGCGCTAGTAGCCGCCCGAACTGAACCCGCGGCAGGACCCCGCCGCCAGCACGTTTTGGCCGCTTACCCCCGAAATCAGGTCATTGGCGCGCAAAATGTGCAACGCCCCCGCCGGGAATCTGCCGAAAGCGGCGGGAGCGTTGTCTGCTAACCGCGCCACTATGACATAGGCGTCTTAAAAAATTCTTAAAAATGAGCCAAGCGGCGCCTGATTTACCGTCGCGTCGTGTTCTTCAGGATCGAAGAAACACGAATTGGATTTGTTCAACATCGATAATCGTCGTGACGATTGCTCGAATGTGTTGAAACTGCGCTGCCGCTGGGGCGATTGATCTGCCCCAAGCGCTGCAAGAGCGCTATAGTGTTGCGGCGTGGAAAACCTTGGCGATGCTTTTAATATGCAGCAGGTAACACTGCCCCTTGTTGTGCGTGTAACACGTGAAAAAGCGGCCGAAGTGCGCCGCAGTAGCGAGCGAGTTTTCAAAATGCTCGTTTTTGCGCTGTTCATGGCACTGATAATTATTGTTGTGCTGGCTCTGGTGCTCATCGCAGACGATGGGACCACTCGACTCATTATTTTAGGGATTGCCGCGGTAGTAGGCGTGGTCGATTTCTTCTTCATCAAACTCGTTAAAAAGCAGCGCCAGAATGCGTTGTTGATGCTGGCCTCCGACGGGGCAACGGTGCTAGTAGTCGATCAATACGGCATCACGATCGGCGACAGAGTGATTCCGCGCGAGCGCATTACCGCCGTTATATATCGCCTCATGCCGGCTAGTAGTCATACGCCGCGACCAGTAACGCGCTCTTATGAGGCTGTAATTGGCCTCGACCAAATTTCGGCCTTACGTCCCGGCGGCCCCGCCATTACACCGCGTCCGGGCAGCGGCGGAGAGGCCGGTAGCGTGCGCTTTCCGTTCACGCATTTTCTAACTAACGATGATCTGCCGCCCTTCGTTGCTGCTGTCCAGCAGATATCCCGGGGTTACTTTCCGGTCACCGAAATATCGCAGGGTGGCTGGGATGCCATGCAGCGCGATTTGGGGCAGACTCGCGACCAGATTAAAAGGACGGCCCAGCGCCACAGCGTGGCGGGGCGCTAAGGGAAAACATTCTCGAGATTTTGGCCGCTGGACCCGCGGCCACACGGGTCAAGTTGTTTGTACACCTTCGAGTTTGACGCAAATATTCTCTACGTTCCGCAGAAGGTCATAAAGGGCCCGAAGGTGGAGGGGGCCGGCTCGGTGAAGCGGTCAGTATTCGGCTGTTCATCAAAAGGATTGGTTACTAGTTCAAAGAGTTTATTGAACAGCGCCATGTCGCCCGATACCGCCGCCTCGAGGGCTTCTTCAACTAGGTGGTTGCGCGGAATGTAAATTGGATTTGCCTGCCGCATCATCTCAGCAGACGGGTTGAAATCCTGCCAGTCTTGAATCCAATCTTTCATTCCCGAAACGGAAGTCGCCAGCGACTCAAGCGGCTCCTGATTTCCTGCCACAGCATCAGTGAGCGCGCGGAAGAAGCCCGTGTAGTCAACTTGCCCACTTTCCAATACGGTTAGGAGAGATTCAGTCAGAGGGCGAGCGTCGTCGTCCAAAATTTTAGTACTTAACCCCAGCTTGCGGCGCATCCCACGCACCCAGTTAGCCGCGTATAGCCCGCGGAATTCTTCGATGACGCTGGTTGCTTTCGCGACGGCGCCATCGGTATCAGCGTCGATGAGCGGGAGCAGGGTTTCGGCGAAGCGAGCCAAATTCCACAGGGTGATGCTTGGCTGCCTGCCGTAGGCGTAGCGTCCCAAAGTGTCGATAGAACTGAACACGGTTCCGGGGTGATACGTGTCCATGAAAGCGCACGGGCCGTAGTCGATGCTCTCGCCAGAAATCATGACATTATCGGTGTTTAAAACGCCGTGGATGAAACCAACGAGCATCCACTGGGCAACTAGCTGTGCCTGAGCCTCGGTCACCCGCCGCAGGAGTTCCAGGTAGAGGTTTTCCGCTTGAAGTGCTTGCGGGTAGTGGCGTTCGAGTGCGAAATCCGCCAGCGTGCGCAGCAGATCGAGGTCATCAGTTGCGCGCGCGTACTGGAAACTCCCCACCCGAATGTGGCTAGAGGCCGTGCGAACCAGCAGGGCGCCGGGCAGGGCGCCCTCGCGGAACACCGGCCGTCCCGTCGTGAAGACCGCGAGGGAGCGGGTGGTGGGGATCCCCAGCGCGTGCATGGCCTCACTGACTAAGTATTCGCGCAGCATGGGGCCGAGTGCGGCAAGTCCGTCGCCCCCGCGTGAAAACCGGGTTTCGCCCGAACCTTTTAAGTGCACATCGCGCCGGTCGCCGCTCGGGGTTTGGATTTCACCTAGGAGCGCGGCGCGGCCGTCCCCAAGGAAGGGTGAATATGCGCCGAACTGGTGGCCCGCATATGCCTGGGACACCGGTTTTGCGTCAGCAGGCAAGTTTGTTCCGCTGAGAAAGCCGGCTCCGGCCGGCGTGTGGAGGAAGTCCGCATCTAGCCCGAGTTCGCTTGCGAGTTGATCGTTAAGAAGTAATGGCTTGAGGTCCGGATAGTTCGGGCTAGTCCACGGCGTCGCCAGTTTCGGGAGCCGCTGGGCGAAGCGGCTATCCAGCGTTACGGCATAAGACGTGGCAGACATGCTCCCACGATACGCGCTTGATCTTGCTGAAGCAGGGGCGGCGAAGGGGCCCGCAGGTTTTCATCGCCCGTCCCACCCGATCTTGCAAATCGAAGGGGAAACCCGCACGCCTAGGGGGCTAGGCCCCCAATTTCCGGGGGCATAACTCGCGCCCCATTAGCCGCGTAGACGGCTGCAGGGCGCCTGATTTTCTCGCAATCGTTGGTGTCATGACCACGATTGTTCATTCTCACCTCCAGCGATCGCCGGCAAATACGGCGACGCGCGCAGAGCCCTTACTGCAACGCAGCCGGCAGCCCCGGCTATTGCTCGGCCTAATTCTGAGCGCCGCCCTGGGCGTGGCCGCACTAGAAATCGTCACGATCGATTCCCACTCACTGATTTCGCACACGCTGTCTGAACTGTTTTACGCGCCCGGCGGGCAAATTCTCTTCCCCGCAGTGACAGTGCTGCTGGCGGGCTCCGTTTTACTCTGGGCCCGCATGCTTTTTGGGCAGACCTTCCGCGCCGCAGGAATCGTTGCTGCCATCGGCGGCTTCAGCTTGTTGCTGGCCGCAATTTTCTCGACCGATCCCGCCGGGACGAGCGTGTTGAGCATCTCGGCTCACCTTCATCGCTACGGCGCGGCGGGCATGTTCATCGCGGTTCCCGTCGCGGGTCTGCTTGCCGCCCACGCCGCAACGTCCCGCGCCGCAACGTCCCGCACCGCCACCTCCCGCACCAGAACCCCTCGCGCAGCCGGTCGCAACCTCGTTGTCACTGCCGCTGTTTTATCGGCGCTCGCGGCCTTTCCCGCACTGGGTGGCCGCCTGGAATCTTTGGCGTCTCCGGGCACGTGGCAAGACCTAATGAGGGCCTTCGGCGCCGCATGCGGCTTAGTCGAGCGGATCCAATTATTCCTGGTGATCGCCATCGTCGTCGCCAGCACCCAAGCCCTGATCCAGCCGAACGATCAGCGCAAAACCGCGCCACTCGCCGTCCATAAGCAAGAATAAGAAGGTGACGATGACTACCGAATCACAAGACACATTGCCGACCCGCCCCGCCGCGGGGCTTCCGGCCCTATTCGGGTATTCCTGGCTCCTGTTTTTTCTGACCGTTCCCGCCTGGCTGCTGATCGGGTTTTTCATAGCTTCGACCGCGCTGGCCCTCATTTGGATTGGCGTGGCGCTGTGGGGGATTTTGCTGATGCTGCTCGAGCGCCTAACAAACACTTTCCGCGGGGTCGCGCAACACGTTTTGGGTGTTCCCATCACGGCCGGATACCGCAAAATCGATCCCGCAGCTGGGTTCCCGGCCACGTTGCGCGTGCGCCTGTCCGATCCGGCCCGCTGGCGTGATGTTGCCTACCTTTTCTTCGTCGTCACGGTCGGATTTGTGATGGCAATTGCCGCGCTCGTCGCGTTTTTGATTTTCCCCATCGGCTACTGGCTTTCCCCGTGGCTGCTACGGACGTGGTCTGAGATGACCCGCATGATTATTGGGCCCGGTGACGCGGAAAAACTGAAAGAACGGATCGGAAAGTTGGAGCGCTCGCGCTCTGAAACAATGGACCATTCCGCGACCGAATTGCGGCGCATAGAACGCGATTTGCATGACGGTGCGCAGGCCCGCCTAGTCGCCATAGCAATGGAATTGGGCCAGGCAGAAAATGCGTTGCGAAACGATCCCAAACTGGCGACCAAGCTCGTGACCAGTGCCCGGAAATCCACGCAGGAAGCGCTCACCGAGATACGGGATTTGGTGCGCGGAATTCACCCGCCCATCTTGGCGGACCGCGGGCTCGCCGGCAGTATTGAAGCCCTCGCGCTCGCCACCCCTGGGGACGTTGAGGTGCAGAAAAATCTTACCGAACGTTTTCCTGCGCCGGTGGAATCGGCCGCCTATTTCGCGGTCGCCGAGGTCCTCACCAATGGTGCGAAGCACGCCGGCGCGCAAAAGACCGCGGTCGTAGCCACCTATTCGAAGGGCGCGATCGAGATAAAAATTAAGGACGACGGCACTGGCGGTGCGCATTTCCGTCCCGATGGTGGGTTGTCAGGTATTCGCAAACGGTTGGATGCGTTTGACGGTTCCATTGACGTTAACAGCCCGAAAGGTGGGCCCACCGAGGTTGTGCTTTGCATTCCCACCCAGCCCAGCAGCGATGAGCCGTGACCGATGATTGCCCGCCCACTACGCTTATAAACGTGGAAGATGCGGCACACCGGGAGAAGTTGAGCGAAAAGCCCCTGCGGGTGTTGCTCGCGGAAGATCACGTGCTGCTGCGCGCCGGGTTAATCCACATGCTTGAAGCACACGGGTGCACGATAGCTGCGGCGGTGGAAGATGGGCCCAGCTTGCAGCGCGCTTTAGCCGAAAATGACTTCGATATCGCGATTGTTGATGTGCGGCTTCCACCCACTTTCACCGATGAGGGATTGCGCGCGGCTATCGAGGCGCGGGCTGGGGACCCCCAGTTGCCAGTTTTGGTGCTGAGCCAATACGTGGAACATCTGTATGCGCGGGAATTGCTAAGCCAGGGGACTGGTGCTGTCGGGTACCTGCTGAAAGACCGCGTTTCAGACGTCGAGGCGTTTTTAGATGCTCTGCACCAGGTTGCATCGGGCGGAACGGCAATGGATCCGCGGGTTATCAGTCAATTGTTGGTGCAAAAACGGGAAGCAACACCGGTTGCCTCGCTCACAAAACGCGAGCACGAAGTGCTGGAACAAGTCGCGGCTGGAAAATCTAACGCCGCCATTGCCGAAGCGTTGTTTATTACCGAAAAGGCCGTCAGCAAATACACGGGCGTGATCTTCGACAAGTTAGGGCTGCCGCCCGACGATGATTCTAACCGGCGCGTTTTAGCGGTTCTGGCGTATCTGGATAGTAATCGCGACGGCGGTTAGAAGCGCGGCTCCCCGGTTTTCGCCAACGTGGCTAGATATAGGAAATCCCCCGTCTGCCGCAGCAGTCCGGGGGATTTCTCTTTGTGGGCCCCGCGGGATTCGAACCCGCAACCTACGGATTAAAAGTCCGGAGCTCTACCATTGAGCTAGAGGCCCGGATGTCCAGCCTACGACAACAGCCATAGGAAAAC
>DAHVRJ010000047.1:0-2831 GCA_027322505.1 Demequinaceae bacterium
CTGCAATGACCATTTACGGGCAGTACCCATTCGCGGGGCGCTGGCTGGTGCAAAACAGTCCGGCCAACCGAGTTCCCAGCCACGGCACGGAACTATTCGCCACCGCGTACGCCATAGATTTTGTTCCAGTTGATGCTGCGGGACGCACTGCTCCCATATCGGTGCGTTCGATGTTTCGCCGGGAGGAGCCTGAGAGCTTTCCTGGATTTGGCCGTAATATTCTCGCGCCCGTGTCCGGAGTTGTGGTGGCAGCCCATGCCGAAGCCGCCGATCACGCCGCGTACCGCGGATTTCCGTCTATCGCCTACGCCCTGTTGCAACGGCGTCGAGTGGCGCAAGGCTGGATCGCGCTCGCGGGGAACCACGTCATGATTGATACCGGGGCGGGCGTGGTTGCGCTGTGCCATCTGCAGCAGGACAGCGTTGTCGTCGAAATTGGTCACCAGGTGCAGGCCGGAGACGTGGTGGGGAAGTGCGGTAATTCCGGGAATAGCACGCAGCCCCACCTCCACGTCCAAGCCATGACGACGGCCGACATCAACCGCGCCCGCGCTATCCCGCTTAAGTTTTCGGACGCGGGCCTGCCGCGAAACGGCGAAATAATCGAGGCCGATTAAGCCCGCCAGGCCCGTTAAGCCCGTTAAGCCCGCCAAGCCGATTAAATCGCTACAACACGCGGTGCCGCTTGAGCTGCGACCGGGAGTATTCCAAAAACTCGGTGGCCCGTGCTTTGGGCGCCCGGGTTGCCAGGCTGACGCCAATAAACAGGACGAGCGAGACCGCTAACCCCCACACACCGCTGCCCTGGCCAAGGAGTTTCGTCTCGGTGAGTTCCAGCACAAAAACCAGGCCGCCCGCGGCGATGACCGAGGTGAGCACGCCCGCCGCGGTGCCCCGACGCCAAAAGAACGTCCCGATCGTGGATGGAACCAGCACGAGGAGCCCGGCGGAAGCCGATACGGACAGCACCGCGATTAGATCCAGTTCGAGCTGGGCAAACGCGTAGGCCATCAGGGCGATCACTGGCAAGACGAATTTTCCGATTGCCAATTGGCGGCGCTCTGAAATGCCCGGCTTGATGCCGTCAACAACATCGCGCGCCACCATCGACGACAAGGTCAACATGATCGAGTCGATTGTCGATACGGCGGCGGCCATGATGCCCACCATCACGATCACGCCAGCGGCAGGCGGAATGATTTCCGAGGCGAGCAGCGTGGGCGTTGCCAAGTCGCCGGTGGCCAAATCTGGGAACTTGATTGCGGCCGCGAAGCCCCACATCACCGACACCAGTGTGTAGATGAAACCAAAAACCAAGAAGCCCAGCAGCATCTGCCGCAACTGTTTTAGGGAGCGCGGCGAGTAGAGCCGCTGGCTGACCTGCGGGTTGGAAATCGAGAAGAACATCCACGGCAGGGTCAGTCCGAGGAACATCGAGAAGTTAAAGAATCCATTGCCCGGAACGCTTAACGCACCCGGATGTTTCGTCGTGAGGGTATCGAAGAACGAGCCCAAACCGCCCAGGTGCTTCACGACCAAAACCACGATGAATGTTGCGGAGATAATCATGATTATTGCCTGCAGGGAGTCGGTCCACGCCACCGAACGCAGTCCCGCGATGAGCGCAAAGATTATTGCAAGCACGGTAGCAATCAGGGTCCCGGTCGTAAACGACATTGCGCCGTTCGTCATGCCCGAAACTAGGAGCCCAACGCCGGCTAACTGCACGGCGGCGTAGGGGATCAAGAAAATGCAGCTGGTGAGGGCGCTGACGACCGACACCGCGCGATTGTCGTAGCGGTGGCCCAACATTTCGGACGGCGTCACATACCCATACTTTTTGCCCACCGCCCAAAAGCGCGGCCCAAATATGAGAACGAGTGTCACACCACATAGATAAATCAGTTCGAATCCAAGGGCGCCCACGCCGCCGGAATACGTCAGGCCCGCGAGCCCGATGAGCATGAACGCGCTATAGGTGGTGGCGCTGTAACTGAGCGCGGAGACGAAGCCGCCCATTTTCCGGTCGCCCAGAAAATAGTGCGACATGTTTTTGGAGCGCGCGGTGCGCGAAAGGTACGCGGTTACTCCGGCGATGATCGTGTAGGCGGCGATGCCAATCCAGATCCACTTAATCGGCACGGCTTATTCCTTCCAGTCCGCGCTTAAGACCCAGTTGATGGCGATCACCACAACCGAGGCCAGCGACCAAAACAGGAAACTGCCATACCAAGCATCAACGTTGCGCAGCAGCGTGAATGGCACGATAAAGCAGGCCAGAACTATCACCACAATGGCGGCCAGCAGTATGCGGCGGCTCATTTTTTGGCGCACGCGTAGGTCTCCTTTGTTCGCGGCTAGCGCGATACTTTGCCGGTTAGCGAAGCAATCGAACGCAACACGATGCCCTGGCTGGCGAACCAGCCGCCCACCATTACGGCCACCGATATGAGGAAAATTATGAAGCCCATCCAGGAGCCATCATCGCGCGCGGCATACATGTGGTTGAGGTTGCGCAGCGCGCCGGTTAAAAACACGAGCGCCACGTGAATCACGATAAAAATTACGTAGTAGACCATGACCGGGTAGTGGATCGCCCGCGCAGCTGAGATGGGGAAACGCTTATTAAGCCCGGGACCTCCAGGCCAAGCAGCCGACATCCGGTAACCCGAAATAATTGCTAGCGGCGCAGCGATGAACACGGTCACGAAATAGGTGAGCAACTGCAGACTGTTGTAGTTCACCCACCCGTTATCGACCGGCCAGTCCAGCGACGCGTATTGCAACGCGGTGGACACCGCATTGGGGAATACCTGCCACGTTGTTGGGAC
>DAHVRJ010000055.1:0-5666 GCA_027322505.1 Demequinaceae bacterium
CGCCCACATATCCTCCGCCGTATAGGGCGCGAAGAGGGACAAGATGATCGCGGTCGCCTCGGCGGCTTCCCGCACGGCCGGATCCCCGGCGCCCGCACCGGAATCAATGACTTTCCGGGTGGCATTGACCAGCTGCATGAGCCGGGCGACGACGACGTTGAACCGGAAGGCCTCAATTTGCTCGGCGCACTCCGCCACGGTGCGGTGGGTTAGTTGCCGCAACGCGCGGTCGCCGGTAGCGAAGTCCGCACCGGGCTGGGAGGTGACATCGTTCGAAACCCGCCAGGCGCGGGCCAAAAACTTCGCCGAACCGGTGGGCGAAACATCGGCCCAGTCAATGTCATCTTCGGGCGGCCCGGCAAATGACATGGTCACCCGCAGCGCATCGGCGCCGTGTTGCTCCAACTCATCGGAGAAAATAACCAGGTTGCCCTTCGACTTCGACATCTTGGCCCCGTCCATTAGGACCATGCCCTGATTTAGTAGCGCTTTGAACGGCTCGGAGAAGTCGACATATCCCATGTCTTTTAAGACCTTGGTGAAAAAGCGCGCGTACAGCAGGTGCAAGATCGCGTGCTCCACCCCGCCGACGTACTGATCGACCGGCGCCCAGCGCTTGGCTTCTTGTGGATCAAAGGCGCGCTAATCGCTCCGGGGCGATAGATACCGCAGGAAATACCACGAAGAGTCGAAGAACGTGTCCATCGTGTCGGCGTCGCGCTTGGCCGGGCCCGAGCACCGCGGGCAACTCGTGTTCACCCAGTCACTGGCCGCGCCCAGGGGCGAGGTGCCCTTCGGCTTTAGGTCCAGGCCCGCCGCGGGGGGAAGTTCAATTGGCAACTGATCTTCTGGCACGGGAACTTCGCCACACGCTTCGCAGTGCACGATCGGAATTGGTGTACCCCAATACCGCTGGCGAGATATCAACCAGTCCCGCAGGCGGTAATTAACAGCCGCCTTCCCTACCCCATCGCGGGTGAGTTGTTCCGTGATGGCCGCGATGGCGTCGTCCTTAAGCAACCCGTTTAGAGGTCCGGAGTTGATCAGGGCGCCGTCACCATCGGCGGCTTGTCCAGATGTGGCGGGATTTGGGACGGCGTCTCCCGCCTCATCGCGCACGTCCAGTACCACGCGCACCGGCAGGTCAAAGGCGAGTGCGAATTCCAAGTCACGCTGATCGTGGGCGGGAACGGCCATGATCGCGCCGTGGCCATAATCGGCCAATACGTAATCCGAAACCCAAATCGGCAACCGTTCGCCGTTTACGGGATTTATGGCGTAGCGCTCAATGAACAGGCCAGTCTTTTCCCGCTCCGTGGAGAGCCGGTCAATTTCAGTGGTGTGCTTAACCTCCGCCAGGTAGTTTTCGAAGTGTTCTTTCACCTCGGCGCTGGCATCTTCCACCAGCTCGGCAGCTAAATCTGAGTCAGCCGCCACCACAAAGAACGTCGCGCCATACAGCGTGTCCGGGCGCGTGGTGTAAATCGTGATCGGATCTTGGCGTCCCTCGATTTTGAAGTCGACATCGGCGCCGGTGGAGCGGCCAATCCAGTTGCGCTGCATCGAAATGACCTTGTGAGGCCAGTCGTCTTCGACCTGTTTAAGGTCATCTAGCAGCCGATCTGCGTAGTCAGTGATGCGCAGGTACCACTGCGTGAGTTTTTTCTTCGTAACCGGCGTATCGCACCGTTCACACCGCCCGTCGACGACCTGTTCATTGGCCAGGACGGTCTGGTCATTGGGGCACCAGTTGACCAGTGAGGGTTTGCGATAGGCCAGACCCTCTTTGTACATCTGCAAGAACAGCCACTGATTCCAGCGGTAGTACTCCGGCTCGCAGGTAGCCAGAACTCGGCTCCAGTCGAAAGAGCAGGCATAGCGGCGCATGGAAGTTTTTTGCTGCTCAATATTGGCGCGCGTCCACTCCCGCGGATCTTGGCCGCGCTGAATGGCGGCGTTTTCTGCCGGCAGGCCAAATGCGTCCCATCCGATGGGATGGAGCACGTCATAGCCGCGCTGCACCCAATAGCGTGCGACCACGTCCCCCAGCGCGTAAGCCTCCGCGTGACCCATGTGCAAATCGCCCGATGGGTAGGGGAACATATCGAGGATGTACTTAGTCGGGCGCCCATCGTCATCTCCCGCGCGGAAGGGCTGGAGTTCGTCCCACACGGGCAGCCAGCGTTCTTCTATCGCATGCGGGTCGTACTGGCGGGGTTCATCTTGAGCAGTATGCACGCGCTCTAGGCTACCGGTGCCTGCTACTTACTCGCTAAAGAGCCTAGTTGCTCGACACCATCCGCAGATTGCTAGCTGCCGGACAATCAAAGGGGTCGCGCTCCCCCAATCCGACCCGATTGAGGTACTCCACAACTATTTTGAACGACTGCACCATCGTGGTCTCGGAGTAGCGAACACCTTTTTCGGCGCAAAATTTCTTTACCATCGGCGCGACCTCGCGCAGTGCAACTCGGGGCATGGCGGGGAATAAGTGGTGTTCGATCTGGTAGTTCAGGCCACCAAAAAGCAGATCCTTAAATGGGCTTCCGCTGATGTTTCGGGAGGTAAGTACCTGTCGCTGGAAGAAATCCACCTTTAGGTCTTTGGGCAAAATTTCCATGCCCTTGTGGTTTGGAGCGAAGGAGCATCCCATGTAAAAACCGAATACGGCAAGTTGGACCGCCAGAAAGCTAGCAGCAATGAGCGGAGATAAGAACCAAAACGCAACGAAGATGATTCCGCCTACGCGCAGGGTCAAGAGGCTGAGTTCCAGCCAGCGGTGCCGCGAGCCACCGGGCTGAAAAAGGGCGCGAAAGCTTTGGACGTGCAGGTTGATTCCTTCCAAGCACACCAGGGGGAAGAACAGGTAGCCCTGCCGCTTATACCACCACCGCATGAAGGCGTTTGCGCTTTCGGCCTTCTCGGGGGTGAAGGCGATGACGTCCATATCGATATCGGGGTCTTTGCCCTTAACGTTGGGGTTTGCATGGTGGCGCGAGTGCTTGTCTTGCCACCACCCGTAACTAAGGCCCACCAAGACGTTGGCCAGGATTAGGCTCGCCCACTCGTTTTTTCGCCCCGACTTGAAAATCTGCATGTGCGCCGCGTCGTGTCCTAAGAAGGCAATTTGGGTGAGCGTAATTGCCAGCAAGCCCGCGATAAGTAGTTGCCACCAACTGTCTGACACCAAGACGAAAGCGACGCCGAGGCCGGCAAGTATCGCTGCAATACCAAGGAATGCGGCCCAGTAGTAAAAGTACCGCCGGCGCATATATCCCTGCGCGGTAACTTTGCGGCGCAACTCGATGAAATCTTTTACAAAATTGTGCTGCTTAGTGTTCAGGCGCGGCGTTGCGTGGCTGAGAGCTGACATTCTTCTCCTGGTCGCGTTCGAAGGCCTTGTAAGACTTGCTCGCTCCCAAACAAGGCGCATGTGATGACGCGGTACCTGGAAGGCAAAACGTCTTGAACTTAGCGGGTCGCGGGAATTGAATTTTGCGGTGCGAACCAATCACTTTCACCAGTGTGCGTACCCACCGCTTTAACTGTAACCCTTAAGGCACAGCGGCTTTCCATTGATGCCCGTTGGCCTGTGTTTACGCAACCTGCCTGCTCGACGGGCACAACAAGCTGGTGTGTTCTAGGCTAGGGAACGACAATCGGAACACAGGAGGTTTTACCAAATGGCAACCAAACCCGACAGCACTCCTGAAGTGCGTGAGGCGTTGCAGTCCACGCTTGTGGACCTCATTGATCTATCCCTAGTGGCCAAGCAAGCTCATTGGAACCTCTACGGCCCGCACTTCCGCTCCGTGCACCTCCACCTCGACGACATCGTCGCGCTGGCCCGGAGCAGTTCCGGCGACGTGGCCGAACGGCTGGTAGCCGTGGGAACCCCTGCCGATGGTCGCGCCGACGAGGTAACGAAGACCTCCAAGGTCCGCGGAATCGACGCCGGCCCCCAGGGCGATGACAAGGTCATTGCCTATATGGCTGAGGAGCTCCAGCAGGTATCGAACCGTATTCGCGAACAGCTCCCCGACATTGAAAAGCCCGACCCGCTGACCCATGACATGCTCGTAGGAATTGCCACCGAGGTGGAAAAGGAAGCGTGGATGTTCCGCGCGCAGCAGGACTAAAAAGGCTGACGCTTTAGTTTTCTCATTTAGGCCCGGTTCCGGGCAGCGTGTTCGGGACCGGGCTTTTTGCTGCCTAAAACGTTTATGCGAGTGATAAAAAGGCTTTCTCGAGCTGCGCCAGTCGCTCAGCGCGGTTTTCACCCGTATCGGATAAGCACTCTTGTAAGTTGCCTGCAATTAAAGTGAATCCGGCCCGATCCAGCGCTTTTGCCACGGCAGCTAACTGCGTGATTACGTCGTGACACTCCCGCTCTTCCTCGAGCATTCGGATCACTCCGGCCAGTTGCCCCTGCGCCCGCCGCAAACGGTTAACAACTGCGCGCTGCGCAGCGGCCCGCTCGGCCGCGCTCATCTGCATTTCCGCACGCGGACTGGCCGCAGCGTCGGCCGGCGCGGTATCAGCGGGCGCGGTGTCAACGGGCGCGGTGTGAGTGGGCGCGGCATCAGCGGACGCGGTGGGCTCCGAAGTGGCCTTCGAATTAGCGGCATCAGGTTTCAACATTTACATGCTCCTTAATCCCGTGCGCAGATCTTGACCGCGATTATACTCCCCCGGGTATGAAAATCTGGATTATGCGCTGCGCACGCGTCACATTAGACGCTAAAAAGAGCGTCTACGCGCGATCTAAGCGAGCTCACGCACCCAGCGCGGTACCACTTCGCTCGCGGGCCCCTCCATCACTTCGTCGAAGTGCGAGCTCATGCGGCTGGGGTGCAGGTTTAGTTCGACGGTTCGCGCCCCCACCTCGGACGCCAAAGCGACAAAACCCGCCGCCGGATACACCTCGCTGGAGGTTCCGATGGCGACAAACACATCTGCGGCAAGTAGCGCATCTTGGATTTCATTCATTCGGTACGGAATCTCACCGAACCAAACTATGTCGGGACGCAAACTTGGGACGGCACACCCCGGGCAGGCTGGATCGTTCGCCATGGGTGCATCCCAAGTGAACCGCTCATCACATGCCATGCACAGCGCGCTGCGCAGCTGTCCGTGCATGTGGATTACGTTTTTTGACCCAGCGCGTTCGTGCAGGTCATCCACATTTTGGGTAACAACCAGCACGTCGTCACCAAGGCGCTGTTCTAACTCGGCCAATGCCAGATGCGCAGCGTTCGGTTCCACCGTTGCCAAGTTCGCGCGTCGCTCGTCATAAAACCGCAGCACTAGATCGGGGTTGGCCAAGAAACCATCGGGCGTGGCGACCTCTTGAACGTTGTGCCCCTCCCACAGTCCATCCGCGTCTCGGAACGTTGCTACCCCTGACTCCGCTGAAATTCCGGCCCCGGTCAAAATAACTATGCGCATACCCATATTGTGCCCCGCGGGCTAGGGCGTGTCTCCCTAATATTCGCTGACCGCGCTGGAACGCTTGGGGCGTGTCACGAACTGAGTTGTTGACCGATGCCCAGTGGGAGTTGATCGAGCCGCTGCTGCCGTCCTCAGATGGGCGTCGGGGCCGGCCGTTTCGAGATCACCGTCAGGTGCTGGAAGGGATCATCTACCGTTACCGGACCGGGATTGCC